>PAAB01000047.1 GCA_002591705.1 Phycisphaerae bacterium
ACCGTGCACATCACGATGCCGATGGCACCCGGCGGCCACCACGAGCTTTCCGATGAAGAACTCAGTGCCGCTGCGGGGGGTAACTGTTGCCCAATCCTGCAATACAACAATTACACTCAGTTCCAAGGCAGTCAATGAACGTATTGAACTGAAATGGTCCTTTAAAAGGCACATGTGAACTGATGCCTCCGAGCCCGCTTGAGGACTATCTGCGCAACGACTTTCTCGAAGAAGCCGCCACGCCGCTGCCGAGGCTTCCGCTGGCCGACGAATCACACATCCCCTGGTGGCGGTCGTGGCGTGAAGACGGTGAGCTCGACTGCGCCCGACTGGCGGAACAACTCCCGCAACTGCTGTTCGGGGTGGAATCCGGAATCGCCAAGTCGGATGCGTATCACCGCGCCATTCTCGGCGGTGACATGCAGGCTCGTCCATCGGGTGCGCATCTGCCCGATGGATCCATCGCATTTACGGTGACCCCGCACTGGGCCGGCAGGCTGCCGGTGCTGACGATGCACGATCGCGGGCTCTTTGAACTGCTCTTTCGCGTGCTCGGCTTCAAGGGGGAACCGATCGACATCGCCCCGAGCGTGCACGCGTTGCTCGTGGCCGGGCTGCCCAACCCCGGCCGGCTCGTGGCCACTCGCCAGGCGTGGGAGCAGGGGGCACTGGCCGACGATCCACTGGTCGCCGGATGCAGCACCTGGAGCGAAGCGATCGGCGCTCTGGATCGGGGTGACCGGACGAGATTCCGCGATCGCATTCTGCTCGTGCACGAGGGCCCGTACGCCAGTCTGGCCGCCGAGGATGTCGCAGTCGACCTGACCGCAGCGGAGTGGGCTCGGCAGTCGGAGGTCATTCGGCTGGAGCACGAGTTCTCACACTACGCCACTCGACGCCTGTTCAACGGAATGCGGCTGAATCTGCACGATGAACTCATCGCCGATTGCATGGGCTTCACCAAGGCCTTGGGTGCATTCGATGCCGGGCTCTTCCTGCGGGGCCTCGGTGTCGTGCCGGGGGCGTTGCCGGATGCCACGGCCCGGGCCTGGACCTACGTGCGGGAACTGCCGGAGCGCGATGTCGTCGCCGTCTGCGACCTGGCCGCCGCCGCCGCCCGCACCGTCCAACGCTGGCTGGAACAGAACGGATTGCCCGACCGATCCGTGCTGCTGCATACGTTGGCCCGGCTTGATCTGTCGACCCTCGCCGGGCCTGCCGGGCTGGACCGCCTGCACGAGGTCGCTGCGTCCTGACCAGTGTCACACGGGGCGTCGAGTCGGGCTCAGCGCGATGGAGCCCTTGATCTCGATGGAACCATCTTCGTGCACCTGCACCTGCTCAAGCAGTGAACGGATCCCCGGGCAGTTGCGGCAACGCGTCGTCGACCAGACGGTCGAATCGAACCCGATACGGGGCGTTCACGAGGCGTCCGGTTCCAGGTGCACATAGCACCTTCGCCACGGCTGGTCGTCCACCAGTCGCCACTTGTGACCGCCGCCGGTGGTGTCCTCGGCGAGCAGGATGTCGCCGGGCTTGATCAGCTGCGTGTCACCGGCTCGGTTCTCGAACTCGAGCGTGCCGCTGAGCGTGATCACGAACTGTCGACGCGGTGCGGTGTGCCAGTCGTAGCCGCCCCCGGACGACGTTTCGGCGAACTGGACCTCGTGGCAGTCCATGAGATCCGACATGGTGACGACATCGCCGTGGGCGTGCATGTCCATGGTGGTGGTTTCGAAGTGGGATTCGCCGTCCTCACCGGTGTACAGCCTGATGATCGGAATGGGCATGGGTGCTCTCCTGGGTTCTCCGGAAGTGTACCGGGATCGTTGGCGGGGATGCCGGTGCTATGATGGGCCCATCGTCCAGTCACAGGAGCATTCGGGCCATGGAACGATCCAACTGCGANGTCTTGATCATCGGNGGNGGNATCAGCGGNACCTCGCTNCTCTANCTNCTNTCGCGTTTCACCGACNTCCGNTCGCTCTGNCTGATCGAGAAGTACGACCANCTNGANCCGCTGAACTCGAANGCCCACAACAACAGCCAGACACTGCACGAAGGCGACATCGAGACNAACTACTCGCTNGAGAAGGCGACGCACGTCAAGGCGGCGTCCGGTCTGACCAAGACCTTCGCCCAGNNGGTGCTGCAGGACGATTCCGTCATCCGCTGCTACGGCAAGATGCTGCTCGGAGTGGGGGACGAGGAGGTCGAGAAGGTCACGCGNCGTCACGCCGAGTTCAAGGACCTGTTTCCCACGATCGAACTGCTGGATGCCTCGGGCATTGCGGACCTCGAGCCGAAGGTCGCNCTGGTCGACGGCTCCCTCCGTGAGGACCCCATCGCCGCGATCCACAACCCGGAGGGATACGCGGTCGACTACGGAAAGGTGACCGAGGGCTACGTCGCCGAGGCCAAGAAGGCCGANGGCACCGAAGTGGCCATCCATCTGTCNACGGAGGCCAAGAAGATCACCCGGGTCGACGGCGGCTACGAGGTCGAGTGCGCCGATCGNACCATCCACGCGAAGTTGGTGGTGGTCTCCGCGGGGGCCCACTCGCTGCTGATGGCCCAGAAGATGGGCTACGGGCACAACCTCTCCGTCATGCCGGTCACGGGCAGCTTCTACTTCGCCCCCAAGGTCCTCGACCGCAAGGTCTACACGGTCCAGAACGACAAGCTCCCCTTCGCCGCGATCCACGGTGATCCGGATCTGACGGCTCCCGACAAGACCCGGTTCGGCCCCACGGCCCTCGTGCTGCCGGTGCTCGAACGCCACAACGCCAAGACCGCCTGGGGATTCCTGGAGTCCTTCAACTTCGACGACGACGTGGCCGCGGTGCTGTGGGAACTGATGAAGGACAAGGACATCCACAACTTCGTCTATCAAAACCTGGGCTACGAACTGCCGTACTTCGGCAAGCGGAGCTTCCTGAAGGCCGCNCGGAAGATCATTCCGTCGATGGAGGCCCACGATCTCGAGTTCGCCGAGGGCTACACCGGCATCCGGCCTCAGCTGATCGAGAAGAAGGAGCGTCGTCTCATGATGGGGGCGGCGAAGATCGACGAGGGGGACGGCATCATCTTCAACATGACTCCGTCGCCNGGTGCGACCAGNGCCCTCGANAACGCCCGGGTCGACATGAACTCGATCGCCCGCCAGTTGGGAAGCACGATCGACGAGACGGGATTCCAGTCCCTCTTCGGNGAACCGGCNTCCGGTCCGGAGGTCACGACCACGTCCGTCGGNCANATGTGANNAGACAGNACNNGGGGACGGTGCGGNNCACCGTCCCCGNNACNGGGCGATTCGCTTCCCCAGATTGATTCAGCGGAGGCCGGCGTTCTCGACGATGCAGGCGGTGGCCTCGGCTTCGGTCCAGCCGTAGCCGTGGAGCTCGATCAGGTCGTGCCGGGAGGTGTTGCTGACCTTCAGCATCTCACCCANNCCCAGGTCGTACACCCGCTCGACTTCGGCCAGTCGGGCCAGGACGCGGTCGTACCAGATTGGNAACTCGATCGAAGGCATGTACAGTTCTATTCGTGCCGGTAGGCCCCGGGGTTCAGAAAGATGTGCTTCTCCATGAAAGATTGCGTCGGCAACCGTGAATCTCGCACTGGAAAATCAAAAACCAGCGAAGACAGTGGCCAGAACGGCGGATCCGAGCGTGCAATCGTGAAATTGATCCGGAAACGACGTTCTATTCGGACCTAAGCCCATTTCCTGCAGGNGCTTGCATCGTATCCCCAGCGATGGTCGGCGACTCGTACATCGTCTTGGAGACCCACCAATCGCCGGTCTCCGCCCGGTGTTCTGAGTTGCTGAAGCGATACCGGTCCAGCCGCCAGCGGACCAGTCGGGGCGTGAAGTCCGGGGTGGATTCCATCAGCTCCAGCACCGGCTTGCGTCCCTCGAGGATCGCTTGCAGCAGGTCCGTCAGGATGATGTTGCCGGCCCGGGTGCCGTACCGGATCTCGTTCCGGATGGAGAGCCCGTCGAACCACATCTGCCAGTCCAGGCGGGGCATGTCCGGCAGGCAGAACGCGGGAGGGCGGTCGAGGGGGCCAGGCTTGTGGTGGAACACGATGGTCTCCCAGTTCGTTCCGTCTTCACTGACCTCGATCCGCAGTTCCGGGCGGGTCGTGGTCATGGACCGGAAGAGGCCGTACTGGTTCACCAGTCGCCAGGATGAGAACGGCNCNCGCCATGAACGTCCGACGGATTCTCCGGTCCACTGGGACCACGCGGTGGGAACACTGAGGCTGAGCAGGAGGACGGCCACCATCGTGTTGAGTACGCGGCGTGTNGGAGTCTCGACCCGGGCCAGTCCGGTCCGAAGTTTCCATCTGGATTCCTTCGGCCACAGCACCTGCCACTGGGAGTCGTCCAGCAGCAGGATGCACAGGACGATCGACAGGAGATTGAAGAATCCGTAGTTGCCCGTGGCCAGAATGGCGACCTGCAGGCCCACCAGCAGGGCAAAGGCGATGCTTCGGCANACTCTGGGGCCGAACACCAGCAGGGGGGCGCCCAGTTCGACGGCCAGCATCGCCAGGCAGCACAGCTTCTGGAACCACGCGGCGGCCTGGTGCAGGTACCAGGCGGTCCACGTCGGAAGCGGNTGGGTCCAGTAGTGGTACTCCAGNGCCGTNAGGTTCAACCAGGTNGGATCGCCGCTCTGCAGNTTCACGAACCCGGAAAAGAACATGAACCGAGCCAGCAGCCACAGCAGCATCAGNCTGATNACCGNCGAGGGGCGTCTGNCNTCNNNTGCGTTNAGCCGCCAACTGAAGGGNGCCCAGAAGATCGANACGAATCCGACTTCCAGCAGCAGGGCNTCCCATTGGTATTGGAAGAAGACATCGCCGCCGTTGGTGATCGAGAGGTAGGCGATCCAGCACAGGGCCAGCATCGCCATGGGCAGCAGGCCGGCGATCAGNAGCGCGGCGGCCACCGCGCCCGCGATCCAGAAGGTCTGGAGCATGGCATCGCCGGCNCCGAACCAGAGCAGGGTGGGCAACTGGCCGAATCCGATGCGAGTGGACTCGAGGGCGTCGAGCCGCTCGGCGACGGGACGGATGCCTTCACTGCCCACGAGTCCTTCGAGCTGCCAACCGGCCGAGAGGAATGCGATGAGGTAGATCAGTCCCAGGCAGCGGAGAAACACCCGCCGAGTGAGTTGGAACGTCGACGGGGCCGTGACCCGTCCGTGCAGCAGGATGCCCACGGTATCCGCGCCGCCGCGATGACGGGCGGTGAAGCGGTAGACGGCTTCGGTGAGGATTCGGAAGGGAGGCACGTGCTCGTGCAGCCAACTCGGCCAGCTGCGGAGGCCGACCAGCTCCTGAAGCCGAAAGACGGCTNCAGCCCCGCGACGGACGGNNCCGTCGGGTTCGATCACGTGCANGGCTTCCCGGAACTGCTCCCGGGGGATGTGGGGAAAGTGCTCGGCCCCGGACTGGAACGACGTCCAGGCGATCCCCGACCGATGGAGGTTCCAGTACCTCCGCATCCAGCGTCGGCAGAACGCGCAGTCCCCGTCGAAGACCACGACCGGATCGGTCGACGGCAGCGCGTGCTCGGGGACGACGGGTTCTCTCCCCGCCCCGGGAACGTCGGCCATACCGTCATTGCACGAGCAGGAGCCCATCACCCCATTCTAGGGACGGAACCGTCCCACGGTCCGCCGTGCGTGGGCAGGAATCCGCCACGGTGCCGAACACCGGATCAGAGGCAGCTGCCCCAGGCTGCGATGACGATGAGCAGATCGGCCACGTCGACCGTGCCGCTCCCGTCGAAGTCGCAGGTCGGATCGAACTGGGCCCATGATCCGATCACCGCCAGAAGATCTTCGACGTTGATCTGCTCGTCTCCGTTGGTGTCTCCCGAGCAGTTCGCTGGTTCATCGCATTCGACGGCGGACACCCGTACGGCATCCACGCCGGCTTCGATCACGCTGCCGTCGTTGAGGTCGCTGGCGGTGAACCGAAGACGCACGGAGTCCGAGTTCGAGATGCCCGGGATGTCCGAGACGACGAAGGAGACGGAGATCCAGCCCCCCGAGGTGCCGGGGCCGGCCGGTCCGATGAGTTCGAGCTGGGTCCAGCTCGAACCGCCGTCGTCGGAGATGTCGACCACGAAGACATCGTTCTGGGGATCCGCACCGTTGCACGTGCTGCCGTTGTTGTACCAGCGGTTGTAGCTCAGCACGGCGGANGGAGCCGACGCGTCGAGCAGGGGCGAGGTGAGGATCGTCGATCCGCCATCGACGTCGCTGTTGCAGGCGCTGCCGGCGCTGTTGTCCGTGAGCCAGCTCTGGCCCGATGCGTCCGCATCGAGGGACGGATCGCACCGTGCGCAGCTCACCGGGACACCACGGTCCCACTGGCCGTCGGTGGCGTCTCCGCTGACGGTCCATCCGGTGTTGGTCTCCGAGTTGTCTTCGAAGGTGACGGAGGTGCCGCTGGCGATCAGGGTGGTGTTGGTGGTGGAGGGGGCGCCGGCGGGAATGGTCACGGTCTGACCGCCGGTGGTCGAAGCCGTCAGGTACCAGGATGCGGTTTCGGCGCACGGCAGGGCGGGGAATGCCGCAACGTACGTATCGCCCGATTCGGGGGTCAGGTCGACGGTGCCGCTGGTGGTTTCGGTGGCGTAGTTCAGCTTGAGCGTCGACTCGTCGATGGTGCCTCCGTTCACGCCGGCGATGTCGGCGCGGACTTCGGTGCCGCCGGCGGGATCGATCAGCTCGGGCGTGTTGCCCACGTAGGAGATGGAGATCCGCGATCCCTGCCATACGAAGAGCCCGCGTTCCAGATCGCTGCCGATGATGGTCCCGCTTTCAAAGTACGGATACACGCTCCAGAGTCCGTTGAACTGCGCGAGGTCGTCTTCCGGCCAGGTGTCGAAGAATGCGACCTCCGCGGGACTGGTCGGGTTGGTGGCGTCGAAGATGCGGAGGCCGCTGCGGTAGTTCGCCTGGTAGATCAGGTTGTCCCGGACGTAGAGGTTGTGGTCGACGGCAGCCAGGCCCGTGGAGAAGGTGCCCACCTGCACGGGGTTGGAGAGGTTGCTGACATCGATGATGCGGGTCGTGGTCGGGATGCCGGTGTTCTGCTCGTCGAGTTCGTCGTTGAGGTAGAAGTACTGGCGATCCTCGGTCAGCCATCCCTGATGGGAATAGTTGGGGTTCGAGTGCTGAAGGCAGGCGATCTGCTGGATGTTGGACTTGTTGGTCACGTCCAGGATGCAGAGGCCGGTCTCGGAGAAGCCGCCGTTGAAGCCGCCGCAGCAGAATGCGATCTGGCGGCCGGCGTAGGGCCCTTCGGTGTAGGTCACGACCTGGGCGTCGTGGACGTAGCGGCTCGACCACGAGGCGACGTACACGGGGTTGGACGGATTGGCGAGGGAGTAGATGCGCAGCCCCTCGTCGCCCCCGCCGGTCCGGTAGAGAAAGCCGCTGTCCTCGTCGATGACGATGTTGTGGGTGGCCGAAGTTCCGATGTCGTTGACGGTCCCCACGAGCGTGACGCTGCCCAGATCGATCTGAGCGAGTTGGAACACCTGGATTCCACTTCCGCCTTCGCTGACCGCGTAGGCGTAGTTGTTGTAGATCTTCACGTCGCGCCACAGGCTGTTCGGTCCGGCGATGTTCGCGACCACCTGGGCGTTGCCGGGATTCGTCACTTCGACGAATGCGGTNCCTTCGCTGTGGGTGAAGATGGCGTATTCACGTCCCGATTCCGGACTGGTGTATCCCCAGCAGTCGCTGCCGGTCGAAGGACTGCCAAACTCCGCAAGCGGCAGCCAACTCAGCAGCGTCAGGTTCTGGCTGTCGAATCCACGTATGTCGGCGGCACTCCGCTCGGCGAGCGGAGCGTCCGCGCGGTAGGCGGGGCCTTCGAAGCGGGGGACGCGATCCTGTTCCTTGGGGTCGTCAAGGTGTGCGAACGAGGTGACCATTCCCGCCCCGAGGAGGACGGCCATTGCGAGCATCTGTGTCTTCACGGTTGAACTTCTTCCTGCAGGTGATTTCTCTTATCTCGACCCGACCCCCCGGAACATTCAATCTACCCATTTCGGGGGTATCAGCCACTGAACTTCCCCAATCAGGGCTTCTTTCCGGACTCTGAGGTGGGTTGGATCGGCTTTTTGGCACGTTGAGGGGGGGTGCCGGTTCGTGGNTCGACGGGGCCCATGAGGCTGCGGGATGGGAGTGGNCTGTTGAGCGAACGCAGNAAGGCTTCCAGNTCCNTCANNTGCTNNTCCGTGAGATCNAGNGGTTTCAGGACCGCCTCCTGATGATGNTCCTGGANCTGCATGTCCTCGAGCGTGTTGTAGAACCGCAGCACCGTGGCAAGATCGCCGAACTGACCCTGGTGCATGTAGGGAGCCGTGCGTCCGACGTTTCGCAGCGACGGGGTCTTGAAGCTTCCCCAGTGTTCCTGCCCCTTCACGATGGATCCGGTCCGCCGGGCCTTGCGTCCGCCCGGTTCGTCGCTGTGCACGCCGTGCGACGAGAACGGACTGGCCTGCACGAACTCGATTCCGCCGAACCGTCCCGAATCGCGGGGGGGACCGCCGTGTCCGGTGGGGATGCCGATGTTGTGGAACTCGAAGTCGGTGAACAGCGGACCGGAGTGGCATTGCCGGCATCCGGCTTCGCCCACGAAGAGCTGGAGTCCGCGTTGTTCCGAGCTGTTGAGTGCCGTCATCTTTTCCCGGTCGCCTTCACGCAGTCCCTCGACGAAGCGGTCGAAAGGGGAGTCGACGCTGCGGAGTTCCCGTTCGAAGGCGGCGATCGCCTTGGAGCAGTTGACGAACACCCGATCCACATGGCTGCGGTCGGCCTCCGTCATCGCGTCCCATTCCGGCGTGCCGGATCGCGTTCCGGGCGGGAACCGGGCCGTGTCCGCCATCGAGGGAAGATCGCCGAAGACCGATTCGTAGGCTTCCCGGTAGGCGGGATCCTCGTGGATGCGACGGACGTAGTCGACCCGACTTCCGTCGAACTCCGCCGGGTCCTCCACCGGATGCATGGCNTGCGACCAGAGGGTGTCGGCGCGTCCGTCCCAGAAGAACCAGCGGTTGTGGGCCACATTGAGGAGGGATTGGGAGTGTCGTTTGCCGGGTCCCATTCCGGTCGAGATGGGGACCCCATCGGTCCAGGCGATCATGGGGCCATGGCAACTGGCGCAGGAGACCTGTCCGTTGCGCGAGAACCCGGCGTCGTAGAACAGGGCCTGGCCGAGATTGGCCGCGTCCGGATCGAGATCCCATGCGTTGGTGGGATCGTCCGGAGGTTCGGGGACGGGGGAGTGCTGGAGGATCCGTCGTTGCTCGGTGGGGGTGAAGGCGACCGGGAGGTCGACTTCCGCAGCGCCAAGCAGGGTCGTGATGCACCAGAGCAGGAGCATCAGTCGACCTCGAGCGGTTCCTGGGCCCGATGGGTGACGCCTTGATCCTGCACATCGAAGTACAGCTCCCAGTACCCGGGCATGTGGAAGAGCATGTCCTCGACGTACCAGCGTCCCGGTCCGGTTCGTTCGATCAGCGGTACGTGATTCATGCCGTGATTGTGGTGGGGCATGGCGGCGTCCACCGTCAGTTCGCCCTCGGTCAGAAGTTCGCCGTCGGACCGGACCTCCACTTCGAGCGTGAAGAAGTCGTTGACCGGTATCGGAGAGGGGTTGGAACTNCACGACACCTCATAGAGCTGATCGTTGGTGCGCAACTGGTGATCGAGTCCAGTGGCGCAGCCGCCCAGCAGCATGGTGGCGGCGACGATGGCGGCGGGTTTGGTCAACATGACTGGTGGCTACTCGTCTTCGGTGCGTTGAGGTGGTCGATTCGATGGCGTATAGGCCCGTCCGGCTCCNAACGTCATGATCCATCGTCCCTCAAGATCGAACATCTGGCAACGATGATTTCCGTGATCCAGCACAATCACGCGGTCCCGGTCGTCCACGACGATGCCGGCGGGTTTCCAGAACTCCTCGTGATCGGATCCCTTGCTTCCCCAGGAGGCGAGATGGGNTCCNTCNTCGGNGAANCGGTGCACNCCNTGNCCACCGCCGTCGCTGATNAGGAGNTCTCCGCTNCGGGTGANGGCCATNCCGTTGGGNCGNACGAGNNCCNGGGGNGACTGGATCGTGNTGACGGATNCGGTCCGGCCCGNTTCGTCCAGNCGNTGGATTNCGCGGNNGCCGCGATCCAGCACCAGNAGNTNGCCGCGTNGGGGATCGTGGGCNATGGCGACGGGTTCCTGCAGTCCGACGTCGACCCATCGATCCACGGGCTGCAGCTGNGCATCCAGGACGTGGATGGAACCTTCGCTTCCGTCCAGCAGATACCACCGNCCGTTTTGGGCCCGTTCGGCATCGACGATGCGATGCATGGGGATCGACGCATCGAGGGTTCTCGACGTAAGCAGCCGTGCCATCGAGGGATCGAAGCGGGGCTCATCGGCCGGCGGCAGGTCCAGTGCGTAGACGTGGACCTGCGAGGTGCCGCGATCGAACAGATGAAGCTGGTTCGTATGATGATCCCAGTGCAAATCGGCGAGATGTCCGAACCCGCCGGGGCCGTCTCCGCGCGAGAAGATGCTGGTCAGGCGAATGGGCGTCGCCCGCTGGTGGTCGAAGATCAGCACCGCGCGCGCTTCCGGTTCCCAGACCACCAGGATGCGGTCGTCGAGATCGACGGTCGGACCGAAATGCGACTGGATGCCTCCGCGGGGCGCGCTCGTGGGGCGTGATTCCATTCGTTGTCTGGTGTCCTCGTCGATCCAGTCGGGGTACTCGGCACCGAAGAACTGCACGCGATCCTCGAACGATTCGACCACGGCAAGCCGGGTGCCGTCCGGGGTGATCGTCAGCGCGTCCGGGTAGTGGATGCGTCCCCGGCCTTCGCGGGGCTTGACCGAATGCATTCCCCATGCATTGAGGAGCGTTCCGTCCGACCGGAATTCCTGGATTCGGTGGTTCAGCCGGTCGCTCACGAGAACCCGGTCCTCGATGCAGTGGATGTCCGACGGCTCCTGGAAGAGCCCGGGAAAACTGCCCCAGCTGCCCCACTGGGTGATCGGCTTTCCATCCCGGGTCAGGATCTGAATGCGATGGTTGTCGGTGTCGGCGACGACCAGACGATTCTCGGAATCGATGTCGAGGCCCTGCGGTCTTCGAAAGAGGCCGGCCGCCTCGCCGCGGGATCCGAAGCTGTCCACGACCGTGCCGTCGAGATCCAGCACGACGATGCGGTCGTTGCCGGTGTCGGCGACGAAGATGCGATCTTCGTGCATGATGATGCCGGTCGGCGTGCGCAAGGCGTCGTCGACCCCGAAGCTGCGCAGCGTCGTTCCATCGGGGTGCAGTTGGAGGATCCGGTTGCGGGCCGAGTCGGTGATGAGCAGCGTTCCATCCGGTCCGGTGGCGAGTCCGGCCGGTTCGCCGCAGTCGATTGCGATCGGGCTCGAATCGGTGCGCCAATCGGCGATGCGGATGGCCGGTGGGTCCGACTCCAGGACCACCAGGCGGTCATCGGTGAGCCAGACGGCATCCACCGGCGTCTGCAGATCGCCGATGTCGATCTGGTACCGGTCGAGGGTCCGGGGCGCCTGGGCGTGGGCAAGTGCCGGCCCCTGAAGTACCGCGAGCAGTCCGGCCAATGCTGTCGGACGAATCATGTCCAATCCTCCCTGTGTCCGGATTGTAGAGGGGATCAGGATGTTCGCAGGATCGAATCGGTCTTCCATCTGCCGCCGAGCACGCCGCTTGCGTCGGCGCCCATCCAATCCTCGATGACGGAGGCGTAGACGGTTCGGAAGTCGGTGTTGTGGATCAGGTCGCCGCCGTCGAGCCGGGTGAGGGACGGATGGGTTCCCAGCAGACCCGGTCGCACCATGTCCCCGATGACGTACATGGGGGCCGCGGTCCCGTGGTCCGTTCCCCCGGATCCGTTCTGCGCGACCCGCCGGCCGAACTCCGAGAAGACCATGGTCAGCACCCGGTCGGTGTTGCCCTGGGCCTTCAGATCCCGGTAGAAGGCGTTCAGTGCATTGCCCACCTGCTCGAGCAGCCGGGCGTGCTGTCCGGCCTGGTTGGCGTGGGTGTCGAATCCGCCGAGCGTGACGTAGTAGACCCGGGTCGGGAGCTCGGCCCGAATCATGGCGCCGACCATCCGAAGCTGACCGGCGAGATTTGAGTTGGGATAGGTGATCAGCGGTGACTTCGCGACGGCGCGGCGGACCTTGTCGGAGGACACGCGCGCGTCCAGCGTCGTCCGTTTGAGAAACGCGCTCTGCGATCGCGACTCCTCGACCTCGTCGGAATGGGCGGTGCGTGCGATGTCTTCGTAGGGGCGTTCCAGATTGGGATCCATGTCGGTCCCCATCCATCGGAACAGCTCGGCCCGCTCGAAGCTCACGGGAAGCTGGGTGGCACCCTGCATCGCCAGCGGCGCCTGTCGGCCGATGGCGACGCCGGCTTCCGGGTTGGGCGTGCCGCCGCAGGTGTTGTCGAAGTACCGTCCGATCCATCCGTTGTTCTTGCCGTCCGGATCCGCCGAATGCCAGATGTCCATGGAGGAGAAGTGCGAGCGATTCGGATTCGGATAGCCCACCCCCTGGATGATGCCCGCCACACCTTCGTCCATGAGTTCCTTGAATCCGCTCATCGCGGGATTGAGTCCGATCCCGTCGGCACCGTCGATCGACAGTGCGCCGTTGTTTCGTCCCGGGGCGGCAATGCCCAACTGCGGACGAAGGCGGTAGTAGTCCGCACTGCCGTAGGGGACGACCGTGTTGAGTCCGTCGTTGCCACCGCCCAGCTGCACCACGACGAGGACCCGGTCCTCCGGAACGCCCGCGCGGGACGAGACCATGGATCCCACCGGGAGCATGACGCCCCGGGCGGATTGCTCGATGAACAGGGGAGTGGTCGCGGCCAGTGATGCCAGCGTCACACCCTGCTGCAGGAAGAGGCGTCGACTCCAAGGATGTTCATGGTGTGTGGTCATGCATGGTCCTTGCCGCAATGGGTCAGCAGAGCTGGTACTCGGGGGCCGCGGTGATGAGAGCGAGCAGGTTGATGAGGGTCGGCTCGTCGAGTCGTCCGCCGCGTTGGTTGACGTAGTCCACCCACTGCTGCACACGATCCTCGTCCGGGGGCACGGAATGGGCGAATCGAAGGAGGTACACCACGCCGTCCCGGACGGTGTCGCGGCCGCTCATGCCTTCGAGATGCTGCACGAGGTGCCGTGCGGAGTAGTTCGTGGATCCCGCGTCCCACGGGTTCGTCCGCTCGTCCCGACCGGTCAGCAGGTAGAGGGAGATGTTCTGCCGAATGAAGAGCGTGGAGGTGTTGATCCACTTGCGGCCGCCCTCCCAGCCCTTGACGGAAGGAGGGTTCATGAGACTCTGGCCCATGTATCCGCAGGAGGTGTTCAGCGTGCGAAGATCGCGGGCGGGCGTCCGCAGCGAGCGGATGGCCTGGACGATCAGCTGGGTGGGACTCTTGATGCAGGCTCCGATGTTCTCGGAGTCGTAGAAGTGCTCCGAAAGCAGGAGCTGCCTGAGCATGGGACGTAGTTCCCAGTTCGATCGGGCAAGGGTCTGGGACAGTTTGAGAATGACTGCGTCCTGGGATCTGGTGAATGCTCCCGGTGCGTCGTTCACGAAGTAGCGATAGAGCTTCTCGGTGATGAATCGGGCCGAACCGGGACGGCTGAAGATCAGTTCGACGAAGTCGTCGCCGTCCCAGTTGCCGCTGCGGCCGAAGATCGTCTTTGCGTCGTCGTCATGGGTGCGGCGGTTGAACCGGAAGACATCGTCCTGAAAGGTGTATCCGGTCAGGGCCCGCGCGCCCTCCTTGATGTCCCGTTCGGTGTAGCCGCGTCCTTCACCGAGGGTGAAGAGCTCCATGAGTTCACGGGCCAGATTCTCGTTCGGACTCCGCCGGTTGTTCTGGTTGTTGTTGAGGTACTTGATCATCGCGGGGTCGCGGATGATTCCGCGGACGAGATCGTTCTTGAAGTTTCCGGCGGCGTGATTTCGGAACAGCTGGTTCTGCAGGAACATGTGGTAGCTGTCCTCGACGGGACGGTAGGCCGTTGCGAAGTGTCCGTGCCAGAAGAGCACCAGCTTCTCGAGCATCGGAGTGGGGGTTTCGATCATCCGCTGGAGCCACCAGTCCTGGATCTGCGTCAGCTGCCGGCGGTCCGCCCGCTGGCGCTGCTGACGCTGCTGGCGATAGCGTTCGATCGCGGCCTCGTCGCCGGTCCGTCGTGCCCGCTGGAACTCGTTCCGCTCCTCTTCGGTGCGGGGACGCATGATCGTGGCGTCGAATCGATCCGCCCGGATCGGATCCTCTCCGCTGCGTTCAAAGTCCAGGAGGTGGTCGACCGCGTCCTCCGGTCCCATGTCGCGCAATGCGAGCACCTGGCTGGGCTGCCCTCCGAATCCCGCCCGGTTCAGAAGATGCTGTGCCTTCCAGTAGTCGAACGATCGTTGATTGATCTTCTTCAGGGAGGTCGTGGCCATGGGTCGGCTCCGATGCGGCAATCGGTTCTACGACGTCGGAACGCGTCGCATCCCCATTATGCGTTCAGAGTCGAAGGTGTGGAGCGGAATCTGCTTCGAAGAGGTGGAAGAACCGCTTCAGGACGGCTTCTGCTCACGATTCGGACCTTCGGACCAGCCATCGCAGTCGAAGCGCGTTGCCGATCACGGTCACGTCGCTGAGGCCCATGGCGGCGGCCGCGAAGAGCGGCCCCCACGGGCCGAGCAGTCCGAATGCGGCAAGCGGGATCATGGACGTGTTGTAGAAGAAGGCGAAGAAGAGGTTCTGCTTGATGGTCCGAAGGGTCATCCGTGCGAGGCGGATCGAACCCGGGATGGCCGTCACCTGGCTTCCGGGGATGACGATCGAGGCGGTCTCGATCGCGATGTTCGTTCCGGAGCCAAGGGAGATCCCGACATCGGCCATGGCGAGGGCGGCGGCGTCGTTGATGCCGTCACCGACCATGATCGTGCGGCCGTGCAGGTCACGGAGGAAGCTCGACTTCGACTCGGGGGTCTGCTCGGCGTGCGCCATCGACGCGGGAATGCCCACCTGTCGGGCGACCTGTTCGACCACCCCGGTCCGGTCTCCGGACAGCATGTGGACTTCCACGCCGAGCCCATGCAGCATTCGAACGGCTTCGTGGGCCTCGGGGCGAAGGGTGTCGGCGATGGTGATCCGACCGGCGGGAACGTCGTCGATGGTGATTTGGCAGGTCGCGGTCGCATCACGGCCGATGACGATCCGTCGTCCCTCGACCACGCCGGACACGCCCTGGCCGGACGTGGCCTGGAACTGGTCGACGGCGGGGATGTCGAGTCCGTGCTCCTTCGCCCGCATGACGATGGCGTGCGCCAGGGGGTGTTCGCTCGGTGATTCGACCGCGGCGGCGAGGCGCAGCAGTTCGTTGGCATCGAACTCGGGGACGACGGATTCGATGCCGGTCACTCCGGGACGCCCCTCGGTGAGGGTTCCCGTCTTGTCGAAGACCACCGTGGCCGCCTTGCCCGCGATTTCCAGCGCGCCGGCCGACTTCACAAGGATGCCCATGCGGCTTCCTTCGGCGGCGCCGACCATGATGGCCATGGGGGTTGCCAGCCCCAGCGCGTATGGGCACGAGATGACCAGCGCCGCCACCAAGGCGATCAGTCCCTCCTGGAACACGCCCCAGTCGTTCTGGGTGACGGCGACGATCGACCAGCCGGTCAGCGTGCACAGGGCAATCCCGAGCACGATGGGCACGAAGACGGAACTCACCTTGTCCGCGAGCCGCTGGATCTCCGTCTTCGACGCCATGGCGTTGGTGACCAGCTCCGCGATGCGGGACACGGTGGTGTTGCGTCCGTCCACGCTGGCTTCGATCAGCAGGTGGCCGGTGGTGTTCATGCTGCCGGCGATCACCTGGTCACCGACGGTGCGGACGATGGGGATGGATTCACCGGTGACGACGGATTCATCGAGATCGGATTCGCCCTCCATGACGATGCCGTCGATCGGAACCCGCGATCCGGGACGGATCACCAGCCGGTCGCCGGGCTGCACATCGGCGCTGGCAATGAGTGCCGTGGCGCCGTCCTCCGCCTGGCGCTCGGCGGTCTCGGGCTGAAGCTCCAGCAGATCGCGTACGGCCGATCCGGCCTGGGCCGACGACCTCGCTTCCAGCCAGTGCCCCAGGCTGATCACCCCGAAGAGGGCGGCCGCTTCCGTGAAGTACATCATCTGGTCGCCGTGATTGCCCGTCAGCATGAGGATCATCAGCACCAGGGAATAGACGTAGGCGGTGGTCGCTCCGATCGAGACCAGGGTGTCCATGTTGGTGGTTCGGTTGCGGGCCGCGTGCCAGGCGGACGAGTAGAAGCCGCTGCCGACCAGCACCATGACCAGCGTGCCCAGGGTCAGCTGGATCCACTTGATGAACTCCCCGTCGACCGTCCAGTGGAGGACGAACATGGGGATCCAGATGCCCATGCCGATGACGGCCCGCCGACGCCACTGCCGTTCGTGCGTCAGTTGTCGCTGCTCGAGATCGCTGCGGAGTTCGGACGGAGTCTGACGCAACGTCAACGGAGCCGCTTCGAAGCCGGCGGCGGTGACCGTCGTGATCAGGGCATCGACCTGCAGGCCGGTGCCCCGGATCGTGGCCCGACCCTGGGTCAGGCTGANCGTGGCCGACGAGACGTCCGGGCGGTCCTCCAACGCGGATTGGACCTTCGCGGAGCAGGAGGCACAGGACAGCCCCCCGATCTTGAGCANGACGGTGCCTTGGTCCGATACCTGTTGGTCATGGGTGGTCATGGGTCGCCTGTATCATACGTCTCGGGATTCGAAATGCCATTTCGCAAGCCCCGAAGGGACATTGCTTCCGGCCTGCGATACACTTGTGGATTGATGAGCACGTCCCCCTGCCAATCCCGATCCCTCAGTGGAGCCCCCGCGTTGCTGGCGGTCCTCGCGATCCTCGTCGCGACCCCGGTGATCAGCGGGGGAGTGGGAACGGCGGGCCCCGTCGGTCGCTCTCTGGCCGGAATGGTCTCCGCACCGGTCGCCACCCATGTGCTGGTCAAGGCCGGTTCGTCCGACGCGCCGTCGGACGCCGATCGGTTCCCGGGACGGTNGGGTGTGCGATCCGTCGACGGCGATGATGTCCTCGATCTCCTCGGTCGACTCGGACCCCTTCGTCTGGTGCTTCCTCCGCCGTCTGCCTGTTGAATCCCCGTCCGGTCCGATGCGTGTGCATCGGCCACCCCGATTCACAGATGAACAGCGAGAGATGGACCCATGGCAATTCCAGTTGTTTCGAAACTCGGCAAGAAGATCTTCGGCACCCGCAACGATCGGATGGTGAAGCGGTACCTCAGGATCGTTGAACAGGTCACCGCGCTGGACGAGTCGATGCGACGGCTCAGCGATCCGGAGTTGCGGGAGAAGACCATCGAGTTCCGGCAGCGGCTCGAGGCCGGCGAGGATTCCGAGCAGCTCATTCCCGAGGTGTTCGCCGTGGCCCGGGAGGCCATGGACCGTGCCGTGGGCATCCGGAACATCTTCAATCCGGTGCACGAGTTCGATCCCGATCGGCTTCCCGCCGATGCCCGGGCCCTCTACGACCGGGTGAAGGCCGAGATCGATGCCTCGGAGGATCGCCCGCCCACCGACGATCTGCTGGGCAATCTGGAGCCCATCGCCCCCTGGGTCTGGGTGGACATCCCCCCCGCGCTCTACGAGGCGGTACGGGAACTCGAACCCCAGTCCCGGCCTCCCTTCCGCGCCCGTCCCTTCGATGTGCAGCTCATCGGTGCCATCGTGCTCTACGAGGGTCGGATCGCCGAGATGAAGACCGGTGAGGGCAAGACCATCGTGGCCCCGTTGGCCTGTTATCTCGCGGCCCTGTCCGGCGAGCAGGTCCATGTCGTCACCGTCAACGACTACCTCGTGCAGCGTGACCGCGACTGGACGTTCCCGTTCTTNCGGCAGGTCGGATTGACGGTGGGCGCGATCCATCCGCAGCACATGCAGCCGCTGCAGCTCAAGCAGGTCATGTATCGCTGCGATGTCGTGTACGGCACCACGTCCGAATTCGGATTCGACTACCTGCGCGACAACATGAAGCTGTCCACCCAGGAGCAGGTCCAGAAGCGGAGGAATCGAGCCATCGTGGACGAAGTCGACTCGACCCTCGTCGACGAGGCCCGGACGCCGCTGATCATCTCCGGTCCGGCCCACGAACATACGCCGCGGTACGAGATGGCCGACCGGCTGGGCATGCACCTGCTCAAGGGGCAGGAGCCGTGGACGAAGGCGGATCACAAGGTCCAGTCCTGCCTGGTCGAGATCTCGGGGATCGAAGGCGACATCCGCAACGTCCGGGACAAGGATTCCGTGGGGTCGCTGCGGGATCGTCTGCAGGCGGCGAAGGACCGGCTTCCATCGCTCGAGGAGGAGCGGGACCGGTACACGCAGTACTTCGAAGTGGAACTCGACAAGAAGCGGGCCACACTCACCCACGAGGGCATCGCCGAAGCACAGCGTGTGGCGGGGGTGGGGTCCTTCTACGTGGGCGACAACATCGATCTGCCGCACCTGCTCGAGCAGTCGATCCGGGCCCATACCGTCTACCAGCGCGATCGCGACTACATCGTCGCGGCCGACGACAAGGGCGAGATGAGCGTGGTCATCGTGGACCAGAACACCGGTCGGAAGATGATCGGTCGTCAGTGGTCGGACGGACTGCATCAGGCGGTCGAGGCGAAGGAAGGNGTTCCCATCAAGCAGGAAACGCAGACCATGGCCACGATCACGATNCAGAACTTCTTCAAGCTCTACGACAGNCTGTCCGGNATGACCGGCACCGCGGACACCGAGGCGACGGAGTTCTACGAGATCTACGGACTCGACGTCGTGGTGATTCCCACGAACGTTCCCGTGATCCGCAACGATCACGACGACGTGGTCTATCTGAATGTCAAGGACAAGGCCCAGGCGGTCCTCGACGAGATCAAGTCGTTCCACGACGTCGGCCGGCCGATCCTGGTCGGAACCACCAGCGTGGAGAAGTCGAAGGACCTGTCCGATCGGCTCGCCAAGGAGTTCGGGATCAAGCACGAGGTGCTCAATGCGGAACAGCATGATCGTGAATCCGAGATCATCAAGTACGCGGGCAAGCTCGGTGCGGTCATGATCGCCACCAACATGGCGGGGCGCGGAACGGACATCAAGCTGGGTCAGTTCGAGCCGTCCGAACTGGTGGATCACTGGAAGCAGCGCGGCATCTGTCCGCGCGACGTCAAGGCGGACATGGACGAGTCCGAGATCGTCGCTCGGGTCTATCGTCACATGGCGCCCGGTGAACTGGGAGTGAAGAAGTCGGAGATCGCGGATCTGAGCGACGAGCAGATCCGTCGCCGACTGCTGGAGCACTGGTACGTGGCCCATTGCTGGGGCAAGGAGTCCAAGGCTTCGTCGATGTCGGAGAAGGCTCTCGTGGCCGCGATCGACGAGTCCGGAACCTGCATGTACCACGACCTGCATCTGTACCGGAACATCGAGGCGCTGGGCGGCCTCCACGTGATCGCCACCGAACGCCACGAGTCCCGTCGGATCGACAACCAGTTGCGTGGTCGTTCCGGTCGTCAGGGGGATCGCGGGTCGACCCGCTTCTTCCTCAGTCTCGAGGACGATCTCATGAAGATGTTCGCGGGGCCGACCACCCTCAAGATCCTCAGCAAGCTGGGCATGAAGGAGGGGGATGCGATCGAGCACCCCATGCTCAGCCGCGCGGTGGGCAGGGCGCAGCGCAAGGTCGAGGAACGGAACTTCCTCATCCGCAAGAACATCCTGGAATACGACGAGGTCATGGATCATCAGCGCCACTCCTTCTACGGCATGCGGCAGGGCGTGCTCGAGGGGATCGGCATCAAGGAGCTCATCTTCGAGCATCTGGACAATGCGATCGACGATGCGACCTGGCGGTTCCTCGACGGCAACTACGTCGGNAACTGCATCGCGGANTGGTGCCTCGAGCATCTNGGAGTCGGNGTCAATCCCGACCGCNCCAAGGGCAAGGACCGGNTCGANCTGCACGAGGCGATCCGNAACGACGCCCGCGNCGAGGCCACGAACGTGATCGAGGTCACGCTCGGCGAGTTCCTCTCGGAGGAGATCGATCTCGGGAAGGGGAAGATCGTCGAGCGGGATTCCCACGGGGACGACTACGCGGGGCTGTCCGACTGGGCCCGTTCCCACTTCGATGCCGATCTGAAGATCTCCAAGCTGCAGGACATGGGCCGCGACGAGATCGTGGACGCCCTGACGGCGGCCGCCGAACGCAAGATCGCCTCCACCAGCCTGGACGATCTCGATCCCTTCCTCGTCGAGGACTACACCAAGCGCGAGCTTGCGACCTGGGTCTCGTCGAAGTTCGACATCGAATGCACGGCCGACGAGTTCAAGGACATGGAGTCGCCGGACGTGGTGTCGGAATACCTGAAGGATCGGGCGCGGGAACTCTACCGGCAGCGCGAAAGTCGATATCCGGTCGATTTCGTGATGGATCTCACCACGAACATGATGCAGCAGGACGCGCGTCGTGCCCTCGACCAGTTCACCAAGTGGACCCGGCACCGCTACGAACTCGATTGGGAGCCCGAGAAGCTTCCCTCCACCAACCCCATGGTGCTGCGTGACATTCTCTACGCCGAGGCCGAGAAGTGGGACGAGGCCGCGATCCGCGACCGGGCCCGGCGGGCCCTCCCGCACGCGACGGATCGGGAGTCGTTCGACGCGTGGAGCAGGGAGCACGTCGGTGTCACCATGCCCGAGCACTTCGCAGAGCTCTTCGAGACGGATCGTGAACAGGCGCTGTTTGACTTCTTCACCGAAGTGCTCCGGATCGAGATGCTGCAGTTCGAACGGTGGATCCTGCTCCAGATCGTCGACGGGGCCTGGAAGGATCACCTCCATTCCATGGATCAGTTGCGTGAGGCGATCGGCTACCGAAGCTTCAGCCAGCTTGATCCCCGCATCGAGTACAAGCGGGAGGGAGCGAAGCTGTTCGAGGACATGCACGAGGAGGTGCGTGATCGGGTCACCGATCTGATCTTCAAGGCGAGGTTGCAGCCGCAGGTCGCACCGCCCCAGTCCGCGCCGGACCCCGCCGGGGTGCCGGAGCAGCCGGCGGCCACGGGAACGACGCAGCAGCGTCGGACCATCGAGGCCGCCCAGCAGGCGGGTGCGCCGGAGCCGCGTCAGGCTCCCAGATCGAATCGTCCCGCCAACGCATCCGCGACGCGGGGTCGCAACGAGATGGTGACCGTTCTCGATCCCAAGACCGGCAAGAAGGAAACCATGAAGTTCAAGAAGGCCAAGCCGCTGATCCAGCAGGGATGGCGTCTGGTCGACGGCTGAGCGGGGACAACGGGCTCCGGGGGTGCGCCGATCAGGCTCCCCGGGCGGGGGCCAGTCGTCCCGTGAGGATCGGTATCACGACGGCCATTGCCGCCGCCGGCAGCAGCCACCACGTGGGGCTGCCGACCATTCCGAGTTCCGCCAGGACGAAGGTGAGGGCGAGGGTCGCGATCAATGCGGTTCCCACTCGCCTGGTCCGCGCTGCGGCCCGAGGCCACATGAAACTCAGCACCCAGATCGGAACCGCGAGGCCGTAGAACCCGAGGAAGCGCAGGTAGGTGTCGTTGAGCAGGGAGGTCTTGGCGACGTCCAGCAGATCGGCCGTCCACACCAGTGGTACGGGAAGGACTGCAACCAGCACGAGCACCCGCGTGGAGCCCCAGCGGCCGGGTCCGGGCTCGCCCGTTGCCATCAGTTCCCGGAGATGGGCCCCGGTGGTGAAGATCACCTGCAGCAGCCAGAACAGCAGCACGACGCCGATGCCGACGCCGTTCCAGTGCTCGATGTTCCAGTAGGACGTCACGAACAGGAGTACCGCCATGAAGGTGATGCCGAAGACGGCGAACGCATGTCGGCTCGGTGTCTCCTGTCGCGCCCGGTGGAAGGTCAGGTCCAGGTAGGGGGAGAGCAGGAAGCCGATCGCGATGATGGGGGCGGCGCCCCACAGCTCCGGTGGGGGCACGCTGCCGCGGTCGGGAATCTGATCCATGAACTGGGTCCCGACGAGTCCGAAGCAGACCATGGTCCATGCGAACAGCAGGGTGGCGGTGAGCAGCCATCCGAGCAGCGGCATGCAGGCGACCAGCAGGGCCAGGCCGAGCACCAGGGCCGGAATCAGCACCATGCCCGTCGATGAGGGAACGAGGGCATCGAAGCCGAAATGACAGGCCAGTGCCGTGATCCAGAACAGCTGAAAGGCGATGGTCACGCAGGAGAACCACCGCATTGCTCCACGGTGCTGCTGCACCATCGCGGCCGATTGCACCCGGGAACGGACGAGGTATCCCATTGCGGCGCAGCCCAGCACGTTCGGTATCGCGAACAGCCAGAATCCCGGCCAGCCCCACCGCTCGATCAGCAGCAGCGGCAGCCACATTCCGATGCACCAGGTCCAGCTGCATGTGCAGTAGAGGCCCCAGCCGATCGTCTTGAGTAGTGGACCCATGGGCCGCGAAGCTCCGTGGCCGGTGGCAACGAGATCAGTTCTTGGCGGTCCGACGCGCGGCATGCTGCCGCTTGCGTCGTCGCTTGGCTTCGATCATCTGCTTGGGCGTGCAGTGGAAGGTCATCGAGCACTTGCCGACCCGAAGGTTCCGACCCCGATTCTTGAGGATCTGGTTGATCTCGAGTTCGAGATCGATGTTGAACTCGCCGCCGAGCTCCTTGTTCTCCTTCACCGCGACCATGACGGATTCACCGTCCCGGATGGAGTAGATGGCGGGGCCGAGGCAGGGGCGGAGAAAGTCGTACTTCATCTGCTTGCAGACCACGTTGTAGTCGCTGCCGCATTCGGAGAACAGGAACATGCCCGCGGCCACCTCGGAGTTGCCCAGCAGGGCGGCACCGGCCATGGCGTTGTACCAGTTCCGATTCACCCGCTTGAAGGGCAGAACCGCCTCGAACCGCGAGCGGCCCTCGCGGCGCATCTGAATGCCGCTTCGCCATGCGAAGGGAAGCCAGATGAGACTGCACACACGATGCCAGAAGTTGTTCTTCGTGCTCAACCGGCTGATGAACGCCTCGGCCCGCTGGTACAGGGTGGGCCGGATCGGCAGGCCGTCCGGATTGAGGACCAGCGAGGTGGTGCCGTTGGGTTGCGTCTCGATGCGGCTCATGGTTGCATGCTCTCGGGGGGAAGCACCACCTGCAGTGCTCCGCGATCGGTATCTTAGGTGCTCGACCATCGCTGATCCAGCCCGAATCCGGGATCCGGTAATGGGCCTCGGCATACCCCTTGGAATCCCGCCATGTCCATCCATCGAACCGCAACCTGCTCCTGGAGCCTCCAGCCCTCGACGCCCGAGGAACTCGTCGATCGCCTCCGTCGCACCGGTTTGCGGGCGGTCCAGTTGGCGCTCACCCCGGTGGTTCGTGATCCGGATCGATGGGCAGCGGTGTTCGATGGACTCGCCGATGACGGAATTGAAATCGTCAGCGGCATGATGGAACCTCTCGATGAGGACTACTCCAGTCTGGAAGCGATAGCGCAAACGGGCGGAGTCCGTCCCGATTCCACCTGGGACGGCAATCTCCGGATGGCGAACGAGATCGCCGACTGTGCGGCCCGGAACGCGATCGATCTCGTCACCCTGCATGCAGGATTCATTCCGAAGGATCCCCGAGATCCGGAACGCAGCACCATGCTGGATCGTCTGCGACGGGTCGTGGAGGTCTTCGCCGGTCGCGGGGTTCGCGTGGCCTTCGAGACCGGACAGGAGACCGCCGCCACCCTGTTGGAGGTGTTGGATGCGTTGTCGCATCCGGCCCTCGGGGTCAACTTCGATCCGGCCAACATGATTCTCTACGGCAAGGGCGACCCGATCGAAGCATTCCGGGCGCTGGTACCGCACGTGGTCCAGGTGCACGTGAAGGACGCCGTCCCCACCGGGAAGCCAGGAACCTGGGGGACCGAGACTCCCGCGGGCGATGGTGCCGTCGACTGGCCGGCCTTCCTCTCCATCGTCGAGGGAATGGATCGTCCCGTGGATCTGGTGATCGAGCGGGAGGGCGGCGACCGACGCATCGAGGACATTCGCACCGCAATCGAACTGCTGGAGAGGCACGCATGAACAGGCTGCTCGCGTTGTGGCTGTTGTGCACCGGCTGTTCGGCGGCCGGACCGACCGGCAACGTCGTTCCGGCCGAGCACGTGTACGAGCAGGGGGCCGTGGCGGCCGACCATCCGCTGGCCTCCGAGGCGGGAGCACGCATGCTCCGTGCGGGCGGCAATGCCATGGATGCGGCGGTGGCGGCAAGTTTCTGCCTGTCGGTGGTCGATCCCTTCTCCTGCGGAATCGGGGGAGGTGGGTTCATGGTGGTCTGGGATCCCGCAACGCAGAAGGCGTGGGCCCTCAACTACCGCGAGACGGCGCCCGCATCGATGCGTCCGGATACGTTCTCGTCCCTCGATGATCCGCTGGCCAGTCGGTACGGAGCCTTGTCGGTCGGTGTTCCGGGCAACGTCGCCGGACTGTTGGAGGCGCTGGATCGCTGGGGAACCCTCGATCGTGCAACGGTACTGGCCCCGGCCATCGAACACGCCAGGAACGGATTCCCCGTCAACGCCGCCTATCTCTCGGCCGTGGACTGGGTTCGTTCGGTCCGCACCAGGCATCCACGATTGGAGCCGGTTTCCCAGTGGGTGTGGGATCATCTGTGCGGTGGAGGATCGCTCGTCCTCGGTGACGTCGTTCGTCAGCCGGGCCAGGCGGACGTGTTGGACCGCATCGCCCGCGACGGCGCCGCGGCCTTCTACGAGGGTCCGGTCGCCGAGGCGATCGTGGCAACGATCGCGGCCCACGGCGGCGACATGACCCGGTCCGATCTCCGCGCGTACGCACCCGCGACCGTGCCGGCGCTGCGCTCGCCGCTGGTCTTCGATCGGTACACGCTGCTTTCGATGCCCCCTCCCAGCAGCGGTGGAATCGCAATGCAGCAGATGCTCCGGATGATCGACCGCCGGCTGGTGGATGTCCCGAATCCATCGCTGCACGATCCCCGGTGGGTGCAGCTCGTGACCGAGACGATGAAGCATGCCTTCGCGGATCGGGCCACCCACCTGGCGGACGGAACCTTCCAGCCCGTTCCGGTGGATCGCCTGCTCGACGGGCGGTACGTGGTTGGTCGCGCCGATGCGATCGATCTGGATCGAACCGGCGTTCCCACCGACTACGGTTCCGTGGCGCCGCCGCCGTCCGATTCGGGGACGAGTCATCTCAGCGTGGTGGACGCCGACGGCATGGCGGTCGCCTGCACCGAGACGATCAACCTGTCGTTTGGATCGCTGCTGGCGGTTCCCGAGTACGGAATCGTGCTCAACGATGAACTCGACGACTTCACCGCCCGTCCGGGCGAGGCCAACGCCTTCGGTCTGGTCCAGAGCTCCGGCAACGCACCGGAGGCGGGCAAGCGTCCGTTGAGTTCCATGTCGCCGACCATCGTGCTCGAGGAAGGGCGGGTGCGACTCGTCGCCGGGGCATCCGGCGGCCCCCGGATCATCACCGGCACCATGCAGGTGATTCTCAATTGCCTGCTGCTGGACATGACTCCGGCCCGGGCGGTGGCCGCCGCGCGTTTCCACCATCAGTGGTTGCCCGACACCCTCCAGTTCGAGGAACGGTGGACCGACCATTCCCTCATCGAATCGATGGAGGGACGGGGGCACGTGGTGGGTCGGCGTCGCGACGTCGGGGTGGTGCAGGTGGTCGACGTACTGCCCGACGGCCGCAAGCGGGCCGCCTCCGATCCCCGCAAGGGCGGTCGGCCCGCGGGCCATTGAGCCCTTTGCCGGCGTGGGCCCTACAATGGAGCGATGCCGGTCTACGTCTACGAAATCATCGAGCCCGACGGATCCCAGGGGGAACGGTTCGAAGTCATCCAGCGGATGGCCGAGGATCCGTTGACCGAGCATCCGGAGAACGGCAAGCCGGTCCGCCGCGTGATCACCTCGCCCAACATCGCGGGCAACTGGAGTGATCATGCCACCAACCAGAAGCTGTCGAACAAGAACCTCGACCGGCTCGGATTCACCAAGTACGAGAAGGCCGGCGGCGGCTTCTACGAGAAGAAGTCCGGCGACGGTCCGGACGTCATCTCCGCGGACTGAACATCCTCGGGTGCAAAACGACAGCAGCCGGTCCCGGGGGACCGGCTGCGTGCGTGATTCGGTGATGTCCGATCGGCCGCCGAGGGTGTAGCGGATGAAGGCGGTGATCTTGGCGTCGCCGCCCAGTGCATCGCCCACGGTCATGCTCTCGTCGAGCACGTACTTCTGGGCCATCAGCGTATTTTCCTCGAGGTACTTGCGGACCTTGCC
>PAAB01000048.1 GCA_002591705.1 Phycisphaerae bacterium
AAATAGCTCAAAATGCAGTAACAAATTATAGTATTGCAGATAATACTATCACGTCAGCACAGATGGCTCCTAATTCTGTAAATACATCAGAATTAATAGATGACGCAGTTACTACAGATAAAATAGTAGATGACGCAGTGACTGCTGCAAAGCTCGCTAACACGTCTGTAACAGCTGGTAGCTATGGTTCATCAACTTCTATCCCAAGCATTACTGTAGACGCTCAGGGACGTATCACAGCAGCATCTGGTAACACAGTTAACACAGATCTAGTCGGTGACAGTTCCCCGCAGCTAGGCGGTGACTTAGCAAGTAATGGAAATGATATTCTCATAGCGGATAATGACTCTATCAAACTTGGATCTAATAATGACCTAGTTATGGTACATGATGGTTCAAACTCATACATAAAAGATATTGGTACTGGGTCTTTATGGGTGTATTCAAATGATTTTCGTGTTGCTGATGCTGCTGGTAATGAAAATATGATTAAAGCGACTGAAAATTCAGCAGTAGAGCTATATTACGACAACAGTAAAAAGCTTGAGACATACAATGACGGAATTACTGTTCATGGTAGAGCCCAAATAGATGGTCATTGTTTCCCTTATAGCAATAATGCTTATGATCTAGGCTTGTCTGGCAACAGATGGAGAAACGTCTACACCAACGACCTTCACTTATCTAACGAAGGTTCATCTAACGATGTAGATGGAACTTGGGGTGACTGGACAATACAGGAAGGAGAATCAGACTTGTTCTTAAAAAATAACCGTTCTGGTAAGAAGTACAAATTTAATTTAACGGAGGTATCATAATGGCAGTAAATATAGCAGAAGGCCAAATTTTAGGTAAAGGTGGTGGTACTCGACTTTTAATTACTGGTAGTATGAATCCTTCACAGGATTTAACATGGACAATACCTTACAACGGAAATGCTAATGGTGGTAATGGAGTGATATTTAAAATACTTTGGCAAATGAACCATTGGCACTCTGGTAGTTGGTATAAAATTAATGAAGGTTATTATTATACTTTAGGAAGTAATACTTTATATCAAAGATATGGTTTACGAGAAGTAGCTGGAACTGGTAGTTCAAACTGGTCTAACGGACATCTTGATATAACACTCCAAAGTTCTGGAGGCACTTCTCCAAATAATCAATTATTACTAATAAAGTATGACGCAGACGGAGCACCAGCATACGGATCTTCGTACATTTTAGATCTTATATACACTGGAACTATTGGAGCCGTTACAATTTCATAATTATGTATTACGTTTTTAAAAAAGATACACGAGTTTGGCACTTTACTTGTGATGATTCTACGACTATAAACCCAGACACGCACGTTGCGGTATGGGTAGAAGATCCATCAACAGTAGATATGAAGTACCTTTGGACTTTAGATACTGATGATAAGACTTTAATTAAAGGTGCAGAAAGTCACGCAGGGTTACTAGAATAATGTCATTAACACAAATAAATAAGGCTGGTCTAGATGAGATAGCTTTAGACCACGTTTTTACTGTGGGTGCTAGTGGTACAGATCACTACACCTTTCAGGGAGAGGGTCTTAATGGAACTGTTAATGACCCTACACTTTACCTAACAAGAGGTAAAACATATAGATTTGAAAAAGGATCTGCACACCCTTTACGAATACAAAGTACACAAGGAGCAAGTGGTACTGCCTATAACACTGGCGTAACTAACAACGGTGGTACTGGAACAGTAATTATTGAAGTACAACATGACGCTCCTGATGTTTTGTATTATCAATGCACCAGCCACCCTGCTATGAACGGTGTACTTTACATTACTGGTGCGTTAGCAGACGGTGGTGTGACTACAGCCAAGATAGCTGATGATGCAGTTACTAATGCAAAGGTAGCTGATGATGCAGTTACTACAGCTAAGATAGCTAATGATGCAGTTACTACAACAAAAATAGCTGATGAGTCAGTAACTTTATCTAAATTACCTCATGGTACTAGCTCTAATAATGGTAAATTTTTAAGAGCAAACAATAATGGAGATCCTACCTTCGAGTCAGTACCTAATCAAAATTTACAGGCTCCAAATGGTCAAACTAGAATATTAGTTGATAACACAGATATAAATATAGGCTATGCTCCCTTAAAATTTGATACTGACCCAAATAACATATTTAATATTAAAATTCAAGGGCCATCTACATTAACAAAAAATAGTTCATTTACACTTCCAGAAGACGGGTCTAATGGGCAATTTTTAAAAACAAATGGAAGTGGTGCATTAAGTTTTGAAACTGTTAATACTGATTTAAGTTCTGACAGTTCACCTCAATTAGGTGCTGATTTAGATACGAATGGCAATGATATTGATTTTGCTGATAACGATAAAGCAACTTTTGGTGCTAGTCAAGATCTAATTGTACGTCACAGTAATAGTGACAACAATTCTTATGTAGAAGAATCAGGTGGTGGTAGTTTAGTTGTTAAGTCAGATGATTTTTATTTACAAAATGCTGGTGCTAACCATACACAAATAAAATCTGATTCAGATGCTGAAGTAGAACTTTCACATAATGGTACACCAAAATTTCAAACTACACAGGACGGAGCAAAAATTTTAGGTACTGGTAATCTTATATTACCTGCTGGAGATACGAGTCAAAGAGGTTTAGCTCAAGCTGGTTCTATTAGATATAACACCCAGACATCTCAATTAGAAATACATAATGGAACCACATGGGTAGGAGTTGGCAAAAGTACACCACAAATTGTAAGCGTATCTAATCAAACCACTAATGGTGCTGCTGGTGCTACTATGGTTATTAGAGGCGAAGGTTTTGTTAGTGGTTGTACTGTTCACTATGTTGGAAATGATGGCACTAATATTGCAGCAGGTACAGTAACCTTTAATAGTTCTACGCAACTTACTATTGTGAGTCCAGTATTGACTGTAGATAAAGCACCTTACGCTATAAAAGTGACTAACCCAGATGGCGGTTTAATAATAGCAGCACCAGAAGTAGAAGTTACTGCGGGTAGTGCACCAAACTGGACAACAACCCAAGGTCAATTAGGTGGTGGCCCTATACAGAAAAATGCTGCTGTAAATATAACTGTTGCAGCGTCAGACGCAGATGGACAAGCTATTGCATACTCTGAGACAACAAGTGTTTTAACATCTAACAGCAATACACCTGCTGCTACTATGAACTTATCGTTAAACAGTTCGACAGGTGTAATTTCTGGTACATCTCCTAACGTATCCGCAGACACAACATATAACTTTACACTTAGAGCAACTGATACTGCTACTAACTTTGCAGACAGAAACTTTTATATTATTGTACAAGCTGCACCACCTCCTAGCTATTGGTTTAGAGGATCATCACAAGGCGGTAGTGGTTTAGCAAGTGGCGTAACTTGGAGTCATACAGGTTATTATCCTAATGCTACTGGTGGATCTAACGCTAACTCAAATAGATTGTATAATTATGGTCAAGGTAACTCAGGTACATACGCTGGTTTTAGACAAACTGGATATACAAATGGTATTACAATACCTGTAGGACATGACAGATGCGACATCTATATAAGTGCAATCCAAAGAAATAACTATTCAAATGGTAACCAATGGACTTCAACACAACCAAGTGGTAACTCCGCAGGTACTGCTGCGTTTGGTGATTTAATGAGCAACCCTAGTACAGGATTGCATACTTATACCATACCCTCGGCAGATCAAGGTCAAGTAAGGTATTTTACAATGACAGGATACGCTGGTCAATATGGTTACTGGTCACAAGAAGTTACTTTAGTAAAAACATACAACCAAAACAATCCATAGAGGTAAAAGACGCATGGACAACATTCCAAGCATCTCAATCCCCAACATAGATCAGATACAAACTATATCTATACCTTTACCAACAGCTGATGTTCCAAATTACATCCCGCTGGTTGTACCTCCGAGCGATCTTCGTGAACCAGAGGGTACGCAACCAGCTACCACAGAAAAAACAGAACAACCAGATCCACCGAGCATAAACATTCCAATTATCAATTTTAATGTACCACTGCCTACTGCAGACACGGTGGTAGTTGCTGGTTATGCAGCTGTTTCAGCTGTTGCGGTAACTACCTTTGCTCAACCATTTTTTGACACTATAAAGAAAAAACTACAAAAGTTATTATTAGGTAGAATAGAAAAATGGAAGAAAAGAAAGACAAAAAACAAGGTTTGATGTCAGCGTGTGACACGCACGAAGAACGTATGGAAATAGTTAGTACACTTGTGCGTTTAACTGTTGTAGTTTGGAGTGGATTTATAATTACTTTAAATTATGTAGAAATACCAATGCTTAAAAAATCTTCTAATGCTGCAGACATAACTTTTGTAGCTTCAATTTTTGCAGGCGGTATTGCCAGTTTTGGTTTGTCTACATCTAACGGAAAGAAAGATACAAAAGGTGTAAAATGTTCTGAATGTCAAAAAGTAATTAAATGAAAAAATTATTAATTGTACTACTGTTGTTACCTGCGGGTGCGTATGCTAATACCGTCACGCCTCAGTTTACCACAGGTAGTATGAACTCAACAACTACAACCACACAAACTATAACTGAAGTTGAACAACGTCAAGTGTTTGGGGCCGAAGTAAAGACCTGGAATGGTTCTAATGTAACACCATCTGCCGATATAACTGGTGCTGGTACTACATTTACCATAACAGACACAACTTTACCTTGGACACTAGAAACCACATCAAGACCTGCTGGATTAGTAGAACAATGGGATACCACAACAAACTATACAATAAACTCTACTACTACCTCGCTCTCTGTATTCTCTCAGTAACACCTGCATACGCAGAGGGAGATACAAATAATTCATCAAACCCTGTGGCAGCAGCTACGGGAAATGTTACCAATCAGGCAGTGCAATTTCAGAACAATGGAGCACCGTCTAGGCAAGCTTACGGTTCTAACATATCATGTAATGGTTCTACAATGACCTTTAGCCCATTTTATATGGGTAATGATACATCACCTTACGACCCAGAGGGGTACGTAATTAGTGAAAACTGGGGCTTTCAAGTAAACTTTTCAGTGCCACTTAACAGAGATTTGACTGAACAATGTCAAAGAATAGCTAAGAGGCAAGAAGAAAAGATGCAATTAGATTTTGAGCTTGTACGTGCACTTAAATGTGCAGAATTACAACAAAAGGGTTTTACTATACGCCCTAATACACGTGTTTATCACTTGTGCCAAGATATAGTACCAATACAATCATTATTACCAAAAGAAGATGTTAGCACTACTAAAACCAATCGTTTTAACTTTCTTAAAAAGTGAAAAATTTAAAATATTTGTAGTTGATCTACTTGAAAAATTATCTAAAGAAAGTGACAACGAACTGGACGACAAAGCTGTTGAATTTATAAGAAATGGATTATTTCCAGCAAAACCTTTAGATTAATATGGATAAACCACAAAGAGCTGGTGAGTCGCAGTTTAATCACTTACACCACTTAGTAACTACTGAATTAATTGCAAGAGTACAAAGTGGTGAGGCAACAACTGCAGATCTTAAAGTAGCTGCTGATTGGTTATACAAAAACGACATTACGGGGGTTGCGTTTGATACGTCACCTCTTAGTAAGTTAGCTAGTATTATGCCAAAAGTTGATTTTGACTCAGTACAAAGATCAGTAACAAAATAATGGCTCCTAAGAAAAAACCTTTTTCACAATTACGTAAAAGTGCAAAAGCATACCGACTTAGCCCAGAATCAAGGGCGAAAAAAAACGCAGCTCAACGCAAGCGAAACAAAACCACGGAAAACAAAAAATATAGAGCCGAACTTAACCGTGCCAGGAGGAAGGCTGGGCAATACGGCAAGGGGGGAAAGGATTTTTCACACACTAAATCTGGCAGAATAGTCAGAGAAAATCCTACAACTAATAGAGCAAGAAATCGTGGTAGAAAATGATACCAGTACTTCCAACTTATAAAGATTACACACAAAACTTAATAGTCATGACATCAACAGACGCTAAAAAACTCTGGAGAAAAGCTATTAAGGAGGCAAACAACTATGAATGTATTTATTGTGGAGAAAGACATCATGAATTTGATCTTACCATTGACCATGTACGCCCCAGATGTAATGGGGGTGGTCATATGTCTAACAACTGCGTTCCAGCGTGTCAAAGATGTAATCAATCGAAAGGAAGTAATAATTGGTTGACGTGGTTTCGTACTACGTTTCCACCTAACCCTTTTAGGGAACAACTAATAACAAATTGGATTAAATGAGTTTAGAAAAAGAGTTACATAAAGATTTTAGAATATTTCTAACAGCTATATGGACTCACTTAAATTTACCAATACCAACCAGAGCACAGTTATGTATCGCTGAGTATTTACAACAAGGCCCAAAACGATTACAGATACAAGCGTTTCGTGGTGTAGGTAAATCTTGGATCACCGCTGCATTTGTGTTGTGGACTTTATTTAACGATCCAAACAAAAAAATTATGGTGGTGTCTGCATCTAAAGACAGAGCAGACTCCTTTTCTATATTTTGTCAAAGGTTAATTATGGAGGTACCTTGGTTATCACACCTAAAACCTAAAAACGATGACCAAAGATGGTCACGTATATCGTTTGATGTGGGGCCAGCAGCTCCGCACCAAGCACCCTCAGTAAAGTCTGTGGGTATTACAGGACAGCTAACAGGATCTAGAGCTGACCTTATGGTATTAGACGATGTCGAAGTACCTAATAACAGTATGACGGAGCTACAACGTGAAAAACTCTTACAACTTGTTACTGAGTGTGAGTCTATTCTTACTCCTAAACGTGACTCTCGTATTATGTTTCTTGGAACTCCTCAAACGACTTTCACTGTTTACAATAAATTAAGAGAACGTAGTTATAGACCTTTTGTGTGGCCTGCTAGGTATCCTCGCAAGGTAACCATGTATGATGGTTTACTTGCACCGCAACTAGCAGAGGATTTAGAAAATAAAGATAATCTTACATGGGAACCTACAGATACACGTTTTAAAGAAGCTGATTTACTAGAAAGAGAAGCATCTATGGGTAGATCAAACTTTATGTTGCAGTTTATGCTAGATACTAGCTTATCTGACGCAGAAAAGTTCCCATTAAAATTTGCAGATCTTATAGTAAATCCAGTAAATCCTACACATGCACCAGAAAACATAATATGGTGCTCAGACCCAGACAATGTTATAAAAGATTTACCTTGTGTGGGGCTTCCAGGGGATTATTACTACAAACCTATGCAAATACAAGGTAAATGGATGGAATATAGCGAAACTATTTGCAGTGTCGACCCATCTGGGCGTGGAGCTGACGAAACAGTAGCTTGTTTCTTATCACAACTAAACGGTATTATGTATTTGCATGAAATATACGCATCACAAGACGGTTATAGTGATGACACATTATTAGCAATACTTAAAAAATGCAGAAAATATGATGCGAGTACACTGCTCATCGAGAGCAACTTTGGCGATGGTATTGTATCAGAGCTATTTAAAAAACACTGTCAAACGACAAAAACAAACATAAATATAGAGGAAACAAGAGCAAATGTTCGCAAAGAAGACAGAATCATTGATAGTCTTGAGCCTGTGTTTAATCAGCATAGGTTGGTGGTTGACCCCAAAGTTATTGCATGGGATTATGAATCGAATACTGAGAGGGCAGCTGAAAATAGATACCAATATATGCTTGCCTACCAAATCTCAAGAATGTGCAGGGAAAAAGGTGCCGTTCGACATGACGACAGAATCGATGCCCTTGCCCAAGGAGTCAAATATTACACCGATGCCCTTGCCCTTTCAGCTGAACAGCAAATAAAAGACAGAAGACATGAGGAATGGTTAGATCATCTAGAAGCATGGATGGATGACCCAGAGTGTGAAGCAAATCATATTGCATTAGGAATGTCCTTAGACCAAAAAAGAGAGGCTAGAGGGGCTACTAGAAGCCACTCACACTCATGGATGTAGTCAACCCCACCATAACACACGGGGAAGTGGTGCTCCTCGTGGGTGGAAACAGCGGTCAGAGGGGTAGCTAGTCTATCCCTCACTCTACATCGTGGTAAGGTGCACGATATATTATGAAAAAATTATTCTTACTCTTACTAATACTTAGGGTAGCTGCTCCTATATCGTATATAACGTGGGTAGCTCTCAGGGATCAAAAAATTTGGCATAATTTTCCGAAGTCAATATACAGAGTGCGTTAGCTAGGCACCCCCCAAGCGGTTGGCTTGTGTTCGGTTATCCGTACTTGCCACAATCGTGAGACAGTCCCCACAAAGTTGTTTCAATATGTTACAAGGTACCGCAGCGGGGATAGCGTACAAATACATGAGTCTTATGAGACCAACACCATATATAGCAATGTTACAAAACCTTGCGGGGCCTTGACACAATCTCATGTGAGTCTCATGGGATCTGTATTTGCTTAGTGTGGATTATTATATATAAAGATGACTAATGTAAATGAGCACTTATACTTAATTAAATTTATCTATTACAGTAATGTTAAGCAATTATAAAGTTTTATTGACGATTCCTGGTTTTCATGGTATCCTCCCACATTTTAAAATTTATAGCTAGAGTAGTACACATGTACTATCCACCATCATAGGCTTGCGCCTCATTTTGTCAAGTATTTTCTAAAATGTGTTGATTTGCTGACCTTACCAGGTAACACGTTGCAAAGCCTAAAAACTATGATAATATATATACATGAAACAAATTTTTTATTTTATGACTTCTATTTCTTCCTTATTATAAAAAGAGACCACAACAAATAAAACAAGCTACGGGGACTAACCCTTGGAAGGTTAGAACAGCACCACTTAACAATGTGCGTTACCTGCTAATGTGACCCAAACCATAGCACCGAATCAAGTAGGATAAGACTAGAGGCGAGACAGCATCAATGCGGGGACTGTAGTGAAGTGATCGGTAGGGATTACGTGTACGGTGGGGAGCGCAAACCGACAGCTCTGAGCTAGATAGCACTAAAGGCTAGCAATTAACAGTTAACACAAGGACTTATAGTGCCTACCCACAATCATCGAGTCCGCAAATGTTAACAATCACACGCAATCATTAATTACCGCTGTAGGCTGTACTATGTCAGCCAACTGACCTTGCAAGTGGGAACACTTCGCAATGTGTATCTACAGACTGCAGCTTTTATGCGGTCAATGGCAACTGGTCACTACTACCGCTCACTAACGATGTTGACGTTGAGTATTTACACTCATTCACATCCTCATACCTAACCAGTACAATGTAAACCGTAGAGGTTCGATTCCTCAAGACCGCACCACACCACACTAAACTAATGACATACGCTCAACTATCACACAATGCACGTGAGATTGTAGCCAAGTTTACGCTTGCTACATCCCAAGAAGTGCAAATCGGTTGTGACTGGTATCCGTCAGCTCTCAAGATCTCCGCTCGCATTGGCGAGAAGTACGGTGTATCCGCTGAGGTTGTTGCGGGTGTCATCGCAGCTCTATCACCTAACAACCGCTGGGAGCGTAACATCATTGACGCTGAGTCCATCATCAAATGCTGGCGATCTGGCGGTACTCGCACTGACATGACCAATGTCAAGGTGTGTACTTATGGCAAGATGAAACAAAAAGCCATTGACATACTGCTCACACGTGTGCCCATCGTTGACATACTCAAAGGCAAAAAGCTTATTGAGTTCTTCAACTGCATCACCAACCCAGCTCTCAATGACGTATGTATTGACGGGCATGCGTACTCTGTATGGTTTGGTCAACGCCTTACCATGAAAGAGGTTCCAGCCATTGGCATCCGTTTGCGATCACAAATCAAGACTGATTATCGTGACGCTACATGCTTCATCAATGAGGAGCTAGGCGAGCACTACACGCCAGCATCAATCCAAGCCATCACATGGGTTACCCACAAACGTATCTATGACGTATAACCAGCTCACACTCATGCCATACCTTGACGGTGCGGTTATGATGTACAAAGGATGTACTAAGGATCCAGCGGTTATGCTGGCACTCACATCCATACATGACAGACATTACCAGTTCGATTCACATGACTCAACACGATTCTACTTCAACACCGAAACAGGATTATCCACAACGCAAACGCCCTACGCTTAAACAGACACAAGCTATGCAAAGCGAGCAGCGTATACCAGCAGATGTTTGGCGAGCTATTCAATACCTTGAGTATCGTAAACTACGCCACAATCATCACGCATGAGAGTCCTTGACTTATTCTCTGGCATAGGTGGCTTTGCCTACGCAGGTCACCTCCTGGGAGGCTTTACTACGACTCAGTTTGTAGAGAACAACACCTATTGCCAGCAGGTTCTCCGCAAGAACTTTCCACTTGTACCTATTCACGATGACATCAACACCTTTGACACAGCATTTAGATTTGGTGAGTACGACCTCATCACAGCTGGCTTCCCATGCCAAGACTTATCCTCAGCAGGCAAGCAGGCTGGACTTCGAGAAGGCACACGCAGCAGCCTGTTCTACAGGGTTATGCAGATTGCTAGGCGTGTTCGACCTAAATTCATCCTCTTTGAAAACGTTGCAAATACAATCAGTCACGCCAAAGGGCAAACTTTCCAAGCTATCCTCCATGAAATTGCCAAAAGCGGGTTCAATGCTGAGTGGGGCATTGTATCAGCTGCAGACGTGGGAGCCTGTCACCTCCGCAAACGCATCTGGATTATTGCCTACGCCAACGACCCAAGATACTATCGCACATCCAAATGCCAAGCTGACTCCAAACGGACGGAGACTATCATCAAATGGTACGAGTCACAGCCTCAACATACAAGACAAGTTGACGCTATTACCGACACCCAGAGCCAGCGAATGGAAAGGCATAGGAGTCAAAGGCAGCCCCAGCAGCTTACGTTGGGCAAAACAGGGTTACTTAACTGGAGTGATACAGGAATCAGACTCAGTTCCGACTGGCGTTCCTACGCATCTCAACCCATGCTTCGTAGAGGAGATGATGGGTTATCCCGTAGGGTGGACAGACTTAAATGCCTAGGCAATACCATATGTCCGCAAACCGCAACAATTCCACTCAATCGCATCAAACAACTTGACACTCTCCTCCAGCATAGCTAATATGTTGGATGAGGGTCTCACCCTCTTGTTCACTTACTTATGATCGTAATGCAACCACAAACACGCACCTCTACTGTTGTAGATAAAATAGATGTCAACCCATTGACAGGTTATGCCAAGGTAGAATTACTATCTGGTGCAGTTTATGAGTACCACAATGTATCTCGTAGAGCATGTGCCAACTTACTAACACAACCTAACATGTCACTAGGTTTCTGGTTCAACAAGAACTGCAAAGCCAATGGTGTTAAGTGTAAGCAACTTAAAGATGTCAACCTATCTACCAAATGGTCAGAGTTCAAAAAGACATACGCTAAATAATGAGAGTAGTCTTCGACAAGTCTGTAGCCCCCTCCATTTTGGAGGCAGGCTATAGCTACAACCCAGTATCAAACACAAACACTGTTGAAGTAGAACTCACAGATAATTTTGATATTGACGAATCACTTACAGGTGCAGGTCTATCACATTTACTTGATGAATATATCTACACCATATATGATGTCCACTAAACGTTGCAAAGAGTGTGGAGAGTTCAGACATTACACTGACTTTCCATTATTCTCAACTGCTGGAGCTGGACGTAAGAACACATGCAAAGTATGTTCTAACAGCCTAGCTACAGTCAGACGCAGGTTACGCAGGCAAAACCCGCCACCATCATCACCTGGAAATTGCCCATCATGCGGTAGGCATACCACTAAATGGGTTCTAGATCACTGCCACAACACTAACAGATTCAGAGGTTACATTTGTGATTCATGCAACGTAGCCTTTGGCAAATTCGCAGATGATCCAATAATTATGCACCGTTCACTTACATGGTTACAAACACATGGCACCAAACAAAACTGGTTTAAAGGTAGTAGAGACAGAGGACTCCGCTAACCAAGATTTCATCAAGACATTTGACTGTTGCGATGACCCACTTGTATACACAATACAAAGGTATTCATACTATGATATGGATGGTACAATATGTGGAGTCTTTGACAGTCCAGAGACAGTCCAGGCAAGACTGACTAAACTTATGGATAGCCCTAGAGATGGGGAAAAGTTCATCATTGAAACACATCAACTACGTTCACACACAATGGAGACCGAATGACCAAAAAAGAACTACTAGACAAACTGACCGACTTAGGTTGGGACTACCAAAGCATGACTAGATCTGGTCAACAAACCTATGATGAAATCATGCAAGGTATAGGAGTATTAAAACCTAATGAAAAATGGATCGATTTATGAGCACACCACACGCACAAGAACGCCTAGAAGCTATCCTTGAAGAAGTTAAAGAGGCATTTCCCTATTATTCTGAAGAGAAACAATGTGCTATAGCTAGAGCACGTTTTGAGGGGGAACTTATTTGAAACCACGATACCCAGAATGGACATATCCAGTAGGTGGTGTACTGATTACAGCTATGTTTCTCAGTATATTTACTGGTTTAGTTATTGAAGGCAGGTATAAGCCAGCTAACCCCGTTATTAGAGAACTTATTGACAGGACATGAAGAAAGTTTATCCAAACCGTATACGTGAGCTAAACAAATGGAAAGCCACCGACAAGCTAACTCCAGTTGGTATTGACGATGGCTTGTACGCAGCAGATAACTGGCGTTTACCGCTCGGTTACATGTGTGTAATACGAGCCGAGCTCCCCAATGGTAAAGTAAAAGAGCGTTCGTATCGTTTACAAAAGGCTGCTAATAAATTTATGTTAGACCTCATTGCAAATGGTGCGGACTTTCACCTCATGACTCACGAATTTGTAAAATCAACCGCTTGGCATTATGACGATTAACCCACATGATCTATCAGAACTATTGTACAACCTAGGTTATTATGTTGATGATGAGACAGGAGAAGTCATGGTTGAAATACGACCAGACGGAACCACTACTTATGACAAATACCTTGTTGCAATGGTAACCACTGGTAGGTTAATTACAAAACGAGATGAAAATTGGCAGTTAAAAATATACTTGCCAAACTGGAAATGTTTTGACAGTATGGAGGAGTACTGTAAAGTATTTCCAAATGAACAACAGTGTAAAGACTATGACGTATAGATTAACCCAACATCAAATTGACCACCTCGATGACTACGAATACTCCCTCTTCCTCGCCTATGGTGACTCATTCAAACCTACACCGACAGTTCCTCCTGGAACAAGAAGCCATCAGCTGCGGGAGGCAGAGGCTACACGAATCCTTGAACAAGCTGGAGGAAAAATCCTATGCCTCGGCAAGCGTGTACGGAGTCGCATCAATAAGAGAGGCGTTGCCTTATTTAATGGAGCATATCGAAATCACCTTCGGCAAACTAAAAAACGGACAAGCAGGTAAGTTTTATAAACCTATTGCTGAACACATCAATGAGCTAGAACCTCTGGCTATTGCAACAATACTACTAAAAATAGTATTCGATAAAGTCTTTACGTTTGATCGTAATGCAGACCTTATCGTACCAATGATGACAGCTATAGGTGGTGCATTAGAATCTGAGTGTAAGTTTCGTTGGTACAAACGTGAACATCCAAACATCATGAGTTATATAGAGCGTGTCTATTTCCATGAAGTTACAGGAACACAACAGAAACTAAAGATCACAAGTGAAAAGTTTGGCGAGCGTGGTATACGTTGGTCAGCATGGTCAACCAAAACCAAGGTAGCACTAGGTAGATGGGGGTTGACAGCTGTTATGGAATCTACTGGTTGGTTTACAGTAGACAAACGTAAGTCAAGGCGTAAGAAGTATGAGTACCGTGTCGTTGCCACTGATGATTTCAACAACAAACGGAATCAACTAATTAAAACTGCTGAGTTATTTAGTGGTATACCTTGGCCTATGTTAGTAGAACCAGATGACTGGGGTTATGATGAAGAAGACAACATAATCTACGGTGGTTATCTAACTAATAGTTTGATGCGAGGTCATGAACTAACCAGAAGGGGCAACCCCACCATTAAACACGGGACTATCCCTATAACTTTTATCAACAAGTTACAGAAGGTAAAATACCGTGTGAACACTCATGTTCTAAAGACTGCCGAGTGTCTGAAAGAGAAGGAAAGGGTAGTAGGGAAGTTCATTCCAATTTCCCCAGCGTTCAAACCTCCTCGCCCTCCAGATGCAGAGGAAGATGCGAAGAAGAATTTGTTATGGCGTAGAGCTATGGCAGAATCACACACAGCTGACCGAATAAACTTTAAGAAGTCAGTAAGAACAAGAACACAATTAGAGGCAGCAGAAAAGTTTAAGGAAGACGATTTCTACTTATGTTGGTCATTTGACTATCGAGGTAGAACCTACCCCATTCAAGCTTTTCTTACACCACAAGATACAGATTTTGGTAAATCATTATTACGGTTTGCTGATGAATCTCCTGTTACAGACACAGCTGACACATGGTTAGCTTTCCAAGTAGCCACAACCTTTGGGCTTGATAAAGCTCCGATAATAGAAAGGTTACAATGGGTTGATAGTAACAGAGATTTAATCACAAGGGTCGCTACAGATCCGATAACTCATCTTTCAGAATGGGAAGATGTTGAAGAACCTTGGCAGTTTATGGCTGCCTGTCATGAATATTACCATTGCTGTATTAAAAATGATAAGGATACTACTGGTCTTATGGTAGCTGTAGATGCTACATGTAGTGGTCTACAAATACTAGCTGGTCTTGCTAAAGATCAGAGCACAGCTGAATTAGTAAATGTCGTTCCGTCTAAACAACCAAGCGATGCTTACAAGGCTGTAGCGGAGAAAGCCAAAGAGTTCCTACCGAGTTACATGCACCCTTGGATGACTCGTTCCGTGTGTAAACGCACAGTGATGACGATTCCATACAATGCTACTAAGGATAGTAGTCGTAAATATATACGTGAAGCATTGAAAGAAGCTAGCATTGAGGTACAAAATGAGGAACTAACACAGATAGTAAATGCTGTCTACGACAGTATGGATTGTATAGTTCCAGGGCCCATGCAAGTTATGCGTTGGATTAAGAAAAGTGTAGGAGAGTACATAAGAAACGGTGGTAAATATATAGAATGGGAAACTCCATCTGGATTTATTGTTAACCAAAAACGGGATGTCATTGAGACAGAACGTATGGAGCTACAGCTGTTAGGTCGTACATCAGTACGCATACCTAATGGTAAGCAGACACCCTGCCCTAAACGCCACAAGTCTAGTACTGCCCCTAACTTTATTCATTCAATAGATGCAGCGATTCTTCACAGATCATTTACTCAATTCGATGAACCATTCACAGTTATCCATGATTCTGTTTTATGCAGAGCAGGGGACATGGCAACACTCAATCAACTTGTGCGAGAAACCTACGCCAGTATCTTTACCGAAGATTGTTGGCTCACCAAATTTGCACAAGCCATCAACGCCTCTGATCCACCACCCATTGTTGGAACATTAAACCCAGAGGTAGTATCCAATTCCACCTATTTTTTCTGTTAAATGCAAACACACGTTACTAAAAACCCAGTTCTACTAGAAGGTTTCCAAGCTATACTTAAGCCTGGGGAGTGGGGGTATAAACTCTCAGTCCTTATGAAAGATGATATAGTAAAGGAACTAGAAGAAGAACGAGAAGGTGCATTAGAATGGGCTAAATCAAAAGCTAAAAATCCTAAGAGAGTATCTATTAAACCAGAACCTTGGGAAGAAGTTGAGTCACAGCCTGGGATGTACCAAGTTAAGTTTAGTTGGAGGGACGGAGACAAGTTCTTTCCAGTTGTTGTAGATACTGAGGGTACTCAGATTACAGACAAAGAAACACCAATCTATAATGGAAGCAAAGTTAAAATAGCTTTCTTTCAAAAACCATATGTATTACCTACGGGTGATATAGGCACATCACTTAAACTAAAAGCTATACAAGTTGTTAGTCTTAACAGCGGAGCTGGTGTTGTCGATGACGGTGATCTCAGTCCCGAAGATGCTGCCAAGTTATTCGGATCTACTACAGGATTTAAAGTAGAAGAACCAAATGTAGACGCAGCCCCCTCGTCATTAGAGGAGGACGATGACTTCTAATGAGAAGTAGACTAGAAGAACAAGTTGCTAGCTTGTTGGATAAACTAGGTATTAAATACACATACGAAGCTGACAAGTTACACTATGTTCTCGAAGCTAACTATATACCAGACTTTAAGGTAGGTAACATATATCTAGAAACCAAGGGTTACTTTCCACCAGACCAACGAAAGAAAATGCTAGCTGTGAAGAAAGCAAACCCAGATGCAGATATACGATTGGTATTCCAATCACCTACAAATAAAATATCTAAAAAATCTAAAACATCTTATGCAAAATGGGCTGAGAAACACGGGTTTCCTTGGTGCCCAGCTTACGCAATCCCCACAAGTTGGCTTAAATGAATCTGAATTTTTATATCACGCAGCTTGCGATAGGTGTGGTTCGTCCGATGGTAACAGCTACTACGATGACGGACATGCTTATTGTTTTGTATGTGGCCACTATGAGTCTGGAGGAGAACCAGTCCACCATCATCAAGCACCCAGAGCTATGTTAAAAGGATCGCCTGTTGGCTTACGTAAACGAAAGTTATCTGAAGAACATTGTCGTAAATACAGAGTGCATAAAGATGGGGATGTATTACGTTTTCATTACTTTACAAAAAGTGGTCAAATTTGTGCAGCAAAAGTAAAGACAAAAGATAAAGATTTCTATTGGGACGGTAAAAACACCGATAACCAGTTGTTTGGTCAACACTTGTTTCCAGACAAGGGCACCCGCCTTACTATATATGAAGGCGAACTAGATGCAGTATCTGGATATGCTGCATTACCTACATGGCCTCATGTTTCCGTGCCTAACGGAGCAGCTGGAGCCAAAAAAGACTTACAAAAAGTACTTGATTTAATTCAAGGTTACGATGAGATAGTGTTATTTTTTGACAATGATGACGCTGGAATCAAAGCTACCGATGAATGTGCTCAACTATTTCCCGCTGGTAAGGTAAAGATTGCTAGACTAGAAAAGTACAAAGATGCTTCAGATGCCTGTCAGGAGGGTGATCTTGAAGCTATCAGACGTGCTATCTGGGATGCCAAAACTTATAGACCAGATGGTATTGTTGATGCTAAATCATTGCTTGAAACAATTACCACACCTTCACCCCCCGCAGATCATGAGTACCCATTTCGAGGACTTAACGATAAACTACACGGCATACGATATGGAGAGCTTGTCACGATTACTGCTGGAAGTGGTATCGGCAAATCATCGTTTTGTCGAGAGCTTGCAGTACACCTCCTCGATAGAGGGGAGAGAGTCGGTTACCTTGCACTTGAAGAATCCAACCAAAGAACAGCCCTCGGCTTGATGTCCGCATCAGTTGGTAANGCTTTACATTTGGGAGAACAAAAGAAAGAGGAGCTAGANNATGCCTACAATAATACGATTGCTAATTGGAATCTTTTTCTTTTTGATGGTTTTGGTAGCTATGATCCAGACACAATTTACAGTAGGATCGAATANCTTGCCTGTGGATTGGAATGTCGTATTGTATTCTTAGANCACTTGTCCATATTATTGAGTGGACTTGACGGTGATGANAGGCGTATGATAGACGTAACCATGACTAAGTTAAGATCGTTAGTAGAAAGAACAGGTATTGCTTTGTTCTTAGTTTCACACCTTAGACGCACACAAAATGACAAAAACCANGAAGAAGGAGCCCGTATTACACTGGGACAGCTTAGAGGATCTGCAGCAATTGCACAGCTCTCTGATGGAGTTATCGGTCTCGAAAGAGATCAGCAAGACTCAAGTAAACAAGCTATTACTACAGTTAGAGTACTCAAGAATAGGTATTCTGGCGAATGTGGTATCGCAGCACAACTCTCGTACTCATTAGAAACTTGTAGTTTTGAAGAAAATGAAGTTACGCCCGAAGAGTTCGACCCCACAACGGACTTCGATTAACCTAGCGTATGACATAGAAACCGATGGTTTAGATTGTGAGAACATACATTGTATTGTNACACAAGATCTAGATACAGGTCAAGTCAACGAGTACAACGATCACGCTACACCTAATTACAGTATAGCTAACGCTGTTTGTGAATTAGAANTTGCCGATAATATNGTTTCNCATAACGGTATTATGTTTGACATACCACANATCAAAAAACATTTTCCTTTTTTTACAGGNAAGGCAAAACATTGGGACACGCTAATCCTTAGTAGATTTTACCACCCAAACATACTTGACACAGACCTCAGACGTAAGTGGGCAATGATGCCAGCTCGTTTGTATGGTTCACATAGTTTAGAAGCNTACGGGTATAGATTAAAATGTCATAAAGATGAGTTCGGAAAAACTACTGATTGGAAAGAGTGGTCTCCCGAAATGCAAGAGTATTGCAAAAAAGACGTTGCCATTTTAGTTAAATTATGGACACATTTCCAAAAATTAATGAAGCAGTAANTCTCGAACACGAGATAGCACTAATGATGTCACAACANAAAGTGACAGGTTGGCCTTTTGATGTAAAGAAAGCACAGATACTAGANAANACATTACTAAANCGACTGCAAGAACTGAGAGATCAGTCTGTAAAGTTGTGTTGGTGTGTACCTGGAAATNTATTTACACCAAGAAGAGACAACAANAAACAAGGCTACATAGCTGGAGCAGAGATGCAAAGGTTAAAGGAATTTAATCCCAGTAGCAGAGAACATATAGCTTGGTGGTTTAAAACATTNCAAAAATGGAAACCAAACAAGTTTACGCCTACAGGTAAAGCGGTAATTGATGAAACCGTGTTGAAAGAGATAGGCACAAAAGAGGCATTAGTATTCCTTGAGATTCTGATTACACAAAAGAAACTCGGAATGTTGTCGCAAGGCACTAATGCGTGGTTGAAACTNGTCAAGGATGGCAGGGTTCACCACTCTTGCTTTATCGGTGCAGTAACACACCGTATGGCACATTCACATCCGAATCTGGCACAAGTCAGTTCTGATAAGGATTGTCGTGAATTATTTGTTACTAAACCAACTTGGAAACTTATCGACAGTGACCTTGCTGGTATCGAATTAAGATTATTTGCACATTACCTAGCCCGTTACGATGGTGGACGGTATGCAAAGATCTTATTAGAACAAGATATTCACCAAGTNAATGCAGATAAAATTGGAATCTCTCGCAGACAAGTTAAGACAATTACGTATTGCTTCTTGTATGGAGGGGGCAACCAGAAACTTGGATTATCTTACGACAACATGTTACCCCTCGAAAAAGCGAAGAAGAAAGGGGCAGAGATTAGGAGAGCTTACATGGATGCTATTCCAGGTCTCGAAAAGCTTGTTGAAGATACTAAAAGAGTTGCTGGTAGAGGTANCATACGTGCTATNGACAAACGCCAAATNATTGTTGACAAAGAACACAAAGCGTTGAACTGTTTATTACAGGGATCCGCTGCAGTCATTGCCAAACGATGGTTACTTCTAACTGACCATAACATACGCATGAGTAACATGGAGTATGAACGGTATGCTTTTGTACANGATGANCAGGTACTAGGTTCAGACCCTAAGTATGCACATGACATAGCTGAAATTTGTAAATTATCTGCATTACAAGCTGGCGAATATTATAATTTAAGACTACCCATAGAAGCTGATGCACAAATCGGTGACAANTGGGCTGAAGTACACTAATGTTATTAATTGATTGTGACTTTATTGCTTATAAATCAGCACAAGTATGNGAAGANGGTATAGATTTTGGTGACGATGTTATNGTTGCACAATCTAACTTTAGTCAAGTATTAAAAGTGTTTGANAATGAGTTANNTAAAGTNAAGACCGCTATGATGGAAGATGAAGTGATCCTTTATTTTTCTAGTNCTGANAATTTTAGGAAGAAAATTTCTGCCGATTACAAGGGACATAGAAACAAAAGGAAACCNNTNGGTTACAAACGCTTGGTCAACCATTGCAAAGAAAATTACAACTTTGTTTTACGTGAGGGTTTAGANGCTGATGATTCTATTGGAATTGATGCAACTAGATACCCTAGTACAGACAATATAATCGTNAGTCCAGACAAAGATTTACGTCAAATCCCAGGTATACTGTGGAATNTGGACGGTGATGTTGAAGANATTACAAAAGAGCAAGGCGATGATTGGCACTTAATCCAAACNATGGCTGGAGACCCAACAGATGGTTACTCTGGTTGCCCTGGAATAGGAGTCAAGAAAGCTAGTGCAATAATAGAAAAGAAAGACTTTAAATGGGAAGCCGTTTGTCAAACTTTTAGAGAGAGAGGGTTATCAGACGATGACGCTTTACTCAATGCTCGACTAGCTAAGATCTTACAGCACANAGATTACGATTATGAAAANGAAAAACCTATTCTTTGGAATCCTTAAATGTTAAATGATTTGTTTCCACACCCTTTAATAGCTAGNACTGGTAGNATTGATANCTGGATNAAAAATCCAGANGGACGTTTACCTGTTAGCTGCACAGTATTTGTNGTAGAAGATAGTATCGAGGGTGATAATGGAATNGAGGCATCGTGGCGTTTNGTGTCACATGCCTTGAGATTTGGAGCAGGTGTTGCAGTACACCTCTCGAAGATAAGACCCAACGGGCACACTAATGAGAAAGGGTTAGTCGCTAGTGGCCCTGTATCATTTGGTAAAGTATACTCAGCTCTTAATGAAACAATTAGAAGAGGTGGAGTATATAAAAATGGAGCGTGTGTCTTACACNTAGACTTAGATCACGCAGACATACTAGAATTTATAACCACACCAAGACATGAGTTACCTTGGGTAAANAGATGTGTAGANCTTACACCTCAAATGTGGAAAGATACACCACACAAACAAGCTTTGTTAGAAGGCATAAAGTCTGGTGACATCTGGCTNAATAAAATTAAACATGACCGTCATGGAGAAAGAATCTACAGCAACGTCTGTCTTGANGTTTACTTGCCCTCACGTGGAACGTGCTTGCTACAACATGTNAATCTCGCTGCCTGTACTGTCGGCAACATACAAGAGGGTTTCTCTGCAGCTATGTCCGAGTTGTGTGATCTCCATGCACGGACAGGTGTTGGAAAATCTGGAGAATACCTTGCCTCATCGGTTGACAAACAAGTGGGACTTGGGATGCTCGGTCTTGCCAACCTCCTTAGACGTGAAGGNATCACATACGAACAGTTCGGACACGCCCTTGACGCAGTCAACTACGGACTAGAACCAGANGGAACTGCTGGTATCATAGCTAGAGAAATANATCTAGGTATACAAAAAGCAAAACAGATAGCATTNNCTNACCAAATGGAAAGGGCATTTGCTATTGCACCGACTGCATCCTGTAGTTACANTTCAAAAGATCTCGATGGTTACACATGTTGCCCTGAGATTGCACCACCTATAGCTCGAAGTGTTGACCGTGATAGCGGNACATTTGGAGTTACATCATATGATTATGGCGATGTGGAGATCGCCTCTGAAGTTGGCTGGGACGCATACAAGCGTGTAGCAGACGGCATCATGACAATGCTNCACAAGACGGGACTTCTTCACGGATACTCATTTAACTCTTGGAGTGATGTGGTAACCTACGACAATACGTTCGTTGAAGAGTGGCTGGACAGCCCCCAAACATCTTTATATTATTCCCTTCAAGTTATGGGTGATACACAAGATAAGTCCAGTGCCTATGCTGCATTAGATGAANGTGATGTAGACGATTACTTGAGTGGGATTCTTAAACCCGAACCCATTAAGTGCATAGGTTGTGAAGAATGAACCCTTATGAAAAACTATTTCAACGGAAGCGAAAGTGGACTCCCGTTAAACCNACAAAAGGAAAACTACTTGAAGGTAGTGAAGAAGCCATCTACCGTGCTCTGGCAATACGCCATATGGAGNTACCTGTCGGTGCCTTCATCACGGAAACTCTTAGTAAAGAAGTTCCCGAAATTGCTAGANTACTTCTCGAAGACAATGTAAAAGATGAGGAGCGACATGACGTTGCTCTCAACTACATTGCTGATGTCCACGGACTAGATGAGAAGGCAGANAGAGAAGCAAAACTTTTACGTGATGCTTGGATAGCTCACCCAGACCACACCATATTAAAAGCATTAGTAGCAGAACGTGCAATCTTCTTTGTTATACTCCCTTTTAATCGTTTTTGTGGTGATGCAGCTCTTAGAACCGTATCGGCTGATATATCCAGAGATGAGCAGATCCACGTGGCTTGCAATAGCCTCGTATGTGCTGATATGGGTTTACGCCCTAGTCCTTCTTTGGATAAACTTAGAAAAGCTACAATTAATTGGATCTTTGAACCGNTAAAACACAAAGCAGACAACAAACATTTNAGCAGAAAATTTTGGACAGATTGTAGTGATCGTCTAATGTATGAGGGCAAAGCCCCAGAACTTTCTGACACTAANCGAGCACGTATGCCCGCATTTTTTGAACATGCAAACACCAACTTACCACAGTACTCTTGACTGGGGACGCATCGAGAAGATCNTTGATGAACTCGANCAGCAGTTTCCAGATAAGTTTCCAGACCACAACCTATCAGAGAAAGCAATATCTTATAGGGCTGGTCAATTATCAATCATAAGATTATTAAAAAATAAAATNAAAGGAGAATAATTATGTGTGTCGGCCCTATAGCTAACCTCTTCGGAGGAGGTAGATCAACCCCAGCTGCCCCACCAACACCAGCCCCACCAACTACACCGCCACCCCCAATGCCAATACAACAGGCACCTACACCATTACCAGANGCTCCAACACCAGTNCCNATCTCTGAAGATGAGACAAAAAGAAAAGCAAAAGTAACAGCTAAGAAAGTTGCTAAGAAAGGTAGAGGACAAGCAGGTACTTCTCGTTTAGCAACTAAGAAACCANCCACTGGTGGACTTAGAGGTATANAAACTGGACAAGGTACCAACACAGGAANCNGTGGTAGCGGTAGTAGTGGNGGAAGTTATTAATGAAGAAGGCACGGCAAAGATACAATGAGTTATCTAGTCACCGTGAACAATTCCTTGAAGTAGCATATGAGTGTGCGGAACTAACTATTCCCACACTTATCATGCGTAATGAAACTAATAATTACCAGTCATTCGTAACACCTTGGCAATCAGTTGGAGCCAAAGGAGTCACCACATTAAGTTCAAAACTTATGCTAGGTCTNNTACCTCCGTCTACAAGTTTNTTTAAGTTACANCTTGATGATTCTAAGTTAGGTGTAGAGATACCTCCAGAAGCAAAGAGTGAATTAGATTTATCTTTTGCTAAGATAGAACGTATGATAATGGAAAGCATTGCTGCCTCTACAGATAGAGTACAGATCTTTGCAGCATTAAAACATTTAGTTGTTACAGGAAACGCTTTAGTATATATGAATAAAGAGGGTATGAAAGTNTANCCTTTAAATAGATATTGTGTAGAGCGTGANGGNAACGGTGAGGTAATAGAAATAATTACCAAAGAAAAAGTAAATAAAAAGATACTAGGNTTACCAGAAGTTGACGATGACAACAGCGTTAATGATGAGAGCTCTGATGACTACAGCGGTAGTAAGGATGTNGANGTGTACACCTGTGTTAAGAGAACTGACAAAGGTTGGCACTGGCATCAAGAAGCTAAGGACATGATACTACCAGACAGTGTAGGTAAAGCTCCTTTAGATAANTCCCCNTGGCTCCCCCTNCGTTTCGTTACGGTGGACGGAGAGGACTACGGACGTTCTAGAGTAGAAGAGTTCCTTGGGGACTTAAAATCTTTAGAGGCATTGATGCAAGCTCTTGTTGAGGGCAGTGCAGCAGCAGCTAAAGTTGTCTTTACGGTATCACCTTCAGCTACAACAAAACCANCATCCCTTGCTAACGCAGGNAATGGAGCTATCATACAAGGTAGACCAGATGATGTTGGAGTAGTNCAGGTAGGTAAGACAGCTGATTTTCAAACAGCGTTTCAACTTGTTAACGTATTAGAAAGAAGATTAGCAGAAGCCTTCTTAGTATTAACNGTACGACAATCAGAAAGAACTACAGCAGAAGAAGTAAGGATGACTCAGATGGAGTTAGAACGTCAGCTTGGCGGTCTCTTCAGTTTGTTAACGACTGAGTTTTTAATACCTTACCTCAAACGTAAGATGCANACGNTAACTAAATCTAAACAGATTCCTAGCGTACCCTCTAATCTAGTTAAACCTACCATAGTTGCAGGTATAAANGCACTAGGTAGAGGACAAGATAGAGAAGCACTTGTTCAATTNATTACAACCATAGCACAGACTATGGGGCCAGAGGCTCTTGCTCAGTATCTAAATGCTGACGAAGCAATCAAACGTCTTGCAGCTGCACAAGGTATAGATATACTTAACCTTGTCAAGAGCATGGAAGAACGTAATGCTGAACAACAACAAGCTATGCAGGCACAGCAGATGCAGTCNNTGACTGACCAAGCTGGTCAANTAGCTGGNACTCCTTTAATGGATCCATCTAAAAATCCAGAAATCACTGATGCAATNAACACAATGACAACTGGTAATGTACCACAACCACAGTAATTATGGCAGAAACAATACGCTACGACACATCTGANGATCCTGTAGTAGCANAAGAANTAGCAGANAAAGANGCTGAGTCTNTAAANATTGGNGAAGANCTTATGCANAAGCAAGATAAAATGCTTGCTGGAAAGTATAAGAGTGCCGAAGAATTAGAGTCAGCATANATAGAANTGCAAAAGAAACTAGGAGAAACTNCTACAAGTAANGCTGANGANACTGCAGAACCAGAAACAGANTATCAAATGTATTCTGATGATGGCTCTGTTAANTATGANACAGCTAACGAATTGTATGGTGANCAACTAGGTAATACATTTAAAGATAATGGNATAGATCCATTTGCAATGAACAAACATTTTGCAGANAACAATGGTACTTTGTCTGACGAAATGTATGACCAACTAAGTAATGCTGGTTTNAACANACAGTTGGTAGACTCATATCTNAATGGTTTACGTGGTGAGCTAGGTTATGAAAATGCACAACCAACCTTAAGTGATGCAGAAATCAACGAAGTGAAGGCAATAGCCAATGGAGAGGAGGGATATAATTCACTTATGGAATGGGCTAGCAACAACTTAGAGAAAGAAGATATACAAAATTATGATAGTGTGTTAGCCACAGGAAATAAAACAGCTATAAAATTTGCAGTGAAAGCACTTATGGGACAGTATGAAGATGCCAACGGACGTGATTCTAAAATAGTTACTGGTAAACAATCACCTCAAGAAACTTACAGAAGTATGGCAGAAGTTGTAAGAGATATGAATAAGCCAGAATACACAAATGATGAGGCGTTCAGAGATGACGTTCTTAGAAAATTATCCGCATCAAACTTAAAAGTATAGGAGATTAATTATGCCGATGGGTAAGGGTACTTACGGAAGTAAGAAAGGTAGACCACCTGCAAAGGGTAAAAAGATGAACAAAGGTTTATCTAAATTACCAGCAGCAGTAAGGAAGAAGATTCTTAAAAAGAAAAAGTAATGGCTAAATGTCCTTGTAAACATGGCAAGAAAAAAAAGCGTAAGTCTAAGTATAGGTAGAGGCGAGAAGTCCCGCAAGGGTGGTCTCACTGCTAAAGGCAGAGCTAAATATAATCGTGCAACTGGCTCCAACCTCAAGGCTCCACAGCCTGGGGGCGGTGCACGTAAACGTTCCTTTTGTGCTCGCATGAAAGGTAACAAAGGGCCAATGAAAAAGAACGGAAAGCCAACCCGTAAAGCGTTGGCACTACGCAGATGGAAATGTTAAATGGCTAAACGAGGATTATACGCAAACATCCACGCCAAACGTAAGCGTATCAAAGCTGGTTCTGGTGAAAAGATGAGAAAACCAGGAAGCAAAGGAGCTCCCACGGCTGCTAACTTTAAACGTGCAGCAAAAACCGCAAAAAAACGTAAGAAAAAATGACACACAACCACAACAATGACAAATGGCACATAGCTGAAGAGCTCAATGGTCGCCTTGCAATGATAGGAGTAGTAGCTGCTATAGGTACGTACTTCTTTACAGGTCAGATTATACCTGGAATTTTGTAATCAACATGCTCCCATAAGAGGTCGGCTCTAGCTGGTGGGAGCATTATAACCTCGTACACTTTACATATTTATACACATGGCTGCAATCTCATTACAAAGAGAAACAACCAATAAGTGGCAAGAGTTATGTAAGTGGGTTACAAGCACAGACAACAGACTATACGTTGGTTGGTTTGGTGTACTTATGATCCCTGCATTACTTACAGCTGCAACCTGTTTTATTATCGCCTTTATAGCTGCTCCACCTGTTGACATAGACGGGATACGTGAACCAGTTTCTGGCTCTCTACTCTATGGAAACAACATCATCTCTGGGGCAATCGTCCCGTCATCAAACGCAATCGGTCTGCACTTCTACCCAATCTGGGAGGCTGCAACCATTGACGAATGGCTCTACAATGGTGGGCCATACCAACTTATCATATTCCATTTCCTCATCGGTGTCTCTGCTTATATGGGACGACAATGGGAACTTAGTTACAGATTAGGTATGAGACCTTGGATAGCAGTAGCATACTCAGCTCCAGTCTCAGCAGCCTTTGCTGTATTTCTTGTCTACCCTTTCGGGCAGGGGAGTTTCAGTGATGGTATGCCTCTCGGTATTTCTGGTACTTTTAATTTCATGTTTGTATTCCAAGCCGAACACAATATCCTTATGCACCCGTTCCATATGCTCGGTGTTCTTGGGGTATTCGGTGGTTCTCTTGCCTCTGCTATGCACGGAAGTCTTGTTACTTCTTCTCTTATTAAAGAGACAACTGCATTGGAAGCTCAGAACTATGGTTACAAATTTGGACAGGAAGAGGAGACATATAACATCGTTGCAGCTCACGGCTACTTCGGACGTTTACTTTTCCAATATGCAAGTTTTAACAATTCTCGCTCTCTACACTTCTTTCTGGCTGTTCTCCCCGTGGTTGGTATATGGTTTACCTCGATGGGTATAGCTACTATGGCATTTAACCTAAATGGTTTCAACTTCAACCAGTCAGTTGTTGACGCTAACGGTAAGGTTATCCCCACATGGGCTGACATAGTTAATAGACAAAACCTTGGATTCGAGGTAATGCACGAGCGTAATGCTCACAACTTCCCTCTTGACTTGGCATGTATTGAGTCTACAGAAATTGCTTAATTTTATAAAAGATACAATAGACTCTGCAAAATATTTATTGCAGGGTCTTTCTGTAACTTTAAGTCATATGGGTAGAAGACCTATTACAGTTCAATACCCTTATGAAAAACTCATACCCTCAACACAATACAGAGGAAGAATACACTATGAGTTTGATAAGTGCATAGCATGTGAAGTTTGCGTTCGAGTATGTCCGATAAATTTACCAGTAGTTGATTGGGTAATGAATAAGGAAACAAAGAAAAAAGAATTAAGGAATTATTCTATTGACTTTGGGGCTTGTATATTTTGTGGTAATTGCGTTGAGTATTGCCCTACTAATTGCTTATCAATGACTGAAGAATATGAATTGGCTACATTTGACAGACACACTCTTAATTTTGATAACATCGCTCTTGGACGACTTCCCACTAATGTTACAAGTGATCCCACAGTTAGATCATTACGTGAACTCGGTTATCTTTCCAAGGGTGTTATGGATCCTCACTAAACCACGTCCGTTCATCCTTCGGGACGCATGCAATCAGATCATGGAACGGGGGTCTGATACTGGAGATCATTATGACACTCAAGTATCGTGGCGTTGAGTACACACCAATTAAGAAAAAGTAATTCGTAAAAGCGAGTGGGAAGGTGCGAACCCTTCCCTACTTATTGGCATCAGCCTCTACGGAGATACCTAATGCCGTCATGACGGTGGGATAGACCACAACATCAGTATGAGTCTTAACTGAAACAAATAAGATTCCTATAAAACTAGATCTAGGAACGATAATTAATACCTTATAAAAATGGCACAACAGTCAACAAATAACCCAGCTTCACAAACCTTTCTGGGTAGAATAAATACAGCTACAAACGCTACAAATAACAGAGACCTTTATTTAAAGTTGTTCTCAGGTGAGATGTTTACTGGCTTCCAAAGGGAAACAATCGCACGTGACCTAGTCATGAAGCGTACGTTAACCAACGGAAAGAGTTTACAGTTCATCTATACTGGTCGCACAAGTGCGGAATACCACACACCTGGAAACAGTATATTAGGAAACTCTGACAAAACTCCTCCAGTAGCAGAAAAAACAATTACAGTCGATGACCTATTAATTAGCTCGGCTTTTGTGTATGAGCTAGATGAGACACTAGCACACTATGAATTGAGAGGAGAAATCTCTAAGAAGATCGGTTACGCACTTGCACAAAAGTACGATAGACTAATCTTCAGAGCTATTGCTAAAGGTGCTAGACAGGCATCTCCAGTATCACTAACCAACTTCGTTGAGCCAGGTGGTACACAAATTCAAGTTGGTGCGGGTTCTAACGCAGACGATGCTCTTGATTCAACTAAATTAGTTACAGCTTTCTATGATGCTGCAGCTGCTTTAGATGAAAAAGGGGTGAGTGATGACGGAAGAGTGGCCGTATTAAACCCTAGGCAATATTATTCCCTCATACAAGAGGCAGGCTCTAACGGCTTGATTAACAGAGATGTACAAGGTACAGCTTTACAGAGTGGAAATGGCGTAATTGAAATTGCAGGTATCAAAATCTTCAAATCAATGAACGTTCCATTCTTCAGTAAGTATGGTACTAAGTATGCACCTGCATCTAGCCCATCAGCTGCTACTGACCTTGATACAGTAGATCCTGGAAATACAGGTTCATTCGTATCTGAAGCTATTGAAACAGCTACAACAGTTACAGGTAACAACTATGGCCCACGCCAGAACTACGGTGCTGCCTCTAACTTTGCAAACACATGTGGATTAATCTTCCAAAGAGAAGCTGCAGGTGTTGTTGAAACTATTGGCCCACAAGTTCAAGTAACTTCTGGGGATGTTTCTGTAGTTTACCAAGGTGATGTCATCCTAGGAAGACTCGCTATGGGTGCAGACTACGTGAACCCAGCAGCTTGTGTAGAATTGTTCGCTGGAACAACTACAAAGCCAGCTGCTTTCTCATAACTATTTATTTATATGGGGGCTTAGTCCCCCTTTTTTTATTATGTCAGTAATATCTTACGGAGTGTCTACCGAACTAGATGCTGTAAACTCAATCTTGATGAGCGTTGGAGAATCCCCAGTTAATACTATAACTAATGTGCAAAGCCCCGAAGTGGTTATGGCACAGACTACTCTAAGGCAAGTCTGCCGTGAGATACAATCTGAGGGATGGTCATACAACACAGAGAATGAGTATCCTATTGACACCGATACCAACAACCAAGTGGTAGTTCCTAATAATATACTACAGATGGATCTTAATATATTCCAGCATGGAAAAGATTATGATGTAGTAAGACGTAGTGATAACGGTGTAGCTAAAGTGTATGATAAAAAAGGTCATACATTTACATTTACAAATGTTAGTAAATTATTTTTTGATGTAATATGGATGATAGATTTTGAAGATCTACCACAACCATTTAAAGATTACATCACCGCTAGAGCCTGTAGAATCGCCTCTAACCGTATGGTAAACAACCCGCAGTCTGCTAAGTTACTTGAAGCTGATGAAGCCTATGCAAGAGCAGCTGCACTTGAGTACGATGCAAAGCAAGGCGACTATAATATCTTTAATGATTTCCAATATCAACAAGATGCAAATACCGTGTATCGTCCATTTAAAGTATTGAGAAGAATGTAATGCCAACAGTAAATCAACGTATCCCAAACTTTCTAGGGGGTGTATCTCAACAGCCAGATAAAATTAAATTTCCAGGACAGGTAAGGGTATGTGATAATGCTGTCCCAGACATAACATTTGGTTTGAAAAAACGTCCAGCTGGAGAGTTTGTTAAGACTTTAACTAACGCAAACAGTACAGGATTTTGGTACGAAATTTTGAGAGATGGTGACGAAAAATATATTGTACAAATGACACCCGCTGCCAGTTATTCTGGTACAAAACCTATACGTATATGGGATCTATCAACTGGTGTAGAACAAAGTCTCACTAATAGTAATGGAGATTCTTTATTTCAATACATGCAGCAGACAGGTACACATAAAGAATATTCAATACAAACTATACAAGATTATACGATTATATGTAATCCACAAAAAACAGTAGGTACTACTGGAAATACCTTTTCACCTATCCATAGCGGGGACTATTCTTATGCTAGGCTTGATACTGTGGCTTATAATACTGAGTATATATTATATTCTGGTACAGCACCTGCACCTAATACTTACTTCAGAGTAACCTCTGTTAAAGTAGACAGGATTGTTGGAGGCAGTGCACAAGGCCCAACCTTTGATGACTCAAACGAAGACCAAAGTAAATCTGGTACATTGACGTGGTCATTCTCTGGAGGTAGTGCAGTTAATACCAGTGGTGCACAAGTAGGTGGTACAAATATTACAGAAAATATTGAGGGCAGTTTACAAGTTAATGGTAATAGTTTTATTGCTAATAATGTAGCAAACTATGATGGATCTGGTACAGAAGTATCTGATTTTTTAGGATATACTCAAGATTATGATGTTAGATACACTGCTACAGTAACTCTACAAGACGGTGGTTTAATTAGGACTACTAATAAATCTACTGCAGAAGGATTGTTTATAGACATTAGTTTAGAGGGAGAGACTTATAGAATATCAGTTGAAGCTGTAGAACCAGTAACTACTTACAGAGATGTATCTGGTATAGCTTACTTTAAATCTCCAAAAAATCCAGACAATGGTGTGTTAAGTATGGCAACCATTCTAAGAGGTTTAAAAGATAAAGTTAATAGTGATCTATCTAACGTAACTGCTGAAGTTATAGGTAGTGGTTTGTTTATGCACGGTTCCGCTGCAGATGGTGTCAACTTTCTTGGTGGTGCTGTCAACGAAAACATGAGTGTTATTGGTCAAAAGGCACAAGATATTAGTAGACTACCTGCTATGTGTAAACACGGGTATGTTGCTCAAATAGCTAACACTGCTGACTTAGACGTTGATGATTACTATGTAGAATTTATAGCTGATAATGGCGTGTCTGGAGCTGGTAGCTGGGAAGAATGTGTAAGACCTCATAATTTTTCATCTAATAGTGACCCCATGATTAAGGGTTTAGACCCTGCAACAATGCCACATGCACTTATAAACAACCGTAATGGTACGTTTACATTTGTTAAATTAGATGAAGCTACAGCAAATTCACAAAATAATGAGAATTATTGGAAAGATAGAGCAGTAGGAGACAACGCATCCAACCCTTTTCCTACATTTAACGGGACAGAAATACAGGAAATATTCTTTCACAGAAATAGATTAGGGTTTATTGCGGGTGAAAACATAGTAATGAGTAGACCTGGGGGGTACTTTAACTTCTTTATTGTGTCTGCTATATCCACCAGTGATGACAACCCTATAGATATAACAGTATCTGATGTAAAACCTGCGTTTATTAATCACACATTACCTATACAAAAAGGTTTATTGATGTTTAGTGATAACGGTCAGTTCTTATTATTTACTGAGTCAGATATATTTAGCCCTAAAACAGCCAGATTAAAAAAGGTTGCAAGTTACGAATGTGACTCTACCATACAACCTGTAGACCTTGGTACATCCGTACTGTTTACATCTAATGTATCAGCCTATGCTAGAGCATTTGAAGCTACAATATTAGATGATGATACACCGCCTAATATAACAGAACAGACTAGAGTAGTTCCAGAATTTTTACCAAAAGATATAACTAAATCTGCTAACTCAGTACCTATTGGTCTTGTTACGTATGGCAAGAAAGGTGATACTTCAGTATATCATTATAAGTATTACAACGCTGGTCAAAGACGTGAACAGTCTGCGTGGTATAGTTGGACATTGACAGGTACAATGCAACATATACTATATACAGGTGGTAGCTTTTTCACTGTTACACTACAAGGTAGTGATTATATCTTAAGTAGGTATGAATATGTAGCAGATGCTGATTCCACGAGAGCTTATGTATTAGGTGGCACAGTGTCTGATGTAGGTTCACCTCTTAAAACAGCTCGTTGGTTTGAACCATGCCTTGATAACCTAGCTATAGCAAGTGTTGTTACAGGCACTGCACAAACTACAACATCTCCTGAGAAGACAGTATTAACAATACCTTATACACCTACGGGTGCAACAAACTTCTTTATGATAGGTATTTCTGGTAACGATAGTGACGGTAACTCTATCGTTGGGGTTGTTAGAAAAGCAGATTCTGTTACTACAAATAGTGCAACATTTAATAATATAAATATCAGTAGCTCTGCTAAAGTAGCAGTAGGATATAGTTACACAAGTATCATAGAATTACCAACTTACTATCTTAACAGAGGAGAAGCCAGATATGATACTGACGGTGAGTTACGTATATCTGGACTTAATTTTGAGTTAGGTGTTAGTGGCCCTATGCAGTTTAAAATTATTCCAACATTATCTAGTCGTAGTACCTACACTCAGTTTGAGTCTGGTATGTTGACAAACAATAGTAATTTTAACTCAGCTCCTGCTACACTATCTAAATCAGTACGAGTTCCTATACAAGCAAAAAACGAAAAGTATACTTTACAAATACAAATACCAGACCCATTTTCCACCGCTTTACTCTCAGCAAGCTGGGATGGCAACTACAACGAAAAAAGACATGTACGAAGGTAAGTATATTAAGCCTTGCACACCAGAGTTAGCTTTGAGTGTAGGGCTTAACCTACGTTACGAAGATAGACGAGAAGCCGAAGAAACCACAGGATTATGTGCGGAGGCTTCTATTCTTCAATCATTTTATGAATCAACTTATTCCGTGTATTTCACGGTTCCCAACGGCAAGGCTGCTGGAGTGGCGGGAGTGACACCGCACAATCTAATATGGATGTTATGTACTGATGCCAGCACAGAATATCCTCATACATTTGTTAAAGAAGCAAAACGCTGGGTAAACAGTTTACTTAATCCTTATTTGTGTAACCAAGCTGATATGCGTAATGAGTCACACATAAAATTATTGAAACTTTTAGGATTTACTTTAGTTAATTATCATGTCTATAATGGAGTACCCTTAATACAATTTATTAAACCATGTGTACAGCAATAACAGCAATATCTGCTATAATGGGTGGTGCTTCAGCTATAGCGGGCATATCAGAACAAAATCGAGCCCATGCAAATCAAGTTGATGCTGTTAACCGTAGCAATGCTATGGCAAGGCAGAACTATCTAAATCAAATACAAATATCTGCGTTTAACGATCAACGAAAAGGTGAGGTTTTTTCAGCTCAACTAAAAGCTGATGCTGCCTCAAGAGCTGCATACTTTAGACAAAAAGATCTAAACCAAGCTGAAGCTACGAGAGCTATTACAGCTCAAGATCAACAACTTAGAGAAAAAATAACAGAGCAAATGTTTGCTAGTCAAGCTAATTTATCTAAAGCTATAAAAGCACAGGGTACATTATTAGCTAGTGGCATGCCAGCTGGACAATCTATGTTGTTAGAATTTAATCAAATAGAAAGAGATCTAGGATTTGCACAAGCACAGATTGATGCTACAGTGTTTGATGCTACTAGAGCTTACGGTATAGAACGTTATGGAATTGACCTCGATCAATACTCATCTAATGTTAAGGCAAATAATGCTATAACTACATCCGCTGCCGTAGCACCTACCGCATCATTTGAAACTGTACGTCCTATAGAACAAGCTGCTCCTCGAAAACCATCCCCACTTGGCCCCATACTTGGTGGTATTGGTACTGCATTTAAAACTGGTACGACCCTTGGTGGCGATACATTCTGGTCTGGTGGAGATTGGAGAGGATAAATAATTATGGCATATCAAAGAAGCACACAAGCTAGAGGTTTTAGAAACCGTGTAGCTCCAGATGAAACAAAAAGGTTATCATCTATCGCAACTGGTCTTGAAAAAAATAGAATTAAAGACCTAAAAGCTATGACCCAACAAGCAAATGGGATTATAGCAGAACAAAAACGTGTTAACAGTTTAGAAGCTAAAGCTGACATTTACGAGCTTAACAATCTACGTAAATTTAGTAAAGAACTAAGTGGATTTTTAGATAGCACTTTAAAAAACGTAATACAACCTGTAGTTGAAGGTCAAATTAACGAAGGTATAAACGAAGGTATTAAAGCTAGTCAAGGTGACCAAGAAGCTCTTGAAGCTGTTAAATTATCAGATCAACAAGAACTTGAATTAAAAGAAAAAATATCAGAACAAAGATTAGCTACTGATACAGCAGTTAAAAATCAAGAAAATACATGGGATGAAGCTGGTTATGAAGCTAGCCTTAGACAAAAATATAGGTTACTTAATCTTAAGAAACAAAACTCTAACTTTGCTATAGGTTTTAGAAAAGGACTTCTTATGGAGTCTGCTACTGGATGGGATGCTTTTAGAGATAGTGTATTACTTGGATCATCAGACCATTCTCTTGCAAATGCTGAAGTACAGTTAGAAAATGGAGATACAGTTAAATTTTCTGATTATTATTCTATTAAAGATTCTGATGTAAGAACAGAAATTTTAATGAAATTACAGAGAGCCTATATAGAAGAAAAGGGATCTGGTTTAAGTAAAGTTCTTGTAAATAAATATCTAACAAAACCAGTTTTAGAAAGAACAAATTTATTTGAACAAAAAGAATATCAAAGAGAAAGAGTTGAGTTTGCTACAAATCAATTAGATGATTATATAGAAAGTTTAAAGATAGAAGATTTTGCTCCATTTGGTTCAGATAATTTAACAAGCGATCAGACAGAAGAAGATTTAAAAAAAGCTGATTTAGCAATTCAAGAAATGTTTTCTATATTTCCTGGAATTATGAAGGTATTGCATCCTAACGGAAGTTACAATGCTAAAGCTAAAGAAACTATGATGGCAGCTTTCATAGATCTTATGAAATCAGATAAATATAATAATATGGATAGTCAAAATGATATACTAGACTATCTTTCAAGTGACAGATTTTATCTTCCAGGTGTATCTAAAGTTACTGGTAGAACCGNAGATGGCAAACCAATCTATGAGNTGTCTTCTATGGAAAAGTTGTTTGGTTCTAATTTTAGTAGAGATAACATACAAGCCAACTTATTAGCAGCTTTAGAAGATGAAGCAACAAAACAAGATAAAATAGATAAAAAGGTTTTTGACCAAAANTTATCTTCTATATTTACAGACCGTACATTAAGTGGNGCTGAACGTAAAGCAAAATTAGCAGCTCTTATGCAAGACGAAAGGTTTGCTGGTAAGGCTTGGGCTAATAGTAAANTAAAACAATTTGATTCTAGTTTTGAGTACTTTACTCCTTTTAGTAAAGAAGAATCTGAATNTTATATGGATGANNTAGCTTCTAAATATTTAGTAGATGAAGGTGGTGTAATACCTTTAAGTTTAATTAATGTAACACAGGTAGATGCAAGTGTATTAGAAAGGTATGTAAAAGATGGTGCTGTAGGTAATTANTTTGAAGATGANCCTAATGCAAANAACGCTCATGTAGCAGCTTTAGATAGTTTAAATTCTTTAACAGCAGTNATGTTTAAAGATTTAGAAATAGAAGAAACTATGGCAACAATGCANAAAGATGCAGCGTCAGCATATTATAGTAATAAACTNATAGCTCTAGCTAAATCTTACCAGTCAACTAATAGTAATATGAGTAAGACGCAAGCTATGAAACTTGCNGGGNCTTTNTTAGAGCAACAACTTAAAGCTCAAAATGCTNCTATTTTTGATAAANCTGGNCAACTTAATTTAGGTGAAGTTGACCCAAACATANAACTTAANACTGGTGTAGANGGATGGGAAGGNACTAGGTTTTGGACATTAGAATCTGAAGAAGGTATAGTTAGTCCTACAAATATGGTTAAACAAAGTAGAGCTATANTAGAAAGATTTACTCAATTACAAAACGATANNCAAGGTNTTGATATATTTACCACTGAATCAATTATTAANAATCCTATATTTTTTAAATTANTTGGAGGTAGACCTCAAGGTATATTTAATGAATTATCTAAAGCTAGTGCTACAGGTCAACACCCTGCTGTGATATATAATAAACAACTTGTTTTAAATGGTGGGACAGCTGTAGAATGGCCAGAAACTTTACANAAAGAAATTGATACATGGGAAGACTTAACAGCAGATGTAAGAAAAACNTTATTAANTGGAGATAAAACTCAGATTAACAATGCTGTCAGAGATTCTGGTCGCATTGATACAAGTAGTTTATTAAATACTTTTATAACTCCAGACGGTTCTATACCTATAAGTGAAACAGAATTTNCAAGATATTTACCTCCAGAACATAAAGGNACTACATATGAAGATTTTATATCTAACCCTAAATTAGTAGAAAAAGTATTAAAAGTNAAATTATTTGAAGGAATAAAATTAGCNGATGCAAAAACAAATAATTTTGATATATTATTACGTATGGTTAGTGCACATATGTTAACAGGGGATATAGATAATTGGAACTCTGAAGAGTATGGAGATCATACTATAGCNATATTAAACTCTTATCATACTGGTAGCACAACTCCTATTGATAAATTCTTTAAAAATAATAAATTAAATCGAAATATATTTAATTCTAATTTACAGTTAGATCAATCNTTTATTGGTAANGGTGAAGATATATTAACAGTAGATATAGCTACTAATCTTGATGATCTTAATTTACAAATAGAAGAATTTAATAAATTAGAANTACCTGAAAAAATGCAAATCATTAAGAGTTATGGTTTGTTAGAAAATAAAAATGATGCAGATGCTATATTTGGTNTTGGTTTAGCTNGTGGTACTTTAAGAAAATTACTTAATCAACATCACGATTTTGAACCAAATCCAGCTTATGTACAATGGTCTAACCGTAAAAAACAATTTGAAAACACTCGTAAAGTTTTAAATTATTTGTCTACTAATAATATAACTGATATGTTAAATAATGCANCATTGGTTACACAGNTNTCANGTAATANAGATGTATTAACATATNNTGTNTATCCAGCAGTNAANTCTATTATTGGTCAAGAACGTATAGATGATATTAAAGATAGAGCTCTTGAAACTTATAANAATGGTGAATCTNCAAGTTTTNACGAAGCTTTNAAAGCTATACTAACNAGACAACCAGAGTTTGCTAATAGNCCAACTACNATAAAAGATACAAATTTAGTAGGTAAAATTAATAATTATGCTATAGNTGGTACTATGAACGGAAGAGTATTTCCAGAAGATTTAGTGCCGTTAACAGGTTATGAAAATAGTTTTAACAGTNAAATTTCTCTTAATCCTCAATCTTGGAGCAAAGCATTTAGNACTAATTTAGGTGGTCAGATACTTATTAGAAGAGATGCTTATGCAGAGGTAAAAGGTTTCTTAGATGCTGCTAATGATGCAGGTGTCTTTATAGGTTTAAACGAAGGGTATAGAAGTTNNGAAGAACAANAAAGATTATTTAATCTTAAAGAATCTGGTGTAAAATTTAATGANTCTGCTGTTCAAAAACCTGGAAANTCTAATCATGGAGCTGGTACAGCTATAGACATTAACTGGGCTGATAAAGAATCTTATGATTGGGTTTTAGCTAATCACANAAAATTTAATTTATGTCCACATAAAAACATAACACCACCAAATCAANACAGTAAAGATCCAGAATCTTGGCACTTCACATGGGATCCTACGGGAACTTGCCAAGTTGCTATTGATGAACGCTAATTATGAATGAAGATGATTTAATGAGTNTGGGTACTGTTGAGGATCAAGGAGAAACTACGGTTAATGATCCTAGACGGTACATAGACCATTCAGATGAAACCCTCGATGCTGCTGCAAAAGAGGGTCAAATCTTGCTAGACAACGCTGCTAAGGCAGANGAGCTAGCACAACCTAATGCAGAACAANTAGCAGCTCAAGAGGCTGCTGANAAAGATCAAGGTTTAATAGCTGATAACCCCGCACAGGCTGTTACAGAAGTTGGTAAAGCTTTGTACGGTGGTGCGACTGATGCTGTAGANAGTATTGGTAGNTTCCTTGATTTAACAGGTGATAGTATAACATCTATTGCTGCTAAGATACAGGGTACTCCTGTAGAAAAAGGGCAAGATCCTATATTTAACAATAAAGAGTATAGAGAACTAGGAGGTAATAAACCTGTTGGTTTTTTAGATATACCCGAAAGATTTGANGTAGAAAATCATTCTGGTGTAGGTAAACTTACACGTGGAATGGTTGAGTTTGGTTTGTTAGTAAAAGCAACNTCTNTAACAGGAGGTGCATTAGCACCAAGTTTGTTTGGAANANCAGCTGCGTTTGCTAATAAAGTTAGAGGTGCAAAATTATTAAGAGGAGCATTNAAATCAAAAGCNCCTATAATTGGTGGTGCTGTACGAGGTGTAGCAAGAACAGGAAAAGGTGCAAAGTTAATTAAATTTATACCTAAAGGTGCATCTATAGCTGCAGAGGGTTCTGTTGCTGATCTTATATCATCGTCCTCTGATTATGCTAACATGGCTAATNTAGTAAACGANTATATACCTTGGTTACCTTTTTCAGAATTTCTTGCTGTTGACCCAGATAANGATAANCCTTGGGTTGCTAAAACAAAAACTATCCTAGCGGGGGGAGGAGCAAACTTAGCTTTTTATGGGCTTATGTCTTTTGCAAGAGGTGCTCATGCTGCCCGTAAAGCNCGTTTAGAAGGTAANTCTATTGAAGAATCTAATGCTATTGGTAACAAAGCTGCAGAAAATAGTTTAAATAANGACCTTGCTAATGAGTATAAACAACGTGAAGATTTAAAAGCAGAAGATGTTAGNAATAAAAAAGGTATACCAGAAGATCCTTTAGAAGAATATGTTGTAGCTAACTTAGACGAAGAGTTAGGTNAGTTATANATTAATTTAACTAGAGGTAACTTGTTTGAGGTTGTTGGTTTAGATACATNCTATCATGGNAGTGCTAAAGGACTTCCAGGNGATTACCCTTATGTAACNAAAGGAGAAAGGATTTGGAGAGATGATAACTTATTTGGTAATGGTTTTTATACTGTTAACGATCTTACAGTGTCTACAGGAAACAGAGTAGACGGTGAAGGNTTNACAGTAAAGTTAGATCCTAAAGGATTTAANAAAGTTGTTTATAGAGTTAANCAGAAAAAACCAGTAAGATTTTTTGATGCTGAAAAACCTTTTTCTTTTGACGATCAATCTCCAGAGGCACAGATTATTAAAAAACTAGGNTATTTAGATGAGTCTGGTAATTTAGATAGTGTNTGGCCTTCAACAGGTAGTATAAGTTATTCTGATTATTTAAGTGCATTAAAAGATCAACAACTATATCCTAGGTCAGAGCTTGTAAATATGTTAGATAATTTACACGCAGAGTTACAACAATTAGGTTATGGTGGNATTGAGTACAANGGTAAACAAGGNGTAAGAAATCACAAGGTAAGAGTTTANTGGGATCCAGATACACAGATTGATTTAGATAAATATAATTTAGCTAATAGAAATCCAGATGTAGATGCAGAGTTACCTATATTTGAGTCTGGTAATTTTAAATACAGACCTCCTAGAAAACCTTGGAAAACTAACCTTGAAGCTGAAAGAGGGCTTGCAGGTAGTCGAGGTGCTCAATATATTATGGACAGGTTAGAACGTAGATTTTTAACTGAAGGTGTAGACGCATACGAAGCTAGAGAAATACAACAATTTATAGATACTATNGGAGATAGATTNTTTGGTGATGTATCTTTATCTATAACTAATAAANTAAATGTTCAAGGTCGTTTTAATTTTGGTAANAAATTANTTGAAATCCAAAAAAAAGCGATGGAAGAAGAGGGTTTAACTCATACTATGATACATGAGTTATGGCATACTTTGTCAAGGTATTTACCTTCTACAGACGTTAAAAGATTNAATGTAGAGTTTCAAAATCGTAAAAGAACTTTCTTAGCTAGTGGTTCTGAAGATGCTAAATTATTTAANAAAAAGAANTATACACTTACNAATTACCGTTACAAAAATTTAGACGANTGGTTTGCTGAAACTATGACGGACGANTTTTATNNGTATATGGATGAGACTAGCTCACTAGCCCCTGCAGGTACTTTAAAACGTGTTGCTCAAGAATTTGGTATATTACTAAAAGACATGTATGCAGCTGTTGCATCTAGAGTAGGTGGTTCACAAGCTAGGCGTATTTTCAGTAATTATAAAAAACAACTTTACGAAAATATGCAACGTGACTTTACTTTAGAAATGGATTTAGTAGGTCAAGGTAAGTGGAATCCATTTTANGATGATGATGATTTTATTACCAGTAAAGATATTNATGAAACAGATCCAGAAAGTTTTAANCGACCTAAAGCTGAAGATCTTAGAAAACAAGCATTTGAAGCAGGNGAAGAGATTGGAGATCCTTGGTTTGATGATATAGGTCAATCATATAAAAATGCTAACGCTGAAAAACGTGCAACCCCAGATAGAAACCCAGATAGATTTAATGATAGTCAGAAGTCTGTTNTACCAGATGATGAAAACTTAGCATCAGCTACAGATAAATTAATTGGTGAAGTTGTAGCTACGGGAGAACGNCCTAGCACTCAAGTTATTTCAGAGAAAATTTTAAGAAGATTAGCAGACGGTAGCGAAGATGTATACAAATATGTTAAAGAATTTTCTGAAGAATTNGCGACAAAAATCTTTAAAGGTTTAGATAACAGATTTGATTATACAAANGTACAAGCTAGAATANTAGAAGCCACTGATGAATTGTATAGTAGAATNATAAAAGACGTTGANAGAGGTCGTCCTGTAGGGTCATATTTTAATGAAGATAGTCCTAATTATGTTAAATATGTGCATGATGGACAGAAGGTTATTGTAGGTACTGCAGAAGAAAAAGTTGCTTTAGACTTTATAATACAAACATTATCTAAAAGGGCATCATTATTAGCTAAAGGTGCTATGGATTTACCCCCTGGAATTGATGTAAAACGTCAANTAAACATGGCAAATGATGCTATGGTTATTGCTTTACGTGAATACAAAAAAATGGGTTATATGGCTGGTAGTCANCTAGAACGTATGAATCCAAATTCTGTTAGATTAACTCCAGAGGTACGTGCAGATATAGANGAAAATTTAAAACGAATAGATGAAGAGTTTGATTTATTNCAACAAGAATTAAAACGTATAACTGAAGAAGGTACTGTNGAACAACGAGATACATTGTTAGAATTNCATACTTTATCTGGAGGTAATGTTNTNACTTTTGATGANGCTAAAGANTTTATTAGAGTGTCTACTAGAGGTGGTCGTTTTAAAGGNAAAGATTATAGATCTGGTATAAGAGAACAANTAAGAGGTGTATTTTATCATTCAGTTTTAAGTGGCCCTCGNACAGCTGTAAAAGCTATTTTTGGTACTAATTTAATTGCANTATTAAGACCATACCAAGCGTGGTTAGGTGCTACATTAGCAGGTAGTAANAAAGAAGCTGTTATAGCATCTGCTCAAATAGCAGGTATAAACGAAATGTTCCAAGATAGTCTTAAATTATTTAAACATAATTGGNATTTAGGCGTTAATAGACAAGCACAAACTTACGTTGGTAAATTTAATATTGAAACAAATACTGCTCAATTTAAAGCTATGGGCAAATATGTTGAACAATATGGNACACCAAACGAAATGNNNTATTATANAATTGCCGANACTNTNNTAGATNTTAACAACTCTCCTTGGGTTCGTTATTCTGTTAATGCTATGGGAGCTGGCGATGCTGTTGCTCGTCATCTTTTAGGTAGATTTGAAATGCGTATGCGAGCTGCTAGAAAAGCAATAGATGATGGTGTTGATTTAGATGACGTGGTAGAAGTAGCTGCTAGAACTGAAGATAATTTTAAAGGTGAGATATTTAAAACAGATAAATATGGTATGGATGTAGTTAGTGATCGAGCTGCTACTCTTGCTGGGGATGAAACTGCTCTTACTAAAGCCTTAAGTTCTAGCAATAAAGGGTTAGAAGCTATAGGTCAAAAAACTGGTTTCAGATTTTTCTTTCCATTTGTAAGAACTGGTATTAATGCTATCGATTTGACATGGCAACACACTCCTTTATTGGCAAGATTTAATCAAAAATTTAAAGATTTAATAGAATTTGAACGTACAGGCGGTAACGCAAACGTTATATTGAAAGAATATGGTATTAGAAAAGCTGATATACCACAAGCTATTGCTTTAGCTAGAGGTAGAGTGGCTGCAAGTACTATGTTAGTAAGCATCGCAGCTATGGCTGCAGCTACTGGTAATTTAACTGGTATGATGCCTAACGATAAAGAGACTAGAGATCTTTGGAGATTAAATAAAATACAACCTAACTCTATAAAAATTGGAGATACTTATTTTTCTTATGCAGATATAGAACCATATAACACTTTATTAACTTCAGTTGCTAACGTATTAAACTATCAATATGCTTTAGGTGAGGATGTACGTGATAATTTCTTTGAAAAAATAGTATTTATGGGTGCTGCTGTTATTGTTGACAAATCCATGTTAGCTGGTGTTGAAGATTTATCTCAATTACTTAGTGGACAAACAAGTGATGTAGCGGTGCAACGTATATTTGCTAAACTAGCCCGTTCTTCTTTACCTTATGCTGGTCTTAGTGCTTCTTTAGGTAACCTTATGGATGAAAATGAACGAGTTAGTAGAGGTTTCTTAGAAACAATGATAAGAAGAGATGCAATATTTAAACAAGGTTTACCGCCAAAGTATGATATATTAACAAAAGGTAATGAGGCTGTACCATTTACACCATATACAAGCAATCCATTATTAAAATTTTGGAACGCTATAACTCCCTTTGCTGTTACCTATGCTGGTAATGACAAAGTTAAGACGGCTTTACGAGATATAAGTTTTAACTTACCAGAAACATTAAGAACCTGGCGAGGCGAAGAATTAAACTCTTTTGAACAATCAGAACTTCAACGATATTTAGCTGAAAGTCCTTTGTATGACAGATTAGATAGATTAGTTTCGTCTAACAGATGGCAAAATGACTTTAAGAAATTTAAAGAGTTAGGTTTGATGAAACGTGAAGGGTTTAGACCTATAGATCAAAAGTTTTATCTTGATGTTCAACGCATATTTTTAGATGAAAAGAAGAAAGCTTTACAATTAATGCGTAGAGATCATCCAGATCTTTACAGACGTATACTTTCTAGGAAACAATCTACCTTCTATGGTAAAAAAGGTAATTTAAATATGTTAAGTGAACTACAAAAACACGGAATTTAACATTGATTATCAATGGCAGTTACAACTAAAAAGACTTTCCCTGCCACTTCTAATGCAACTACAACTGTATTTAGTCCTGTCGGGATACAACTGAATAACCAAGATGATCTAGATGTTTATGTCACATTGTCGGGTGGTACTAGAGTGTTACAGTTACGCCAGTCTACTGGTAGCACTGCACAATCTAGTCACCCACAGGTGAACAACACAGATGGATTATATTTCCCTGCAGTTTCAGCAGGTACAACTTTATATAACTACCAACTTTCCACTGATAACAACACAATTACGTTCAACTCTGCCCTACCGCAAGGTGCAGTAGTATTTTGTGAACGTAGAACCAGAGATGCTTCGGGAACATACACTACTTTTGCTAGTGGAAGCACCATAAGAGCCACAGATCTAAACAACTCAGCAACTGAATCTAATTTTACAGCACAAGATGCTAGAAATAAAGCATTAACTATAGAAGGAGCATTGTTTAACGGGGATCAACCTAGTACAAACTTTGTAACATCATCACATATTGTAGATGGTACGATTGCTACAGCTGATTTAGCTAATAACTCTGTAACCACAGACAAAATAGCTGACGGAGCCGTAACAACTGCTAAAGTTGCAAATAATGCTATAACAACTGCTAAAATAGCTGACGGGTCAGTTACAGGTGCAAAATTTGGATCTAATACAGTCACATCAAGTGCTATAGCTAATAACAACATTATAACTAGCAAAATAGCTGACGGTTCGGTTACAACACCAAAAATTGATGACAATGCCGTTACAACAGCTAAGATAGCAGCAGATGCAGTTACAAATGCTAAGATTGCAGACAACTCAATAGATTCTGAGCATTACGTAGATGGTAGTATTGATACAGCACACATTGCTGATAGTCAAATCACATCTGCTAAAATAGCTGACGGAACTATAGTATCTGCAGATTTAGCAAATAACTCGGTTACGTCTGCTAAAATAGCAAGCAACGCAATCACAACTGACAAGATAGCTGACGGTGAGCTAACAACGCTAGCTGGTATGCAATCTGGTACAGCCTCAGTTCTAGCTGATAGCACAGCTCTTACAGCTTCTACAGCAGAGCTAAACCAGCTTGACGGTATTACATTAGAAACAAGTTTAACTTCTAGCGATACACGCATACCTACATCAAAAGCAGTAAACGATCAGATACTTGCAGTTACTAATGCTCTTGGTGGTTTTGTAGCTATTGCTGACGAAACTAATTTTCCTACAACTAACCCAGACCCTAGTAATGGTGCTGGTACGGTTGTGTCTATATCTCAGGTTAGTAGCGGTCTTGCAGTTAATGGTAGCGGTGTAGCAACAATATCTAATGGTGCTGGAACTGGTAATACAGTAACTATAACTGGATTTCCTACAACACTACGTAACACAACCCTACCTGCAAGCAGCGGGCTACAGGTACAGACCACTACAACATTACATACATATACATTTCATAAACAGCTAGCTAGTGCTGCGGATATTGCAGCTATCAGTGCTACAGTTAACTCATTTTCTAACAGATATAGAGTATCAGCTTCTGCACCTACATCTTCACTAGATGGTGGTGACTTGTGGTTTGATACAACTAATAGTAAACTTATGGTTTACTCTAGTCAAAACTCTGCATGGGAAGAGTCATCTGCGATTGGTAACTTCTTTATATCTACAATATCTAGTTCATCTAATACAGGTGGAGGCAGTGCAACAGCAAATGGAACAGCTTATAGATTTACAATATCTGACGCACCTACAACTGCTGCAGCTTGTATTGTTAGTGTCGATGGAGTCATTCAGAAACCTAACGCTGGATCAAGCCAGCCAAGCGAGGGATTCGTTCTTGTTGGCAACGACATTATCTTTGGGTCTGCCCCTGCTAACGGTGCTAGCATTTTCGTTACTGTCATCGGATCAACAGTCGGAATAGGTACACCTAGCGATAACACAGTTACAACAGCAATATTACAGAACGGATCAGTCACAACTGCTAAGATTTTAGATGGAAATGTAACTACAGCTAAAATACAAGACGGTGCAATTAATACAGCTAAACTTAATACAGATGCAGTAACTAACGCAAAAATTGCTAACGGTGCAGTTGATACAGCTGAATTAGATAACAATGCAGTAACTACAGCCAAAATACAAGACGGTGCAGTTAATACAGCCAAACTAGATAGTGATGCAGTTACTACAGCTAAAATAGCAGCTAGTGCAGTTACTACTGCTAGACTTGCAGACGATGCAGTTACAGCAGCTAAGATAGGTACAAATCAAGTTATTAATTCTAAAATAGCTCAAAATGCAGTAACAAATTATAGTATTGCAGATAATACTATCACGTCAGCACAGATGGCTCCTAATTCTGTAAATACATCAGAATTAATAGATGACGCAGTAACTGCTGACAAGCTTGCTAACACGTCTGTAACTGCTGGTAGTTATGGTTCATCAACTTCTATTCCAAGCATTACTGTAGACGCTCAGGGACGTATTACAGCAGCATCTGGTAACTCTGTTAACACAGATCTAGTCGGTGACACATCACCACAGCTAGGCGGTGACTTAGCAAGTAATGGTAACAATATTACATTAGAAGATAGTAGTGGAGCGTCGAATAACCGCATAAAATTAGGAGCTGGCTCAGATTTACAAATTTATCACAATGGGACAGACTCTACGATTTATGATTCTGGAACTGGAAGATTAAAATTATATTCTAACGGTAC
>PAAB01000049.1 GCA_002591705.1 Phycisphaerae bacterium
ATTCCGGATCATCCGACCCGGAAGGATCTTCAGCGGGTACTCGACGCCACCCGCAACACCCCCGCGGCCCGAAGCGTGCACTTCGCGATTCTCCGTTCACTCACGAAGGCTTCGTATTCGCCGCTGCCGATCGGCCACTTCGCTCTGGCGTCGAACCAGTACGTCCATTTCACCTCGCCGATCCGACGGTATCCGGATCTGACCGTGCATCGTGCCCTCGATGCCTGGCTCGACGCGACGGAGAACGGGACGAAGCCGGCTCCGGAACGCCATCGCACGAAACTCCGGAACATGTTGATGAAGGACGACCGGGTACTGAGCGAGCAGGATCTGGTGGTGCTCGGTGCGCAGTGCTCGATGACCGAGGAGCGGGCCACCGCGGCGGAACGCGATCTCAACCAGTTCTTCAGCATGCTGTACGTGGAGGAGCACCATCTCGGTGACGTCCTTCCCGGCGTCATCTGCGGATTCAATCGGGGAGGGCTGTTCGTTTCGCTTGACCGTTACCTGGTCGAGGGCACCGTCCGCTGGGGCGCCATGGACGCCGAGGGCGGGGGGCGATCCGATCGCTGGAGCGAAATCGGAGGAACGGGACGCATCGTGGCCCAGCGATCCGGGGCCGTACTGGCGATCGGTGATCCGGTCACCGTGCAGGTCGTCCAGGTCAGCCCTGCGGGTCGCTACATGGATCTGATGCTGGTGAACCGACCCGAGCGGTACGCCCGCAAGGAGGATCGGCGATCACGGACCGGTCGTTCGGGAAAGCGGTCCGGCAAGCAGTCGGGCAAGCGATCCGGAAAGAAGCGTCGTCGCTGAATCCGGTAGGCTGGGGCATCCAAGGAGGCGCCCATGTCCGAACCGCAGAGCAACTTCGATTCCGTCCTGAGCGAGGATCGTGTCTTTCCCCCGGCGTCCGACGTCGGTGCCTCCCTCGGTGGGGCCTGGATCGATTCGATGGAGACCTACCGGGATCTGCACGCCAAGTCGGTGGCCGATCCGGAAGGGTTCTGGGCCGCGGCGGCTGAGGACCTGGAGTGGTTCACCCACTGGGACTCGGTGTTGCAATGGAATCTTCCCGATGCCCGCTGGTTCATCGGAGGCACCCTCAACGCCTGCTGGAACTGCGTCGATCGGCACGTCGAGAACGGACACGGTGACGAGGTCGCCATCGTCTGGGAAGGCGAGCCGATGCCCGGGGGCGAGCCCGACGTTCGTCATCTGACCTATGCCCAGGTGCAGGACAAGGTGATCCGGTTTGCGGCGGCGCTCAAGGGAATGGGGATCGGCAAGGGGGACATCGTCACCATCTACATGGGCATGGTGCCCGAACTGGCCATCGCCTGCCTCGCCTGCGCCCGCATCGGGGCCCCGCACTCGGTGATCTTCGGAGGCTTCTCGTCCCAGGCGATCGTGGATCGGGTCGAGGACGCCGACAGCCGGATCGTCATCACCTGCGACGGAGCGTGGCGCCGTGGTTCCATCGTGCCGCTCAAGGACAACGTGGACGAGGCCGCCCGCAACACGGACCGCATCGAGCATGTGGTCGTCCTGAAACGCTGCGAGAACGAGGTGCAGTGGATCGACGGACGCGATGCGTGGTGGCACGACCTGATGGAGTCCGGCGACGGACCGGTGGAATGCCCCTGCGAGCCGATGGACAGCGAGGACATGCTGTTCCTGCTGTACACCTCCGGTTCGACCGGCAAGCCCAAGGGCATCATGCACACCACCGGTGGGTACATGGTCTACACCATGCTCACCAGCCGCTACACCTTCAACCTCCGTCCGGACTGCGATCAGATGTACTGGTGCACGGCGGACGTGGGCTGGATCACCGGCCACAGCTACATCATCTACGGGGTCATGGCCAACCGCGTGCCGACCCTCATGTACGAAGGGGCACCGAACCATCCCGAGCCGGACCGCTTCTGGTCCATCGTCGAGCGGCACAAGGTCACGCAGTTCTACACCGCACCGACGGCCATCCGCGCCTTCATGAAGTGGGGCGACGAGCATCCGGCGAAGCACGATCTCTCCAGCCTGAAGCTGCTGGGGACCGTCGGGGAGCCGATCAACCCCGAGGCCTGGATGTGGTACCACCGCGTCATCGGTGCCGAGCGGTGTCCGATCGTGGACACCTGGTGGCAGACCGAGACGGGTGGGCACATGATCACGCCGCTTCCCGTGGCGACGCCGACGGTGCCGGGGTCCTGCACGCTCCCGTTCCTGGGGATCGACGCCATCGTCTGCGACGAGCAGGGGAACGAAGTGCCGCCCAACAGCGGGGGGCTGCTTGCGATCCGCACGCCGTGGCCGTCCATGCTGCGCGGCGTCTACGGCGATCGGCAGCGCTTCATCGACACCTACTTCTCGACCGTCGACGGGATGTACTTCGCCGGCGACAGCGCCCGTCGCGACGATCGCGGCTACTTCTGGATCATGGGACGCGTCGACGACGTCATCAACGTCTCCGGACATCGCCTGGGCACGATGGAGGTGGAGTCCGCCCTGGTCAGCCATCCGGCCGTCGTCGAGGCCGCGGTGGTGGGCATGCCGCACGAGATCAAGGGCACGGGCATCGCCGCCTTCGTCACCCTCGATTCGTCCGGTGACCCGGGCGATGAACTCAAGGCGGCCCTGCGCGAACATGTGGCCAAGGAGATCGGCGCCATCGCCAAGCCGGACATGATCCGGTTCACCGATGCGCTGCCCAAGACGCGATCCGGCAAGATCATGCGTCGGCTGCTGCGGGACATCGCCGCGGGTGCCGAATCGACGGGCGACGTGACCACCCTCGAGGACTTCTCGGTGCTCGCCAGGCTGCGGGACGACGAGGAGTAGGGGATTCACTTGGGCAATTTGCGAGGTGTTGGGGGCCGATCTACAGTGCACGGCTCGGGATCGCGGTGGGCGGTCCATTCCCCTCCTTCAGGAGCCCTCCATGTCCAGGTTCACCCGTTTCACCCTCGTGCTCTGCACGATCGTCCTCACCGTCTTCGCCGGCCAGCCCGTCAACGCCGCTTCCCAGAAGATGGACGCGGACATGGCCCGCCTCCTCCCCGAGGGTGCCGCCATCGTGGCCTACACCCCTTCGATGTCGAAGCTCACCTCCGAACTGACCGACATCGTCAAGCAGTTCGATGAGCAGGCCGTGGACATGCTGATGTTCATGGGGCCGCAGTCGCTGCTCGGCATGCAGCTCAAGACCACCCAGAAGATCCGAAGCGACATGCCCGCCGCCATTGCCCTGACCCCGGGTACGACCTTGGAGTCGACTCCCGAGATGACCATCATCTTTGCGGTCAACGGTGCGACCGCGGAGAACGTCAAGGCGAACAGCAAGGACATGAAGCTGATCTTCCTCGACGGTACGGACTGGGTCGCGATGACGACCGGAGCTCCCTTCCAGCCGCGGCCGGCGGGCCAGAAGGCTCCCGCCGTCGCCGGCAAGATGCTTCCGGGAATCCTTTCCGTCTCGATCGATCAGGCAATGTTCCGAACCAAGTACGGCGATGCCCTCGAACTCGAGATCTACAACGGGCTCAGCGCGGGCGCTGCGGCGACCGGATCCGACGCGGCCGACCAGCGCATCCTCGATCTCAACAAGAAATTCGCAGCGAAGTTCGCCGACGCCTTCGATCGCTGGGACATGAGCCTCAACCTCGATCCCAAGACCCCGGGATGGACGGTGCAGTACACCCCCTCGAGCCCCGACTGCATTCTGCAGCCTTCGTCGGATCTGACGACCGTCGCCAGCCACCTGGCCACCGAACTGCCGATGCAGATGGTCACGAGCAAGGACGCGGTCGTCGACATGATCTCCGTGGCTCGGATGTTCGTCTCGGCCGAAGGCGAGGCCGTGGAGAAGTCGCTCAACGAGTACCTGGACTACGGCGTGCAGTTCCTCGACCAGGTGTCCGGCGGCATCGGGGTCTCCATGGGAATGTCCGAAAGCGGAGTGAGCGTCGTCAAGGCCATGCAGGTCAAGGACGTCGCGAAGACCCTTTCCGTCGTCGACGGTCTGATGGACTTCTTCAATGGGGCCAAGTGGGGGATCACCACCGAGACCATTCCGGTCACGGTCGGAGCAAGCACCTCGCGTGCCTACCGCATCAAGTTCGATGTGGAGCAGATGAAGAAGACCTTCCCCGCCGAGTTCAAGATGAGCGAGAGCGCGTCCAACACCTTCGCCGGGACCATGATGCAGACCGACGCCCAGATGGGTGAACTGCTCAATGCGATGCAGGGTCCCGACGGCATGATCGTCCGCTTCATCTCGAAGGACGACTGGCTGGCGATCGTGATCGGAGACGCGAAGCTGCTCGGAACGGCTCGTCGTGCTCTGGCGATGACCGGCGGCACCAATGCCGGCGTGGACCGGGCGCTGACCTCCACCGAGGCTCGTCCCGTGATGGGCATGTCCATGGATTTCCGCTCGATGATGATCGGAATGGCAACGTTCGCCGCGGCCCATCCGGCGCTGTCCAAGATGATGGACGAGGAGGGAGTGGGTGCGATGATGGCCAAGCTNCCTTCCTCGCCCGCCGCCATGGTCTACATGTCGTCGTCCTCCACCGAGACCGGAACCCGCTTCACCACCATGCTGGATCTGGCCGGCATGACGGCCTTCAGCAAGGACATGGGCACCCTCGTGGCCGAGCAGATGAAGAAGATGAAGGAGGCCGAGAAGGCTCAGAAGGCCAAGAAGAAGCAGGTGGNTGCGCGGAACCTGCTGAACTACCTGNCCGGCTTGAACGGTCTTGGGCAGCAGGTAGAATGACCCGTCCTGCAGCGAGAACCGAATGGGGATTGGTGTAACGGTAGCACGGCTGACTCTGAATCAGTTAGTCCAAGTTCGAATCTTGGATCCCCAGTTTCTCGTNTNGCATNTCTGAACGACGTGGCACGCCGAACCGGCGTCATATGCAATCCGGAGCACATCCATGGCGGAATACGTAACAGTCGATGGTTCGAAGGTCGGAGTACTCATGGGCAGCGCCTCGGACTGGCCGACCATGGAAAAGACCTCCCAGACCCTCGAGAANCTCGGCATCGTCCATGAGTGCAATGTGATCTCCGCCCATCGCGCTCCGCGTCGTCTCGAATCGTACTGCTCGACGGCCGAGGAACGCGGATTGCAGGTGCTCATCTGTGCCGCCGGTGGTGCGGCTCATCTCGCCGGTGTCGCGGCNGCGCTGACTCATCTTCCGATTCTCGGTTGTCCCATGAACGCCTGGTCCACCGAAGGACTTGATTCACTGCTTTCCATGGCCCAGATGCCCAAGGGCATTCCGGTGGGAACGCTTGCCGTCGGATCCGCCGGGGCCATCAATGCGGCCATTCTGGCCGCCGAGATCATCGCGCTCTCCGACGCCACGGTTCGNGACGCNGTGCTNGCNTTCCGCGCCGATCAGTCGGCGGCGACCTTCGAACTGCCGGGTGCACCGGGGCACTAGGCCGATGGAGTTCGACCATCCTCCCGCCGATCCCGTTCCCCTCTGCGAGCAATGGTTCGCCGAGGCCTGGGACCGATCCGGCCTGCCCAACCCGAACGCCATGATGCTGGCCACCGTATCCTCGAAGGGGATTCCTTCGGCCCGTACGGTCCTGCTCAAGGGCTTCGATTCCCGGGGTGCGGTGTTCTACACCAACAGCGAGAGTCGTAAGGGGACGGAACTGCTGGAAAGCCGGCGGGCGGCCCTGCTCTTCCATTGGGATGCCATGGGACGGCAGATACGCATCGAGGGGGAGGTCGCTCGCGTCAGCGATGAGGAGTCCGACGCCTACTTCGCAAGTCGGCGTCGTGAAAGCCGTCTCGGCGCGTGGGCGAGTCAGCAGTCCCGGCCCTGTGCATCCCGNGCCGAACTCGAGTCCGCCTACCGTGATCAGGAACAGCGGTTCGAGGGCGAGGACGTTTCGCGTCCACCGCACTGGTTTGGTTTTCGTGTCGCCCTGGAGCACCTCGAGTTCTGGGAGGATGGCGACGCCAGACTGCACGATCGGGTGGTCTACGACCGACAGCCGGATGGCTCCTGGTCCGTGCAACGTCTGTGGCCCTGACGATCAGCCGTCCTGCTCCAGCATCCGCATTGCCTCACGAATCACCTCCTCCGGCAATTCATCGCCGGATCGGGGTCGTTGCGGCTTGGGGGATGGAATCGGGGTGGATGTCGTGTCCGGTTTCGGTTTCGGTTTCTGCGGAGGCTTCGCCAGTTCCGTGAACTCCGCGATGTCCTCCTCGTTGATGCCGAACGCGTCTCTCCATTCGTGGGCCGCCTTGCGGCTGATCCGATCCGGGATGGTGCCCGAGTCGGACCGGGGACGCTTCGCCGACGATCGATCGTGGTCGTGGATGATCGTGCGGAGAAACGCGGCCGAGGTCATCGTGTGGCATCGGCGCCGACGCGCGGCCTTGAGGATCCGCCGGTCCTCGCTGACCACCAGCAGTCGGGTGGGGGCGTCGCTGCGTTGGATCAACTCCTCGATGACGTCGTCGGCCTCACACCGGGGGCCCGAGTAGATGGTTCGGATTCCACCGGAATGCGGGACGTGACCACCCGGGGGCGAATTGCCGTCGCAGACCAGAAGGACCTGATTTCGCGCCCAGCGGCCTCGGGAGAGGGCCTGGACAAGCCCCGGAACATCCATCCCGGCCAGATCGGGGGGAAGGACCCCGGTCTTATGCAGGGCATTCATGGTGTCGACAATGACCTTCATGGCGTTTCGGGGGCGTAAATCATCATTTTTAGAACCTGCAGGGCTGTTTTTGCGGTTTGGGACTCCCATGGTACGTCCACGGGAGGAACCCCGTTGAAGCCATTTGTGGCTTGCAGTGAGGGGCCGGGTCGAGTCTAATACTCGGCTTCACCGATTAACGAGTTCGGAGTCCAAATTTCCATGGCAATCAGGATCAAATCACGGCAGGGCGAAAGCGTCAACCAGATGCTGCGCCGGTTCAAGAAGCTCTGCGAGAAGGAAGGCCTGACGAAGGACGTCAAGCGGAAGCAGTACTTCGAGAAGCCCTCGGAGCGTCGTCGTCGTGCCATGCGGAAGGCAATTGCCAGAGCGGCCCGATTCAACAGTCCGGCTCCCCCTCAGTCCAAGGGACGGGGCGGTCGAAGCGGTGGCAGCGGTGGCCCGAACCGGGGCCGTCCCGCTCGCTGATCGCGAACCTTGAAACAGGAACAGGCGTCGTGTGCATGACCCGTCTTGCTTCGCTTCGAGATGGAGAGCCGAATCGAAGCACCGGTGCCTGCAAACCAAAAATCGCATTGAATACATCGCGCCTGCAGATCGGTCGCATCCGATGCAGGCATGCAGACGGAGTCGAGTCAGGCTCCACGAACGACGAGGAGTGATCTCGTGACGGCACTTCAACTGGCGGATATGCAGTCGGTCATCGACTACGCATGGGTCTGGTTCATGGCTCCCATCGGAGCTGTTCTCGCACTGCTCTTTGCCTTCGGTTTCAGCCGCAGCGTCATGAGCAAGAGCGAGGGCGAGCCCGAGATGGTTCGAATCGCCGAGGCTGTCCGGCAGGGCGCCATGGCGTATCTGGTCCGCCAGTACAAGGTCGTCTTCATGGTCTTCTTCGCCCTCGTGGCGGTCCTGCTGGTCCTGGGCCTGCTGGACATCCAGCCGCTCTGGACGGCGGCCGGTGTCCCCATCGCCGGTCTGTTCTCCGGCCTGTGCGGTTGGTTCGGCATGAAGATGGCGACCAATGCATCGGCCCGCACGACCTGGGCGGCCAAGCAGTCCCTCAACGACGGTTTGACCGTGGCCTTCCGTTCCGGAGCCGTCATGGGCCTCGTCGTCGTGGGCTTCGCCCTCCTCGACGCCAGTGCCTGGTTCTTCCTCTGGAACGAGGTCATTCCGAACTCCGGCCTCGAGGAGGTCACCGCCATCATGCTGACCTACGGCATGGGTGCCTCCACGCAGGCGCTCTTCGCCCGCGTCGGTGGCGGCATCTACACCAAGGCCGCGGACGTCGGCGCCGACCTGGTCGGCAAGGTCGAAGCCGGCATCCCCGAGGACGACCCGCGAAACCCCGCCGCCATNGCCGACAACGTCGGTGACAACGTGGGCGACGTCGCCGGCATGGGTGCCGACCTCTACGAGTCGTACTACGGTTCGATCCTCGCCTCGATGGCGCTGGGCGCCACGGCAGCACTGTCAGGTGCATTCGGAGACATGACCGAGCAGATGGCATACATCCTCGCGTCGGCTCCGATGGCCCTCGCAGGACTCGGCATCGTGTGCTCGTTGCTGGGCGTCTTCGTGGTGCGAGCCAAGGAGGGTGCGTCCTTCAGCCAGCTGCTCAAGGGACTGCACATGGGTGTCTGGTTCGCTTCGGCCCTGGTGGCCGTGGGCGCCGGCGTCCTGTTCTGGCTGCTGCTCAAGGATCCCGCGATTGCCGTGTACTACGCCTGGTGGCAGCCGACCCTGGCNATCGCCACCGGCCTGTCCGCGGGACTCATCATCGCGTTCGCGACCGAGTACTACACCTCGTACGAACACGCTCCGACCCAGCGGATCGCCGAACAGACCCAGACCGGGCATGCAACGGTGATCATCGCGGGCATCGCCGAGGGCATGAAGTCCACCTGGGCTCCCCTCGTCGTGATCGTGGCGGCCATCCTGCTCGCCTTCGGCTTCAGCGGTGGCAACGAGAACTTCCTGCTCGGCCTCTACGGCGTCGGCATCGCCGCCGTCGGCATGCTCAGCACGCTCGGCATCACCCTGGCCACGGACGCCTACGGTCCGATCGCCGACAACGCCGGCGGCAACGCCGAGATGACGGGACAGCCTCCNTTCGTCCGCGAGCGGACCGACATGCTNGATTCGCTCGGCAACACCACCGCCGCCACGGGCAAGGGCTTCGCAATCGGATCCGCCGCNCTCACGGCGCTGGCTCTGCTCGCNGCGTACGCCATCGTCGTCAACGTGGCTCTGGTCAAGAAGCACACCGTCAACCAGTGGGACACCCCGTTGGCCCAGGTCGGTGGTGCGGACTACGACGTCTCCGGCGTCTCGACGTTCAAGGCCAGCCGTCCGGATGACGGCGAGACCGTGACCCTGCATCTTCGCAACATGGGACAGGGCGAGTTCCGNCTCGTCGCCGAGTCCGGCGGCACCATGTCCGCCGGCGGTGCACTGATGCTCGGTTCGCGCGGTGTGGTCACCGGCTTCGGTGACATCTGTCCGCAGGGGTCGGACATCGACGCCACGGGAACGTGGGACGCACGAAACGGCTCCTACAGCGCGTCGGCTTCGGCGAACGGTGAGACCTACAAGTTCACTCTCGTCCCCACCGATCTCGCCACCCTGCAGCACATGGCGGCGTTCTACGACATCTCGATCATGAACCCCCGGGTGCTCGGTGGCCTCTTCCTCGGCGTCATGCTGGCCTTCGTCTTCTGTGCGATGACCATGAACGCCGTGGGTCGTGCCGCCTACCGCATGATGAACGAGTGCCGCCGGCAGTTCGGTCTCATGCGGGACAAGTTCCGTGCCGACGGCATGAGCGACGAGGACGTCTCCGATCCGATGAAGTGGCCCACCCGCACCAGCATCAACGGTGTCGAATACCCCGACTACCAGGAGTGCGTTTCGATCTCGACCGCGGGCGCCCAGCGGGAGATGGTGGTTCCGGCACTGCTGGCGATCATCACTCCCATCCTCGTGGGACTCGTCCTTGGAGTCGGTGGTGTCATGGGCCTGCTCGTCGGTGGCCTGACCAGCGGTTTCGCCGTGGCCATCTACATGGCCAACGCGGGTGGAGCCTGGGACAACGCCAAGAAGTACATCGAGGCGGGACACCATGGCGGCAAGGGATCCGATGGCCACAAGGCATCGGTGACCGGTGATACGGTCGGCGACCCCTTCAAGGACACCTCCGGTCCCTCGCTGAACATCCTGATCAAGCTCATCGCCGTGGTTTCGGTCGTGTTCGCCGGCCTCGTGGTCCACTTCGGACCTACGGTCCAGGCGGCACTCGGTCTGGGCTGATGCAGTTCGTCGATGTCTGAACTCGGATCGAGCAGCATGGAGCAGACGGGCAAGCCGGGCGACTCTTCCCTGGACTTCGCAGTGGAGGCNGCGCGCCTGCTCGAGGATCGACACTGCACGGACATCCGTCTGCTCGATCTTCGCGGGATCAGTCAGGTCTGCGATTTCATTCTGATCGGTTCCGGCACCAGTGATCGTCAGATGCGTTCGGTCGCGGATGAGGTCAGCACCCTCGGCAAGGAGCGTGGGGCATCGAAGTTCAGGACGAACAACGATCCGGCCTCGACCTGGATCATCGTGGACTTCGTCGATCTCGTGGTGCATCTCTTCGAGCCGAGCCGTCGGGCCTACTACGACCTCGAGGATCTCTGGTCCGATGCGGCCGACATGGAGTTCACGCGCTGACTGCGTCGGGGCCCTGTGTTCCGAGCCGCGGCTGGGAGGCCGTCGCCATGACCATATTCCATTGGAAGCCGATGCCATGAGTGCCGGGTTGTCCCGCACGCGCGATCTCGAACCCGGAGACTGGGGCATCGAGATGGATTCCCTCCCTCCGGCGGAGCAGGGGCGGATCGATCCGCGCGGCTGGTTCGGGGACGCTTCCCGTCCGTTCGAGTTGGAGATCGGATCCGGCAAGGGGACCTTTCTCGTCCAGCAGGGGCGTGAGCAGGTCACCACCAACTTCCTCGGCATCGAATGGGCCGCCGGCTACGCCCACCATGCCGCCGATCGGGCCCGACGGCATGGATTGGACAACGTTCGTGTGCTGCACGGCAATGCCGTCGAGTTCGTGACGCACTGGTGTCCCGACGGATTCGTCGACGCGGTGCACCTCTACTTCTCGGACCCGTGGCCGAAGAAGCGTCACCACAAGCGGCGTGTCGTGCAGGATCAGACGTTGGCCCAGTTCCACCGGATTCTTGTCGCCGGGGGAATGCTTCGCATCGTCACCGACCATCCGGAACTCTGGGAGTGGTACGAGGAGCATGCGGAACGCAACACGAGCCTCTTCGATCGTCGTGAGTACCGTCCTCCTTCATCGGCCGGCGACGGTGAGTTCGTGGGGACGAACTACGAACGGAAATTCGCCACGGAAGGTCGCCCGTTCCATGCGATGACCCTGCACAAGGTCGGTGGCTGATGCATCGGCCCGGAACCGATCCCCGGAATGTGCAGCCCGATGACATCCTCTGTGATTCCCGTCATTGTGCGACCCGGGCTCAGGACATTCCGTCGATCGAAGGGCGCCACGGAAGCATCGTCTCCTCGGACTGTCCGGCGCGCGCCTGGACGGAAGTGGTCGAGCGGCAGGCGGGACGAGTGAGTTCGCCTCATCCCATCAGGGACGGCGCTTCGCGCGGCGTGAAGGAGATCGGCAGGGCGACACTGAACGTCGCGCCCGCTCCCGGCGTGGATTCGAGGGNGACTTCGGCGTTCAGCAGCTCAGCCAGTTCTCGGCAGATGGCCAATCCAAGTCCGGTGCCCGTGAACTCGCGGGTGTGGCTGGCGTCGGCCTGACGGAACTTCTCGAAGATCAGATCCTGCATGTCCGCCGCTACACCGGGTCCGGAGTCGATGACCGACAGCCGGAGCACGTCGAGCCGTTCGCCCTCCAGCGCCGCGGAGAGGACCACCGATCCCTCGCGGGGCGTGAACTTGATTGCATTCGACAGGAAGTTGTAGAGGATCTGCTGCAATTTCCCGGGATCGGTTTCGACCACCGGCAGCGGCTCGGTTCCTTCCGTCTGCAGCCGGATGGCCTTGTTGCGGGCCTGTGGCGTCATGATGTTGACCAGACCGTCGATGAGGTCGTGGATGTTGGTGGGCTCCACGTTGACCTCCATTCGTCCCGCCTCGATCTTGGCCATGTCGAGCAGATCGTTGATCAGTTCCAGCAGCGACCGACCGCTGGTGAGGATGTTGGAGATGAACCTGGACTGCTTCGAATCCGTCCCGCCCTCGGCGTCGGCGAGCAGTTCGGCGAATCCGATGATCGAGTTCAGCGGAGTCCGCAGTTCGTGACTGACATTCGCCAGGAACTCGGTCTTGAACTTCGTCGATTCCCACAGGCCCACATTCGCCTCCGCCAGTTCCGCGACCTTGAGGTCGAGGCTCTCGTTCATTCGACGCAGTCTGGACTGGGTCTCCTCGAGCTGGTCGAGCATTCCGTTGAAGTTCTCGGAGAGTTCCTCGAATTCGTCGCCGGTCCGGAGATTCGATCGGGCCTGGATGTCGCCGATCTTGACCCGCTCCGCGGTGTCACGCAGTCGTCGTACCGGAGAGAAGATCAGCTTGGTCAGGATGAAGTAGAAGACGACGACGGCGAGCAGGCCAGCGATCAGTCCGGTGATCACGATGTAGGTCCGGCTCAGCTGCANCTGATTTTCGCCGAACTGCGTCGTGCGGCGCACCACGAGGATGGCTTTCAGTTCGTCCGCCACGCCGGGCTCCACGGCTCCGGCGGAGAAGTCGGTCACGGAATCGATGCGTAGTGATCTCAGCATCGAGGCCCGGATGGGTCGTGCGTAGATGAAGATCTCGTTGGCCCCGTCCTGAAGCGGTTGGGTGTAGTTGAGGACCTCCGGATCGTCCAGAAAGGCATCGACCGCACGCGTGTCGAATCCTCCGTCGTCGTCTCGATCGATGTCCTCCACCCACTTGAACGTGATCTGTAGGCCTCTGGAATCCTCCGTCGGTCGATCGACCGTCGCGGCGACGTCGTCGCCGGGCAGCCTGGCTTCGAGCCATGCATTGGCGATCTGGGACGCGACCTCCAACTGGTATTCACGCACCATCGTGTAGGTCCTGATCCATGGGACGGAGAGGGCTCCGATCAGGATCAGCACGATCGCGCACCCGAAGACGATCAGGCACTTGTTGGCCAGACTGATGCGTCGAGATTCGCTGGATTGCTCCGAGGCCATGTGGTTCAGCTCATTCCGGAGAAAGGAGAGGTCGCCTCACCCATGGTACTCCCCCGAAGGCGGGATTGATTTCCGCACCCGATCCTGAATCATGGCATCGGCCCCGGGAAGCANCCGACGCACCATGGCTGCATCGAACCGGGCACGTTCCGGTGGATCCTCCAGTTCCAGCAGCAGGTCGACCACCACGGCGGCGACGCGCTGCGGCGCGACGGTGCCGTCGGGTGCCCAGTGGTCGTAGTCGGCCCAGGAGAGCGCCANCTCGATCGACTGTTCTGGGCCGTCGGGGACGGCGGCCCGGCATGCAAAGCACCATCCGGCGTCCGTCTCCGTCTCCCGATCGATTGAAACCGTGCCCATGAGGATTCCTTCCGCATGCTTCGAGTCTCGATTACAGTATCAGGTTCAACGGCATGAACTTCTTCCTCGAGACAATGCGAATGGGCCTGTGGAACCTCCGGTTGCACCTGCTCCGATCATGTCTGACCAGCCTCGGGATCATTCTGGGCGTGGCGGCGGTCATTCTGATGGTGTCCATCGGTGAAGGGAACAAGCAGGCGGCGCTGCGTGACATTCAGGAACTCGGCGCCAACAACATCATCGTCCGCTCGCAGCGNCCACCCGAGTCGACCTCGGTCGGCTCGCAGCGTCGATCCTTTCTCGCGAAATACGGCCTGCTCGACGAGGACCTCTCTCGAATCCACACTTTCATCCCCGACGCTCAGCAGGTGATCCCGCTCAAGACGGTGGGGTCCGAAGTATCGTACGAGCACCAGCGAATCACGAGTCAGAGCTACGGGACACTGCCGGAATTGAGNGAGGTGCTCAATCTTCAGGTCGCCGAAGGGCGGTATCTTTCCAGCCAGGACCAGGAACTTCGTCGTCCGGTCGCGGTGATCGGGCATCGTGTCGCCGAGCAGTTCTTCCGGTTGGAGAATCCGATCGGCAAGGAGATACGGATTGATCGTCGGGTGTTCACCGTGGTCGGGGTGCTCGGGCCCGTCGGTCTGTCCGGTGGGGCCGGTGGAGCGCTCGTCGGTCGCGATCTCAATCTCGACGTCCACATTCCTCTGGAAACGGCGGAATCCGAGTTCGGTGACGTGGTGGTTCGGCGGGTTTCAGGGTCCTTCTCCGGCGAGCAGGTGCGGTATTCGGAGATCTACGTGACGGTCGACTCCTCCGAGGACGTCATTGCGACTTCGGAGCGGATCCAGAAGATCATGGATGCGTCGCACGCTGAACGTGGCGATGTCGAACTCATCGTCCCCTGGGAACTGCTGGAGAACGTGAAGCGGACGACCTTTGCAATGAATCTGCTGCTCACGTCGATCGCGGCGATCAGCCTGCTGGTCGGCGGCATCGGCATCATGAACATCATGCTGGCCTCGGTCATCGAGCGGACCCGTGAGATCGGTATCCGCCGGGCCCTCGGTGCGACCCGAAAGCACATCGTGTCCCAGTTTCTCGTCGAAACGGGAACCTTGTCCGCAGTCGGAGGTCTGCTGGGGATCCTGCTTGGAGTCAGTCTCTCTCTGGCGGTGGCTCGCGTGCTTCCATGGCTGCTTCAGCAGCCGGCCTTCAAGAGCATGATCGAGACCGACATCGCCTTCGAGACGCAGATCACACCGTGGTCGATCATCGTCTCGTTCCTGGTGGCATCGATGACTGGTCTGGTGTTCGGAATCTACCCGGCCATCGTGGCGTCGAAGCAGGATCCGATCGTCGCGCTCCGCCACGAGTAGCGCTACGGTGCTGCGGGGGGGGTGTCCCGGGGCGCCGCGTTCTGCTCTCGAAGCCGCTCGGACAGCGGAACGGAAACGAAGACATTCGACTGCTGGTACGACAGGGTGCGTCGGCCGCCGCTGCCGGCGGGTGGAACCGGCCGGAAGTCGTAGCCGTCCAACTGTCGTTGGATGAAGTCTGGGGCGCGGATGATGAGATTGCCGCGGTAGGACTCGATCGTGGCCCACTCGCCACCGTTGCGACGCCACGCTTCCGGTTCGACGAAGGTCGTGATGAGGGTGATCAACTCCTCGATCCGATCCGCTCGTTCGGTCGGTGCCAGCGAGCCGCCGCCGCCGCCCATGCCGCCACCGCCCATGCCGCCACCGCCCATGCCGCCGCCACCGACTCCGCCGCCGCCGCCGAAGCCGCCGCCACCGAGTCCACCGCCGCCACCGCCGAAGTTGCCGAGGTCGAGCGTGGGAGCGTTGTCGAAGTCGGGGATCTCGAGAACCAGATTCTCGATGTCGTAGAGCTTGAGATGCTGGGCCGAGGCGCGTCCCAGTCGTTCCTTGGCGCCGATCTCGAGCATTCCCTGACGAAGCTGCCAGGTGTACTCCCGGCCTTCGTCGGCGCACTGCTCGAGCACTCGCTGGAGCAGGTTGAGGGCGGGTACTCGTTCGGCATCGATGGAGATGGCCTGCTCGGGATTCAATCCGAGCACGTTCCGATCGCTCTGCCAGTAGACGATCATCTGGACATCAAGCAGCGTGCCGAGAAAATCCATGACCTGCTTCAGTTCGGTCTGATTGAACTCCACCGTGACATCGGTGTAGACCAGTTTGCCGAGAATCACCGCTTCCGCTGCGCGGGTCGCTGGATCCTTCTTGAACGAGGGGGTCTGCATGGCGACGCCCGTCCGTGTGACGGACAGGCATCCGACGAGCAGGCACAAGGCGATCAGGATCTTGGCGGGGTACGAGGCAGGCATGTTCGTGCGTCCGGTGTGGGGCAACTGACGGTCGATTCAGTATAGCCCCGGACCATCCCCGGTCACGGGTGATTCGGACGGCAGCCCGGCCAACGTCTCCGAGAGGGTCAGGAGGGCGAGGGCCTGGGCGATGGTGGGCATCCTCGAGTCCCACGGTGCCATTCGAATTCCACCGAGCACCCGTTTCGAAGACCGGTGCAGCATTGCGTCGTCGGACTCCATCTGCAGTTGCAGCAGGTATCGGATCGCCATCGAAAGACGGACGGATTGTTCGGCACGTTCCTGCCGGGACACCGGATTCAACTGCTGCAGCATGCTCGGCATCGATGCGAACGCCCGCAGTGATTGTGCCGTGACGTCCCGCACCGACTCACCCAGCACGATCCCGCCCGCGAGCTCCGGACCGAACCGTTCGTCGTTGGGCGGAACCTGCCGATCGAGCACCGTGCCCCGCAGGGTTCGCAACGCGTCCTCGGAGGGAACCGTGTCGCAGGTGGGCATTTCGAACTCGGCCCAGGCGATCCAGGGCAGCAGGGAGACCTGCTGTGACGGAGCGGTGTTCCTCCAGGCGTGGTCGACGAGTTTCTTCGCCAGTTCGCAGTCATCCTCGGCGGGATTCGCGAGGAGCACGAAGCCGATGAATGCCAGATCCGGATTCGAGGGAATCGATTCCCCCTCGACCGCCGCGCGGATCCTCGTTCGAAGGAGCTCTCGTCTGGATGCGATCATCGCATCGAGTCGTTCAGGATCCAGCGTCCGATTGGTCTCCATCGCCAGCAGGATCGCGGCATCCCCGGCGATGGTGATCCCCTCGACATCGAGCTGGCCCAGCATGCCCACGAGGATCTCGGCGGCGGCATCGGCGGCGCGGTCACGCATGGCTCCATCCACCCGTGGAGTTGCGGCCAGTCGTCCCAGCGCCCAGGCCGTCACGGCCTGATCGCGAACCGGAGCGACGAGGGGATCGAAGCGATCGCGGGCGGGCTCGTAGTTGCCCATGAGTCCCAGCGGTTCGTCGCCCGACCAGAGTCGCCCCTCGATGTGGGCCAGGAGTGCGTCCAGTGCGTCGACGACGTCGGATCGTGTCGGCACCGACGGAGGGTGATTCATGGTTCCGCCCATGACGACCTGTGGAGCCGCATCCGGTTCGGATTGTGCGAGATCGATGGTCTGAAAGCGATAGGCCACCACGTCGCTTCTGGACAGGGCGTTCCGGAGTCCGGAGGTCAGTCCCATGGACAGGGCCATGCCGTCGAGCATCGTCGTGTCGGCCCACCGGTTCATGTTCCGGAGACGGCTCGGATACCGGACGGTCCACTGGTCCCGGACTCGAAGGGCCAGGCCGTGTCGAAGCGGGTGGATGTCTTCGGTGAACTCCGATGGTGCATCGCCNATCAGAGGCTGCATCGGTCCGGCGAACTCGAGTTCCACGGTCAGTCGTGCGCCGAGTTCGTTGCGAAGATCGTCCGGTATCGAGGCGACGGCCGGATCCGCAAGCACCTCGCGCAGGGCACGCTTCGCAGCGAGTTGGAGCATTCGGTCCTCGGTGGCATCCGCAGTTCCCGTACCGACCAGCCTTCCGCCCTGACGCAGCATGATGCTGCAGCCGGAGGCATGTTCGACGGGACGTGGAGGGATCTCGTCCGGAACCGAGAACTCGGAGACCCAGTCCCGTACGGCGTACCAGGCTTCGACCGACTGTTCGACGGCGGGAATGGGATCCTGCCCGTGGGCGGCGGAACCGATGATCCCGAAACTGGCCATGAGAAGCAGGAAACGGATTGGTCTGATGCGGGTCATGCGGTCTGTACCGATCGTGGGGGGGTCGACGGGATGACCATCATCCCATATTCCCAGAACGAATGGAGTTTTTTCCCCGCACGACGTCTGCATCGGCGCATGGTGAAGATGTTCCGGGAGGGAATGCCGTACGGCACCGGCACGACACGAGAAGACGAGGGGAGCACAGTCATGCATCTGCAGGCACTCATGGAGCTGACCAGCCATCGCAGGAAACTCGCGATTCTGACCGTTCTGACNTTCATCGTGCTCTGCTGAAATCCAGACTTCGTGGTTTGGGGGAAGAGAAGCAACAGCCCGCNNCGCNTNCGCGTCGCGGGCTGTTCTTCTGTNCGGNGATCCGCGGTGCGGATCAGAATTCGATCTTGTCGGTGCCCATGGCGCCGTGGTCGTCCATGCCGCCTCGTGACGGCATGTCCATTCTCGGATCCGACGCTGCGGGATCCATGCCCTTCTCCTCCTGGGCGTCGCCCCACTTGGCGCGCTTCAGGCTGAGACCGATCTTGCGATCGGCGGTGTCGACCCGGAGGATCTTGACGTCCACCTTGTCGTTGGGCTTGACCACGTCCTGCGGATCTTCGACCTTCTCATCCGAGAGTTCGGAGATGTGCAGCAGTCCCTCGAGTCCCTCTTCGAGCTCCACGAAGACACCGAAGTTGGTGATCTTGGTGACCGTGCCGTGCACGACCATGCCGGGCTTGTAGGCGTCCGGAATCGCGGTCGCCCAGGGGTCCTCGGTCAGCTGCTTCACGCCGAGGCCGACACGCTGCTTGTTCTGGTCGATGTCCAGNACGACGCATTCGACGGTGTCGCCCTTCTTGTACTTCTCGTTGGCGTGCGAGATCTTNTCGGTCCANGACATGTCCGAGACGTGGAGNAGNCCNTCGATGCCNGGNTCGATCTCGATGAACGTGCCGTAGTTGGTGAGNTTCCTGACCTGGCCNTCGATGATCGTTCCGGGNGGGTAGCGCTCCGCGACGAGNTCCCAGGGGTTGACCTCGGTCTGCTTGATGCCGAGCGAGATCTCGTGCTTCTCGGGATTGATGTCNAGNACGACGACNTCGATCTCCTCGCCGACGTTGACCAGTTCGCTCGGATGNTTGATCCGCTTGGTCCAGGACATTTCGGAGATGTGGACGAGCCCTTCGATGCCTTGGGCCAGTTCGACGAAGGCACCGTAGCTGACGAGACTGACCACCTTGCCGGAGACCCGCTCGTTGATCGGGAACCGCTCCTCGACGCCGTCCCAGGGGGAGGGCTCCATCTGCTTGAGGCCCAGGGCGATCTTCTCCTTCTCCTGATCGATCTTGAGGATCTTGACCTCGATCTCGTCCCCCACCTTGCAGACTTCGCTCGGGTGGTTGACGCGTCCCCAACTCATGTCGGTGATGTGGAGAAGGCCGTCGATGCCGCCCAGATCCACGAAGGCTCCGAAGTCGGCGATGTTGGTGACCGTACCCTTGATGGTCTCGTTCTCGTTGATCGAGCCCATCAGCTTGTCCTTGGCTTCCGCCCGCTCACGCTCGATGAGCTTGCGACGGCTGATGACGATGTTGCGACGTTCCTCGTCGATCTTGAGGATCTCGGCCCGAACCATCTTTCCGATGAAGATGCCGATGTCGCTGGGACGACGGATGTCGACCTGCGATGCGGGCAGGAACACCGGAACTCCGATGTCCACGAGCAGGCCGCCCTTGATCTTGCGGGTGGCCTTGCCTTCGATGATGTCGCCCTCGTTGTTGGAATCGAGGATGCGTTCCCATCCGCGGATGCGGTCGGCCTTCCGCTTGGAAAGCTTGATGATGCCGGATTCGTCCTCGAGGTCCTCAAGGAGCACCTCGATCTCGTCCCCGTTCTTGAGCTCGTCGAAGTTCTCGAACTCGATCTTGTTGACGAGTCCTTCGGACTTCAGGCCGACATCGATGACGGCATCGTCGCCGGCCTTCCCGACGATCTTGCCGGTGAGGATCTTGCCCCGCCGGTACTGCTGGATTTCCGTGGCGAGGAGGGCCTCCATGTCGGTGTCCATGACGCCGGTTGCGTCGATGGCGGCTTCCTCGAGGCCGATGTCGGCGATGAGATTGTGATCAACCATGATGGTGTGGTGCGACGGGACGGGCGGAGGGCTGCGCGTCGCGGGACGCAGGGTTGAGGACCGGGTCGGAAATCGAGACCCCGGCTCGTTGCCGGGTGACCATCTCGAGGCCGACGGGTTCCGCCGTCGTGAATCGAGCAGTATAGCCGTTCCCCGGAGGAACTGAAGGGGGGGCACCCCGCCTCAGGACGGCAATTCGGGCTTGGAAGCCCCCTGGAGCCCTCTGGCGAGGATGACGAATCCGGCGGCACCCAGCACGACCAGGAGCAGGGCCACGCTGAAGACGACCCAGCCGGTGGGATCGGTGCTCAGGAGGGCTTCGTAGAGCAGCACGCCGAGGAACGGAGCCAGCAGGCCGCGAATGCCCGTCAAGGTGACGTGGACTCCCATGTAGCTCGAGGAGTTGGCCACGTTGGAGAAGTCGTGGTGTCCGAGATTCCAGGCCAGAACGCCGCCTCCGAACGCGATGCCGCGGATGATCGCGGCGATCCACAGTCCCGCCAGCCATCCGGTTCCGACACTGATGACGAGGATCAGGGTCGTGACCACGAAGACCCATGAATGGACGGATCGGAATCGAATGATGTGGACCCGGTCGAGGAAACTCGACCAGAAGGGGATCGACAACGGCATGACGAGAATCGGAATCGTGGTCATGATCGCGATGGCCTGGACGTAGTCCATGTCGTAGATGCTCGTCAGCACGATGATGAGCGGAGCGGTGACCATCATGTTGCCGGTGCCCAGGAGGAACTGGCAGATCATGAATCGCAGGTAGCCGGGATCGCTGCGCAACAGCCGGATCATCTGCAGCGGATTGATCGACGGCCGCAGCGGATCCGCCGTTTCATCCATGAGCCGCTCCTTGCGGAGCATGGCCGCATGACCCCGCATGCGCACCCGGCTGTAGGCCACCGTGCCGAGAAATCCGATGAGGGCGGCCGCGGGATAGGCCCAGTGGTACGCCTCCTGGTTCCAGTCCATCAGCGCGCCGATGGCCCAGCTGATGCCGGCCAGTACCAGCGCCTGGATCGTGGCGAGCTTTCCGGCCATCCTGGCGCGGGCGGCCCGCGGATAGTTGGCCGCCCACACGGTGGAACGAAGGGTGATCACGCCTGACCAGCACACCCTGGCGCCGACCACGCCACCGACGAACAGCCACATGCCCAGATGATTGGCCGCCGCGATCGCCGGCAGAACCGTGCAGAGCCCGCATGCGATCTGCAGGATCACCAGCAGCCGGATCTTGTGTCGCCCGTGGCTCATGGCGGCCCATGCGAAGCTCAGCATGTTGGCGATGGCCCCCAGTCCCGTCAGGAGAGCCACCACGAGGTTGAGCAGTTCGTCCGACACGACGCCTTCNTAGAGCTTCTTGACGATCACGCCGACGACGCCGCCCTCGAGGACCCCCGTCATGACCGGCAGGAGGGCCCACGCGGGAAGCTCCCGCGCGTAGATCGCACGGGAGAGGTACGGCATGCTCTCGGGCAGGAAGGATTTGATCGCCGATCGGGCCGCTTGCAGCGGATTCAGATGGCCAGGACGCATTTCAGGCACGCCGTCTCCTTGATCGTCTGTGCCACTCGATGGGGGGTGCATCCTGGAATGACGTTGGACTCGGTTCGGAAGGGTCACTGTAGCGTGCAACCGGTCCGATTGCCCTCGAAGCTTCATTTCGTCCGACGTATCCGATCATCGGGTACGGCGCAAGAACTTGTGATTCCGCCTGCCCGACAACGTTCCGCGTGGTATTGTTCGAAGTGACGGCCGTGTGTTCCACGGGTTCGTCAATCGCCTCGGGATCTTGCTCGTTCCTGCTTAATCCCATGGGATCGTCGTACACGCGTCGATGGTCATGCCTCCCCCGTACCGGGTGTGTGGAAGGCCGGGAACGTCGAGTCGCGAGCCCACTTTGAACTGGGGTTCGAGCACTGACCCGGACGAGCGATCGGCATCTCCGGATGACCGGTCGTGACGAGCCCGTTGGAACACACGGCCGTCGCGCGTCAGGGCATCGATCGCAGCAGGGCGGTCATGTCCTCGAGACTGGCGGGAATCACTCTGGTGCCCGCGGTCGTGGTCATGAAGTTGGTGTCTCCGTCCCACCGGGGTACCAGATGGGCGTGCAGGTGACCGGGAATGCCGGCTCCGGCCGCCCCCCCCTGGTTGATTCCGAAGTTGATTCCGTGCGGCTGCAGCGCCCGCTGGAGCAGATCGGTGGCGTGCTCCACCAGAGCCCAGAAAGCGGTCCGCTGGTCCGGCTCGTAGTCCAGGATCGCGGGACGCCCTTCACCGAGTGCGACCAGCAGATGCCCGTTGGCATAGGGATACCGGTTCAGCAGGACCATGCCGTGTTCGTTGCGGTGTACCACGTGATTTGCTTCATCGTGGTCCGGAGCGGCCCAGTAGGCCTCGAGAAAGTGCTGTCGTTCGGCGGATCGTGCCGCATCATCCGCCGCGTCGTCGCAATCCTTCAGATAGGCGAGTCGCCAGGGGGCCCAGAGTGCGCGATGGTCCATGGAATCGGTTTCCGTAGTGAGGGATCGGTGTATGCACAGCATAGGCCCCCGCCCCGTGGGGTCCAAGGGCCGGGATCGGCGCACCGGTACACTGATCGGTCCATGCCCCTGCTTTCCTGCTCAAACCTGTCGTGCCGCCGAGGACATACCGTGGTGCTCGAGGGGGTTTCGGTGAGTTTCGAACCGGGAGAGCGGATCGGCCTGGTGGGTCGCAACGGATGCGGAAAGACGACTCTGCTGTCGTTGATCGAGGGGCGCGAGGATCCCGATCAGGGGCGGGTCGACCGGGCGCGGGGGGCTCGCATCGGTTCGCTCGCCCAGGAGCATGCATTCGATCCGACCCTGACGGTCCGGCAGGTCGCGGCGTCGGCGTTTCATGAACTCGATTCGCTGCGTGGAGAACTCGAAGCCGTCTATGAATCCATGTCGGCCGCCTCCGAGGAGGAACTGGACAAGCTGATGAAGCAGCAGGGCGCCCTCGAGGCGAGACTGGAGGCCGCGGGCGGTTGGGTGGTTGATCACCGGATCGATGCGACACTGCACGGTCTCGGGTTCGATGACGAGCAGTTCGGACAGACGGCCGCCACCCTGTCCGGGGGTGAACAGGCCCGACTCGCTCTCGCCCGTCTGCTGCTCGAGGAGCCCGATCTGCTGCTGCTGGACGAGCCGACGAACCATCTCGACATCGACGGTCGACGATGGCTCGAATCATTTCTGACCGAGGAGTTTCGCGGCGCGATCATCCTGGTCAGCCACGATCGCTGGCTGCTGGAGCGGGCGTGCAGCCGCACCATCGAACTCGCCAACCGGAAGGTCCGGGACTACGCCGGACCGTATTCGCACTACCTGGCGCAGAAGGCGCAGCAGGATCTCACCGCCCAACGGGTCCATGACAAGAATCTCGACCGGGTCCGTCGGGAGGAGGCCTTCATCCGCAAGTACAAGGCGGGGCAGCGGGCGAAGCAGGCCCGTGGCCGCGCTGCCCGCCTGGATCGCTTCAAGGAGGAGCATCTGGTGCAACCGGATCGGGTGCAGGGTGTGATGAACCTGACCCTGCCGGAGGTCGAACGAAGCGGTGATCAGGTGCTGCAGGCCGAGGGGATCGGTTTCGCCTGGGATGACGTGGAACTCATCCGCGGACTCGATCTCGCAATGCAGCGCGGCGATCGGATCGGCATCGTCGGCCCCAACGGAAGCGGCAAGACGACGCTGGTGCGATGCCTCCTGGGGGAGATCCCGTCGGGCACGGGGTCGGTTCGACTGGGCAGCCGTCTCAACATCGGGTGGTACCGGCAGACCCACGGGCATCTCGACGACACCATGGAGGTGTGGCAGTATCTGCAGTCGGAACTCACGAAGTCGCAGGGCGCTCCGGTCTCCGAACAGCAGGCGCGGGATCTCGCCGGTGCCTTTCTGTTCAGCGGACCGACCCAGGAGCAGCCTCTGGGTTCGTTGTCCGGTGGAGAACGGTCACGCGCCGTACTGGCGGGCATCGTCGCCGGTGGTCACAACCTGCTCGTCCTGGACGAGCCGACCAACCACCTGGACATCGCCTCGGCGGAACGTCTCGAGCGGGTGCTGGCCGTGGACGGTCCGTTCACCGGCACCATGATCCTGATCAGCCACGATCGGGCGTTGTTGGCGGCGACCTGCACGACGCTTCTTGCTCTCGACGGGGCGGGCGGCGCACGACTCGTGCACGATGTCGATGACTGGCTCCGGGGGGAGGGGAGTGCGGCCGCGGTCACAGATCCCGACGGGCCGGCGATCGGGAAGCAGCGGCCGGCACGCCAACCGGATCCGCCGGACGGGAATCCGGTGCGCAGGATGTCCCTTCGCGATCTCGAACGTCGCATCGAGGATCACGAGCAGCGGAAGGCGGAGATCGATGCGGAACTGATGCGGCCGGAGGTGTATGCCGACGGCGAACTCGTGAAGCGGCTCACGACCGAACGGACCGGAATCGATCGGGTGATCGAGCCGCTGCACGCCGAATGGGAGCGGCGTGCCGACGAGGCCTGAACGCAACCGGCCCGATCCACGAGGAACCGGGCCGGGGGAAGATTCGGACGCAAGGAGTCGTCAGGCGGATGTGAACAGCACGGTTCCGTCCGCGTCGATCAACTCGAGGCGGTCGAAGGTCGCGGCCGCGAACACGCTCATGTCGATCCCCTCGATGGACTGTCCGATGAAGCCTTCGCTGGGCTGGAGCAGTCCGAGTGGTTGGAAGCTTCCGTCGCTCGCGACGATGCGAAGCTGCATGTTGCTCTGCTGGGGGTCGAGGTCGAGTCCGAGCACGAAGGCGTTTCCGTTCAGTTCGTTGACCGCGACCCGGACCATCCCGTCGTTCCGGGTGGACACGAGGTAGTAGTGTCGGCAGTTGGGGTTGTTGAGGAACTTGGTGAACTGCGGACCGAACTGGGCTTCGAGTTCGTCGAAGGTGTTCAAGGTCGTGTAGGTGCTGGCCAGCATGGATGCCTCGCGCTGCGAGGATGCGTTGAAGACGGCGAGCGTGACGACCACGCCGAACATCACGAGGGCGGCCATTCTCCAGGTCCACACCGAAGCGAGCATGCCGCCGGAGCGACGTACCGTCATCGCGGGTGGGTACCCGACATGGGCATCCTTGTCACCGATCGTGGCCAGCGGTGCGAGTCGCTCGGATTCGGCGTCGATCGTCTGGGCGACGGCGTCCAGGACGCGCTGCCGGAGCGCTTCCGATGGTTCCTCGTCCCCGAGCGTCGTGGTGTCCGAAGCGAGATCAGACTGGATACGTCGGATTTCNGCCTGCACGTCCGCGGATGCGGTCATGAAGGCCTGCTCGAACTTCACCGAGTCGGCGGCGGCAAGAAGCCCGAAGGCATCCAGGGTCGCCAGTTCGACCAGTTCGTTGATGGTGATGTGGGTGTGTGATGTCATCCCGTTGATTCCATTCATTCAGTTCGGATCCGAGTCAGGATGCGGCCCAATCCGCATTCGGTTCACCCTGTGCTTGGTCCCGTAGTTTATTCAGTCCCCGGCTCAATGCCGACTTGATGGTTCCCAATGGCGTGTCGAGCTGTTGGCTCACTTCCCGCAGGGTGTAGCCCTGCAGGTAGGACCGTTCGATCACGACACGTTGCAACTCAGGCAGTCTTGAGAGTTGTTTCCTGAGTTCCGAGTTCCTTTCGTCGGTTTGGGTCTTGTGCCCGGGTTCCCCGGTCTGTCGTTCCGCCGTCATTTCCTCATCGAGAAGGGAGGGTTTGGGCCGCACGGCCTTGCGACGCAGCTGGTCGATCAGGTGCCGGCGGGCGATCAGCATGACCCAGGTCACCAGACGGGCCCGGCGGGGATCGAAGCGATCCGCCGTCTGCCAGAGCCGCACGAAGATGTCCTGAACGGCATCTTCGGCCTCGGCCTGGGTCGGGAGCAGTTGCCTGGCCACCTTGTAGACCAGACCCCCGAATTGGTCGTAGAGCTGCTCTACGGCCTGCTCATCGCCAACCGCGACGCGATGCATCAGCATCAGGTCCTGCTGGTCCATATCCTCCACTCTCCTGACAGCCCATATTTCGGGGGGAAAGGGCTTACGGTTCCACTGAAACCCCATTAAGAGCTTTTTTGGCCTCCAAGGGGGGTCGAAACACTACGAATATCGAATTCTAAGTTGTTCGTGTGGTTTATCGGGCTCAAAAAGGTCTCTTTCCGATAGTCTATTCATGAGGTTTGTGCAGATTCGGTCTCATGGATCCGGGTGAACGTCATAGATGTTCACAGTGGTCTTCGGGCCGATTGCTGCACGTCCTCGGCGGGGCATGGTCCTCGTCATCCTCGAAGTGGGGTACCGCGTGAAGTCGAGCCGCGTGAAATCCTGTCCCATGCAACACGGTCCCGGTCGGTCCGTGCAGCGGAACGGTTTCAGCCTCATCGAGCTGATGGTGGTGCTGGCCATCACNGGCATCCTCACCGCGATCCTGCTGCCGACCCTTGCTTCGATCCGTGAGAATGCCAATCGGGTGATCAGTTCATCCCACCAGCGAAACATCGGTCACGCGTTGATCATGTGGGGTTCCGATCACAAGAACCAGCTTCCCGAGAGTCGCGTCCTGCTCACCAATCCTCCCCGCCCCGGCGAGTTGATGGTGGCTCGGTACGGCTCCGCGTCGAACGATCCCTACGCCAAGCGTCAGTACGTCGAATCCGACTCGGAGATCGTCGAGGGATGGGACGGTCTGGGTTGGCTCTATGCCCGGCACTACCTCGATTCCCACGAGACGTTCTACTGCCCCAACCACGATGGGAATCATCCCCTCGATCGGTACGAGGAGCAGTGGGAGCGCGGAACCGGCACCATCTACACCAACTACCACTACGCAGGCCACGTCAACTGGAACACCTACGAGACCCGTCGTTTCGACCGCGGTGATCGAATGGTCCTGCTGACCGACGGTCTGCGTCGTCGCAGCGACTTCAACCATCGGATCGGCCTGAATGTCCTGCGGGGCGACGGTTCAGTCCGGTGGCAGGACGATCCGACCCTGTTCACCCAGCTCCCCATCGACGACCCCAGGGGAGAGGAACTTCGTGCTCACGAGAACCTGATCAACGATCTGTTCAACACGAACGTCCTGCTCGACTGATCAGGGATCCTCGGGGCTACCCGAAAGAATCACCCGCTGCGTCCGGTGTCTTCCAATGCCCGGATCCGATGTGGTGCAGTCCACGACGTGCAGCCAGGATGCGACCAGCACGTGGTCGATCCGATAGACCGGAAGACCGCGGCTCCACGTGGCGGCCCATCCGCGGCCGGCCAGGTCCCATGCGTGGAGGAGTTCCGGAAACGCATGCCGCATCGCAGCACTTCCCCGCCGCATGTTGAAGTCCCCGAGCACGAGATCGATGGGGCCCGTCGTACGCTTCTCGACCCATCCCTTCAACTGCACGGCGATCTCCCATCTCGATCTCGTGATCGTCGAGGGAAGATCGACGGCGAGAATGCGCAACGGTCTTCCCAACTGCTGGGTGGTGTCGATTTCGATGAATCGTGCGTGGACGTCGTTGCTCGATCCGACGGACTGAAGNTGCCGAACGGGAAGCCTGGTCAGGATGGTGAAGAAGCCCAGCTTGTACGGAGAATGTCCCTTCCCGAGCCAGGCCCGGATCTCCTCCGTGCCTCGGACGCCGTAGCCGTGGGTCAGGACCGTGATGTCGGCGTCTTCCCCGATGATGTACTCGGCGTGNGCGATCCGGTCCGACTTNTCATGGGACATCGTCCATTGCAGAAGTCGAAGCCCGTCGGTCGGTTCCCCGCCTGGTCGCCACGGTCGTTCGACCAGTGCGATCCACCCGATCAGTGTTGCACCGATCAGGATCCAGGCTCCGGTGCCGGGTCGCGTCCGCGCCGTCCAGGCCGACACGGCCACGAACGGAAGTACGGTGAACGTCGGAATCCACGACAGGAACTGGGTCGGCAGGAAGCGGTCGGACCAGATCACGCCCCCCAGCCAGGCCAGAAGGAATGACGCGGACAGCACGCAGACCACGCCGCGGACGCGGCGTGATGCGGGCGATGTATCAGTATGGGAAGACGAGTGGGGCAACGATTACACATACAGCGCCGACCAGGATCGTCAGCGGAATGCCGAGTCTGGCGTAGTCCAGGAAACGGTAGCCACCGGGACCATACACCATGAGATTGGTCTGATAGCCGATGGGGGTGCTGAAGTTGCATCCCGCGATCATCAGAGTGAAGACGTACGCCAGTGGGCTGATCTGGAGCATCTCCGAGGTCTGCATCACGATCGGAAACATGAGCACGGAGGCGGCGTACGGCGTGATCAGCTGGGACAGGACGTTGGCGATGACGAACAGGATTGCAAGCATCACCGATGGATGCAGCTGCATCTCGTTGGCACTACCCATGAGCCATCCCACGATGGTGTCGGCGGCACCGCTCTGATCCATCGCGGCGCCCAGCCCGATGGCGGCGCCGATGCTCAGAAGGACCTGGAGATTGATGCTCGACCTGGCGACCGACCCTCCGACGCAACGGGTGAACACCATCAGGATCGCGCAGATCCAGACGGCAAGGATCGGAGGGATGTTGATGTAGCTTCCTCCGATCAGCAGCCCCACCATCAGGATCAGCAGGCCGATGGCGATCATCGCCCGGTTGTGCCGCGTGGGGCGGGATTCATCGACCTGGGAGATGAGATAGAAGTCGGGATCATTGCGATGTGATTCGAGGAATCCGACGTGGGTGTCGAGCAGCAGGGTGTCGCCTATCCGCAGCCGGATGTCTCCGATCTTGCCCGCCACCTTCGCACCCTGGCGATGCACGGCGATGATCGCGGCGTTGTAGCGGGTTCGAAACCGGGAGTTGCGAACCGTCTGATTGACCAGCGGCGAGTTGGCCGAGACCACAACCTCCACCAGAGTCCGTGAACTGCTGCTTCCCTTGAGCTTCTGGGTCTGGTCGGTGGCCGGTTCGAGCCCCCGGACCCTTCGCAGGTCCACGACCGAATCGAGGACCCCCACGAATCCGAGGCGGTCCTCCGCCTGCAGGATTTCATTCGGCCCCACCGCGGGAATCACGACGCCGCTTCGTTCGATCTGGCTGAGGAACAGCCCCGGCAGCTGACGCAGTCCGGCGGCTTCGATGGTGCTGCCGACGATGGGGGAGTCGGCCTGCACGATCATCTCCGTCTGGTACGTCTTGGCGTCGAGCGAGACCGAATCCACCGGCACGCGGTCCCGAAGCAGGTGCTTGGACGTGATGATGATGAATACGATTCCGAAGATCACGCAGGGAAGACCGATGGCTCCGACCCCGAAGAACAGCAGCCATTCCGGAAGNGGCCCGGTGATTCCNACATTCGCCAGCCAGGCGTGGTCCTGTGCGATGTAGCTGGTCAGCAGCCCGATCACCACCAGATTGGAGGCGGTGCCGATCATGGTGAGTCGCCCCCCGAGGATCGCGGCGAAGCTCAGCGGCATGTAGAGCGTGGAGGCGCTGATGCCCAGTCGTCGGGACCAGTTGCGGACCAGCGGAATGCACATGGCGACGATCGGTGTGTTGTTCATGAAGCCCGACAGCAGAGCCACCGGGCCCAGCAGTCGGATCTTCGCTTCCGTCTCGCTCGTGGGTCGGCCCAGCAGCTTGTTCGCCGCGATCTCGATGGCCCCGGTCTCCCGCATGCCGGCTGCGACGACGTACAGGCCACCGATCATCATGACGGCCTGGGATGCGAAGCCTTCGACTGCCGTTTCGATCGAAACGATACCGGTGGCCATCAGCAGGATCAGTCCACCCAGCATGGCGACGTCCATTCCGATCCGATTCGAGATCAGCGCGACGATGATCATGGCGAGGACGGCAAGTGTGAACCAGGCTTCGAACGGCATGCTGAGGGTCCTCGATGGTGTNGGTGATCAGTCCTTCGATTCCGCATCGATGCCGAGCTGGTCGATGGCTTCGATGATCTTGCCGTGCACATCCGGAGAGGCGCAGATGACGCCCCGGTTCCGTTCCAGTCTCGCTCCCTGGCCGAAGTCCAGTGGTCGTCCGTGGATGTCGGTCACCACTGCACCGGCTTCCGATGCGATGATCGATCCGGCCGCGTGGTCCCAGATCTTCTCCACGTATCCCGCCCGGGTGGGCAGTCGAAGGTACGCATCCGCCTGGCCGCGAGCAACCATGGCGTACTTGCACTGACTGTCCAGACGAACCGGTTCTCCGACGTTTCCAACGGCATCCGACACGCGATCGCTGTCATTGCGGCTTGAATGGGCCTTTTCGACCGACCCGCAGAATCGCCAGGATCGATCGGCCTGCTCGGGTCGGGTCCGGATTCGGAGACGATCGGCCTCGGGGTCGCATCCGGCGAACTCCCACGAGCCCTGGCCTTCGGCAGCGGCGTACAGCACGCCGATCGGATCGGGCGTGTCGAGCGGTGCGCTCTGACTCACCGGCAGGGCGGGGCATCCCATGACCCCCGCCACCACGTGACCGTGTTCGATTCGTCCCAGAGCGATTGCGTATTGCTGGCCTCTCAGGAATCCCTTGGTGCCGTCGACCGGATCGAGTGTCCAGTAGGACTCCGAGGTTCCGTCATGGTCGCAGGAATCGATGGCCGCAAGCACNTCCTGTTCATCGATTCCGTTTCGCCAGTGCCCGACGACCTCGACGATCGCCCGTCGGACGACGGCCGCGTCATCGCCGGCAAGTCCGTCAGCGTCCTCTTCTCCGACGATGCGGTGATCAGCGGGGTCGTCGAGCATCTCCTGGAGGGTCAGCGTCACGATGGCCTGGGCGGCGTAGTCGGCCACGGTCACGGGGCTGCGATCGTCCTTGGTCAGGGCGGTGACTTCCNCCAGCCGTTCCTGCACGGCCCGGGTGATCTGGCAGGCGGTGGCAACGGCCTGCATGGCGGCGTGAAGCTGTTTCGAGAGAGTGTTCATGATGCTTCATCATCGGCTGAATACCCCTNCGTGCTCCCAACGAAGACGCCCCGCCGGGGTCGGCGGGGCGTCGGTGAATCGATGATGTCGGGGCTGGTCAGCTGGACCAGACCTGCTTGAACTCGCCGATGGCGGCTTCGAACTCCTCGTTGATCTGCTTGAAGGAGGAGGATTCAACCAGCTTGTCCCGCAGCCCCTTGCCGGGGCCTCGGAAGTGGTCCAGAAGATCGGCCTCGAAGGCGTGAACCTTGTCCAGCGGCAGGTCGTCCAGGAAGCCCTTGGAACCGGCGAAGATCGAGATGCACTGGTCGATGACGTCGAAGGGGGAATACTGCCCCTGCTTGAGAAGTTCGACCATCCGGCCACCACGGTCCAGCTGCTGCTGGCTGGCCTTGTCGAGTTCGGTGCCGAGCTGAGCGAAGGCCTCGAGCTCCCGGAAGGCGGCGAGGTCNAGGCGGAGGGAGCCCGCGACTTCCTTCATCGCCTTGATCTGGGCGTTGCCGCCCACCCGGCTGACCGAGATGCCCACGTTCACGGCGGGACGGACGCCGGAGGAGAAGAGTTCCGGCTGCAGGTAGATCTGACCGTCGGTGATCGAAATCACGTTGGTCGGGATGTAGGCCGACACGTCGCCTTCCTGGGTCTCGATGATCGGAAGTGCGGTCAGGGNCCCGCCGCCGTTCTCGTCGGAAAGCTTGGTGGCTCGCTCGAGTAGACGGCTGTGCAGGTAGAACACGTCGCCGGGGTACGCTTCACGTCCGGGCGGACGGCGGAGCAGCAGCGAAAGCTGACGATAGGCGGTCGCCTGCTTGGACAGATCGTCGTAGACGCACAGGACGTGCTTGGGCTTCTTGCCCTCCTTGCCGTTCCACATGAAGTACTCGCCCATGGCACAGCCGGCGTAGGGCGCGATGTACTGCAGGGGGGCAGGGCTGGACGCACCGGCGTTGACCACGATGGTGTAGTCCATGGCACCGTTCTTGCGGAGCGTGTCGACCACGCCGGCCACGGTCGAATCCTTCTGGCCGACGGCGACGTAGANGCAGACCACGGCATCGTCGGTNCCCCAGAACTGCNNCTGGTTGATGATCGCNTCCAGGGCGACCGCGGTCTTNCCGGTCTTNCGGTCGCCGATGATGAGTTCACGCTGGCCNCGGCCGATGGGAATCATCGAGTCGATGNCCTTGATGCCGGTCTGCAGCGGTTCGGTCACGGGCTGTCGGGCTGCGATGCCCGGAGCCACGATGTCCAACTTGCGGGTCTCGGTGGAGTTCACGGCTCCCTTGCCGTCCAGGGGTGCACCCAGGGGATCGACGACACGTCCGAGCAGCCCATCGCCGACGGGTACTTCCAGCAGACGGCTGGTCGAGCGGACCATGTCACCTTCGCGAACGGCGAGGTAGTCGCCGTAGATCACGGCACCGACGGTGTCGGATTCCAGGTTCATGGCCTGGCCCATGATCGGTCCGCGTTCCGTCTCGAACTCGAGCAGTTCGCCGGCCATGGCCTTGGAAAGACCGTAGATCCGGGCGATNCCGTCGCCGACNTCGACGACGCGTCCAACTTCGGAGATCTCGAGTTCACTTGAGAACTGTTCGATTTCCTGCTTGATGACAGAGGTGATTTCGTCGGTCTTGATCTTCACGTCGTTCTTCCTTCGAAACGTCCGTCTATGACGGGTCGGTGTGTTTTCGTCAGGGGCCGGTGATCAGCCAGGTGAGTTGCACGGTTGCGTTGACCGTCACGTCGCCCGAGACGATCGGGGCGGGAGGCGCGGAGTAGGCCCGTTCCAGCGTCGCGGCACGGCCGTAGTCGGCGGCGGCCTTGAACTGGCGGGGCTGGTAGTTGCTTCCATCCAGTGAAAGGGACTGGATGCGCACGAGTTCGACGCCCGCGGCTTTCGCCATGCTCGAAGCGTCGTCCATTGCGTTCTGGGTTGCGGCCCGGATGACCTNGTCGCGGGAGTTCCGGGGGTCGGCGAGATCGAAGACGATGTTTCCGATCTCGTTGGCACCGGCGTCGACGCCGGCGCTGATGATGCGTCCGGCGAGTTCGAGCTTGCCGGTCTTGATCCGCATCTGGGCGTTTACCGTGTAGCCGACGATCGTGGGACGCCAGTTGGGCTCGGGATTGCGTGGCCGCGGAGACCACTGCGTTTCCACGTTGTAGCGTTCGATGGTGTACTCGGTCTTCCGCTCGAGGCCGAGCTTGTCCATGGCCCTGATGATCCCGTCCATGGTCTCGACCGCGGATGCATTGGCATCCTCCACGGTCTTGCCTGCGGTCTCCACCCCGAGGCTGATCCGCAATTGATCGGCGGGAATTTCCAGAGTGGCCCGCCCGGTGGTGGAGAGCACGGCCGGTTGTTCATCGGCATGCACCGTTCCGGCGGTGAGCATGGTCGCGGCAAGCATGATCGCGGCCGGGCGGATCATGCGTCATCCTCCAGGAACCGGTCGATCTTGGATCGGATGTCGTTGCCCCCTTGCTGTTGCAGGGCGGCGCCCATCCGGCGAAGCCTCGTGGCCACCGATCCGTCGATCAATTCGTCGCCGATTCGCAACCGGACACCGCCGATGATGGAGGGGTCGGTGTACGAGTGCATGACGGGTTCCTTGCCAAGTGCCTGCTTGATGCGTTCACCGATGCGGTTCTTGGCGGCTTCGTCGATCTCGGAAGCCGTGATGACATCCACTTCGATGCGACCGAACGCCTCCTGGACCAGTTGGTCGAGGGCGATCTGAATCGAATCCAGGTGTCCCAGGCGACCGTTTCGATTCAGGATCACCAGGAAGCGGACCGTGAGCTCCGAGACCCGATCGGCAAAGATTCGGGTGATGGCCTCGGAACGCCGGGCGGTGTCGATGATGGGGGAGGTGAACAGTTCGAGGAACTGGCGGTCGCCGCGGAGCAGTTCGCAGATCTGCTCCAGTTCGTCGGCGACCTCCATGACCCGGTCACGACCGCCACCTTCGTCCGCCAACTCGTAGAGGCTGGTGGCGTAGGTACGGGCCAGGGTGTCGGTCTGGGTGGCCATGTTCGTTCCTCAGCCGTTTCGCACCGTTTCCAGATCCCGCAGCGACTCGTCGATGAGGCTCTGCTGGTCCTGGGGGTTGATCTCCCGCTGGAGGATGCGGGAGGCGATGGCAGTTGCCAGCGTCGCACTTTCGGCGTGGAGCTCCGTGATGGCCGCCTCCTTGGCGGCCCGGATCTCCAGACTGGCGTTCTCACGCAGCTCGGTGAGCTCCTTCTGAGCCCGGTCCCGAAGGTCCCGAGCGGTGGCCTCGGCATCCGCCTTGGCCTTGGAGATCATCTCGTGGGCCTCGGCTCTCGCCTTGGCCAACTCCTCCTGCTGACGGTCCATGGAGGCCCGGGCCTCGGCCTGGGCCTGTTCGGCCGCCTCGATCTCCTGGCGGATCTTCGCCTGTCGGTCGTCCAATCCCTTTCCGATCGCGGGCCAGACCTTCGTGAAGAACACGAGGCAGACCAGGCCGAACACGATCAGCGCCGTGATGGCGGGCGCCAGATCGACGTTCAACGGATTGGGGTCACCGTCCGATGCGGCAAGCAGCAGGGCGAGCATGCGCTACCTCCTTCTNCTCTGGCNCCCGAAGGNGCCCGTCNGGTTCACCGGCTCAGCCGATGATNCCAAGAAGACCAACGACCACGGCGAAGAGGGCAACACCCTCGACCAGTGCGGCGGTGATGATCATGTTCGTGCCGATGGGGCCGGTCATCTCGGGCTGACGGGCGATGGACTGGACGGCGTTGCTGCCGATGTTGCCGATGCCGATGGCAGCGCCGATGGCGGCGAGGCCTGCTGCGATGCCACCACCGAGTCCCTTGAGACCGGACGAAGCTGCCGCAGCACCTTCAGCACCCTCGGCCGCGAGTGCGGCGTCGGATCCGAGCACGGTCAGNACGACGAAAGAGAGAGCCATCAGGGCGAATGTGTTCTTCATTTCCTTGGTTTCCTCATCAGNTGAAGTAGTTCAATGATCTNGGNTCCGGTTCGCGGCAATCACGAGTGCCNGGCCTCGATCGAATCANGTCAGGTGGCCGGAACCTCTGAATACTCGGTCAGGCCTTCTTCGAATTCCTCGTGGTGATCCTCATGATGGTGNGACATCTGGCTGATGAACACCGTNGTGAGGAACATGAAGATGAACGCCTGTAGNAAGGCGACGAACAGTTCCAGGAAGCCGATCGCCACCGCAGAGACGATGGANATCGCACTGATNCCCAGCAGGCCGCCGACACCGAGGCCNCCGTAGGCCATCTTTCCGAACAGGGCGAGCATGGCCATGAGCGTGTGGCCGGCGACCATGTTCGCGAACAGCCGGACGGCAAGTGCGCTGGGCTTGATGAGCATGCCCATGAGTTCCACGGGCAGCATGATCGGAAGCATGTAGGGCGGAGCACCTCCGGTGAGGTGGCCCAGCCATCCCTTGATGCCCAGTTCCTTGAAGGCGTGCACCTGGATGACGATGAAGCAGATCGCGGCGAGGGCCGCGGTGACTGCAAGATTGCTGGTGGCGGTACCGCCGAAGAATGCCCATTCGAGTTCGCTGCCCATGATCCCGGACCCCAGATACTGGAAGTCCATCAACGGAATGAGTCCGATGACGTTGCAGGTGAGGATGAAGAAGAAGAGGGCGAGGAGGAACGGCAGGTACTTTTTCGTGTTCTCGTCACCGAGAACGGGGTGAATGGAGTTGTCCCGCAGGTAGAGGATGATCACTTCGATCATCTGGGCGAATCGACCGTGCGTCAGGTAGCGATCGTTGTCTTCGNNTTCGCGTCCGGTGGCGATTCGCTTGCTGACGTACAGCATGATCAGCATGAATATGAGTCCCGCCACCAGCAATGAAACCATGTGCATGGTGAGGTAGGGGGTGGCGGAAGCAGTGTCGGCGAAGATGGGATTTTCACCGCCGATGATCGCCTTGTCTACGACGTGGCCAAGTGGGTTGTCGCCGAATGCAATGAGNTGCATTGCCTACTCCGCTTGCTGCGATCGGGCCGTCTGTCGACCCGACTTCCTGAGGGACTCAGTCCAGACTCCCGTTCCCCATGCAAGTCCCACCAGAAAGCACGCAAGGTAGGAAAAAAGCAGGTTGGCGGGGTCCGGAGAGGAGGCGAAGTATAGCAAGATCACCAAGCCGATGGTGCCCCCGATCCGCAGGATCGAGTGCAGGATCCAGCGGTTCATCCAACTGGTCACCGGCCGCGGTCGCCAGGGGGTCATCAGCAGGTCGGCCACCNCCCCGACGGCGGCGACGACGATGCCGGACCAAAGCCCGGTGAGTCCGGTCTCCGGGGAACAGAGGAAGCCGCCGACCAGCAGCCAGACGATGCCGACCCCGAGCGGTCCCACGGTGGAGGCCAGCAACAGTCTCCCCGTGGGCAGGGNCAGCAGGGGCATTCTCTCGGCCTCGGTCATTGTTTGGTCCCCGGAGGCCTCGAATCCGGCCGCCCGGCCGCCCTGCTGGCCTTCAGGGCGGTCCGTATGAAACTGGTCATCCCCACGATGATGCCCATGAGGGTTCCGACGATCAGGAAGATGTTGTCGGTTCCGGCCCACTTGTCGATCAGCCAGCCAAGGACGAGTCCCGCAAGAATTTCGCTGGCCATGGTGAATCCCATGGCAGAAAGCTTCCAGAGTCTGGCCATGGAGTCGGATCCGGCCGATGAAGGGGCATGTGGAGGCATGTTCTGNATACTAACAGTAGGGAACTCGGCCAGTTCCCGGCTATCATCAGGGGACGCGTCCGGTCGGCACCCGCCCACCGGAATGGAGCCTTCCGTGAGCATTGATGACAGGGATATCATCGACGTGACTCCGGCTCGAATGAGCCGTGCGGATCGCCTTTTTCTGCCCGCGGTGTTCAAGGGGCTCGGAACGACCCTCCGGCACTGCCTGGGCAACGTGGGTCGAGACGGGAAGAATAAGAAGAACCTCTGGGTGGTCCAGTATCCGGAGGAAAAGCGTGACCATCGCGATGTCGAGGAGGGCGGTCAGTGTCGGGAGACCTTCCGCGGCGTTCACCGGCTGAATCGCGACGAGGACGGTCGGGTCCGCTGCGTGGCGTGCTTCATGTGCGCGACCGCGTGTCCTGCGAACTGCATCCACATCGTGGCGGACGAATCCCCATGGGAGGACCGCGAGAAGTATCCCAAGCAGTTCGACATCGACGAGCTGCGGTGCATCTTCTGCGGAATGTGTGAAGAGGCCTGTCCGGTCGACGCCATCGAGCTGACTCCGCGCTACGAGGTCGTAGGACTGACTCGAAACGAGATGGTCTTCGACAAGTCGAAGCTGCTGGAAATCCANGATCAGACCATCGAGGAGAAGCCCATGTAGGGCCTGCTCCCCGGTGGGTGGTGTCCACACCACCTCGTGTTGCATAAATACCACACCGCTTTTTGTCGCGTTTCCNNTGGTTTCGGGCATACTTGTCGTGTGAGGGAGAACGCAATCATGCGAAGCCGGACCATGCCCATCCTGTCGATCGTCCTTCTGGCATCCGCGTGCCTCCAGGTCGGCTGCCGGGCTGGTGCCGCCGGAGTCGCCGATCGTCCGGGGCCGGAGCGGGAGGTCCACCGGAAGTTGACCAGTCAGCTGGTGCTGCCGGCTCCGGGCCTGCTGGAGCTGGCCGGCTCGTCCGCCTGGCCCGCCGGGCAGCTGAATATCCTCAATCATCGCCGAAATGAGGCTCTCGGAGCCGATCGGATCCCCCTGATGGCGTCCGTCGACGAAGCCGAGGTGCGGGTCTGGGACCAGCAATGGATCCTCAACGGCCGGTCGAGGGAGAACTACCTTCGTTCGACCCGGTCCATCCAGTACCGTGATCAGCCCTGAAATCAGGTCTCAACGAGGGCCGGTTTCTTGAACCATTCCGAAACGGGGTTGCCTGTCTTGACGCCCCAGAGGGCGATCGCCATACTGGGAATCAACTCGTACGGAGGGTCGGAACTCGATCTGACACCTCCCGGCACACTGCGAGTGCCCAGTTTGGAGGGACCGATTCGATCAATTCCCGATTCGTTTGAATGCGGGATCGGTGTACACCAAGTCGTTTCGGTTTAACAGGACAGATGGTTGTCGGGCGTTGGGGACGTTCGACCATGGATGAGGCGACAACCTGATGGCCACCACGACCAAGAAGGATCTGATTGACAGGATTGCCGAGGAAACGAACCAGAAGCGGACGGTGGTCAAGGCCACGGTCCAGAGNTTCCTCGACAACGTCATCGTCGAACTGAGCAAGGGCAATCGTCTTGAATTCCGCGACTTCGGTGTCTTCGAGATCCGGGATCGCGCTCCGCGCATGGCACAGAACCCGAGGACACTCGAACGAGTGCCCGTGCCGGCAAAGCGGACCGTGAAGTTCAAGGTCGGCAGGCTTATGCGGGACGCGCTCGAGGACAAGTCCGATGGAGACGGGATCAAGGCCGAAAGCACGGTCGAGATCACGCCCCTATCGAGCGTCGCGTCCTAGTGGATCGACTGTGACCTCTGATCAGGCCCTGCCGGGCATTTCCGCCCGCAGCGAACGCTGCGCGCATCCCCAGCGGGGGCTGTGAATTCGGACGGGCGATGTCGTGTAGGATGCACGATTCAGAGGAGAGAGCACATGGGGAAGGCCCCGGCGAAATCCGAGATCAGTTCCGGCACCGCCCAGCGTCGCGAAGGCGACATGCGGCAGCTGTCGACGCTGCTGGAAACCCTTCCGCCGCNCGCGATCGAAGCGGAGATGAGCCTGCTCGGTTCGATCCTCATCGATCCCAACATCATCGCCGACGTCATTCAGGTGGTCTCCGACGTCAACGACTTCTACAAGCCGACCAACGGCGAGATCTACGCGGCGATGTGCAGCCTGTACGAGGAGCATTCCTCGCTCGACATCGTCCAGTTGCATCAGCAGTTGATGGACCGCGAGACCCTCAGTGCCGTCGGTGGTCTCGACTACCTGGTGAACATGGCCAATGCCGTCCCCTCGGCCGCCAACGCGACGCACTACGCCCGGCTCGTCAAGGAGAAGGCCGTCATCCGTCAGTTGATCGAGGCGGCCGGTGAAATTCTCTGCGATGCCTACGGAAGTCCCGACGAGTCCAGGGACATCCTCGAGAACGCCGAGCGGAAGATCTTCCGGATCGCCCAGCAGTACGAGACCCGTCAGGCGTCGAGTCTGCAGGATCTCATCACCGTCACGATGGAGCAGATCGAAGCACGCGAAGGAAAGACCATCACGGGCATCGGCTGCGGCTTCTCCGAACTCGACCGCATGACCGGCGGTCTGCAGCGGGGCGAGATGATCATTCTGGCGGCCCGGCCTTCGATGGGTAAGACCGCCTTCGCCCTGAACATAGCCGAGCATGTCGGTCTGCAGGGGCAGGGGGTCGCCGTCTTCAGTCTGGAGATGAGTGGTACCCAGCTGGTACAGCGAATGCTGGCCTCCCGTTCCCGCATCAACGGCGACCGGCTTCGACGCAACATGCTCGAGCCGGCGGATTTCTCCGCCCTGATGTCGGCCTGCGACGAGATGCAGGATGCCCCCATCCACATCGACGACACGCCGGGTCTCAACCTCGTGCAGCTGCGTGCCAAGGCACGCCGTCTCAAGCAGCGTCATGACATCGGAATGATCGTCATCGACTACCTCCAGTTGATGTCCTCCGGTCACCGCGTCGAGAACCGGCAGCAGGAGGTCAGCGAGATCAGCCGTGGCGTGAAGGCCATGGCGCGTGAACTCAACGTCCCCGTCATCTGCCTCAGTCAGCTGAACCGGGCCGCTGAGCATCGCGAGGGACATCGTCCCCGCATGAGCGATCTTCGTGAATCGGGCTCGATCGAGCAGGATGCGGATGTGATCCTCATGCTGCACCGCGAGGAGTACTACCACCCGGACGAGGAGTGGAAGAGTGCGAATCCGGACAAGCTCGGCCAGGCGGAGATCATCATCTCGAAGCAGCGAAACGGTCCGACCGGCATCGTCAACCTGCAGTGGGATGCGGCGACCACGCGCTTCCACAACTATTCGTACAGTGCGCCCCCGTCGGACATGCCGTCCACCGTCGTACCGCCTTCGTCAGGGGTGATCGACGACGACGATCTGCCGATCTGACCGGACGTCGAGCCCTGTCCGCATCGCGGCCTCCGGCTCCGATGGACGGTCCGACTCGATCCAGACGGCACCCCCGATGGCCACCACGTAGAGCAGCAGCAGCATGCAGCCCTCGAGGCGGCCGATGTTGCGCCTGCTGAGTGCAAGCGGCCACAGCAGCAGGGTGAAGGCGAGCATCGAACCCAGTGCCCACCACCCGCCGGTCTCCGGGACCGGGACCGGGTGCACGATGCTGGTGATGCCCATGACCAGAACGATGTTGAAGAGGTTGGAGCCGACCACGGTACCGACCGCGAGGTCGGGCTGTCCCTTGCGCGCGGCGATCACGCACGTGGCGATTTCCGGAAGCGTCGTGGCGACCGCGACGATGGTGAGGCCGATGAGCACTTCATCGACCTGCAGGGCCTTCGCGATGCCGATGGCACCGACTTCCGCCGCCTTGCCTCCGGCAACCAGCATGCCGAGTCCGACCAGCAGTGCGATCCAGCAGAGCCAGGATGATCGACCCAACCATCCCGCATCGCCGGCGTCCGGGGCCGCTTCCTGCGTCAGCGGATCATCCTCTTCGCGCCGACCGACCCGGTACCAGTGGAACGCGAGCACGACGACGGCCAGCACCAGGATGANCCCGTCGATTCGGTTGTATCCCGGCGCGTCATCCACGCCCGGTGGAAGCCAGGTCAGCAGCAGGAAGAGCGTGGTCACCACCATGAGCCAGGGAAGTTCGAGCCGGATGATTCGGCTCGATACCAGCAGGGGTGCAACCAGCGCGCTGAGGCCGATGACGAGACCGATGTTCGCGGTGTTGGATCCGACCACGTTGCCGAATGCGAGCCCGGTCTCGCCGTTCGTGGCGGCGACGACGTTGAGGGCAAGTTCCGGTGCACTGGTACCGAAGGCCACGATGGTCAGACCGATCACCAGCGTCGAGACGCCGATTCGACGTGCAATCACCACTGCGCCGTCGACAAGCAGTTGGCCGCCCAGAAGCAGCAGCGTGATGCCTGCGGCAAGCAGGAGGAGCATCATGAGCATTCAGGGGGCTCCAGGAGGTGATTCGCCGCGGTTTTCGGGAAGGTTCGCATCAGCGACGAGGATTGTACGTCAGACCCCTGTATCGACGATCATGACCTCAATACCGTTGCAACATTCGGAGAGGCCCATACCCGGGAGCCGAACCCCGCGTCCACGGACGCAGACGCGTCGCATGACCCCTCAGCCCGATACATCCGGATTCCAGGACATCCTTCGCCGGGCCGGCGCAGGGGACGAACTGGCCTGGCAGCANGTCGTCGAGGCCTANGGTTCCAGAGTCTACGCGCTGCTGTTCTCCCGCTGTCGCAATGCGGAACTGGCCGAAGAGCTGACCCAATCCACCTTCTGCACCGTGGTCACGAAACTGGCGGCGTACGACGAACAGGGGAAATTCGAGCCCTGGCTCTTCCGAATCGCCATGAATCGTCTCCGGGACGAGATGCGACGTCGTGGTCGACATGCCGTGAATGTCGCGAATGACACCCTTTCAGCCATGGAAACGACACCCCGGGTCGAATCCGCCGGAGAAGGACGCGGGCAGGAGCAGTTGGAACTCTCCCGGGCCCTGCAGGAGGCCGTTGCGTCCCTTCAGGAGGCGGATCAGGAGATTCTGCATCTCCGGCACGTTTCGGGACTAAGTTTCAAACAGATCGCCGAAGTGCTCCAGCAACCGCTCGGAACCGTTCTGGCCCGCCATTTCAGGGCCTTCAAGCGGCTCAAGGAGATGCTGGGCGTGGATGAGGACGACTGAAATACACGGAAATCAGGTGTCACATCCCTGCAATTCAACCGGATCGACCATCGTTCTAGGAATGAACACATCATGGACCAGCAGTCAGCACATCCCGAAATGAACCCCTCCCGGGAGCCCCTGGGGGATGATTTCACCGATCGCGACCGGCAGTTCGATCATCTGCTCGGTCGGACGCTCGGTGAGGTCGCCATTCCCCCTGGGCTCACCGATCGGGTGGTCGCCGCCTCCCTGGAGGAGTTCCACGGCAACGCCGCCCCCATTCCGTTCCCGGGTGAGCGGATTCGGAATCGATCCATGGCCGCCCAGTGGCTGGCCATGGCCGCCTGTGTGGGGCTCCTTGTCGCCGGAGGGTGGCTGGTGGCGCAGTCCTCCGCACCCCGCACCACTGCGACGACTGAAGGGGTGGTGGCGGTGCAGGATCCGGTGACGGTCGACGTTGATCCGGTTCCGATCTCACCGGCGGCGGAACTGGTGCTGCTGGAGACGAGTCGTCCGTCCGCCTTCGAGGAACTTTCACCCTACGTGGCCACGCGTGATCTTCGATTCGACGATCTCTCCGGTGATCTGGTCGCGGTTCTGGACGCCATCCAGAATCCGGTCATGGGCACCTACGATCTGGAGTTCACTCCATGAACATCGCACTCCGCACCCTGATTGCATGCGGCCTTCTGGCGGCATGCGCGATCATTGCCCTGTCACCCAATCCCGTGGCGGCGATGTCCGACGACTCGGTCACGGCGATTCGCAAGACCATTCGCGAGAAACCGGGCAACGCACCGAAGGGCACCGGTCCCCGAATCGGTCCCAAGGTGCCCAAGCGGCCCATCGCTTCGCGTGATCTGTCACAGGCCTTCGTGGATCGATGCCTCGAGGTCGCCGATGAACTCGACCCCGAGTTCGCCAAGCAGCTTCGGACGCTCTGTGAACAGGATCCGACGGAGTTCGAACGAATCATCCGACGGCAGGGTCCCCGTTTGACGGGACTGGCCGAGTTGAAGGCCTCCGATCCCAAGCTGTATCAGCTGAAGCTGGTCGAACTTCGGGTCGATGCTTCGGTGCAGCGTCTTGCGAGCGAGATTCGTACCGTCCAGCGTGATGAACCCGACGATACGGATCGGATCGATTCCCTCACCCAGCAGTTGCAGGGGCAGCTGCAGATCCGTCTCGGCCTCGAACTCGGGAACCAGATGCTGTACATCGAACGGATGGAGGAGCAGCTCAAGGAGCTCAAGGCCCAGGTCGAGTTCCAGCGGACCGAGTTCGATTCGGTCGTGCAGGAGGAGCTTGCTCGACTCACCGGTCGTCCCGGGGGCATCGAAGCGGCCCGGGCTCCCGCCACAGCATCCCCCTGACGCGATCAAGTACCATCAGACGCGATGAAGCACTCCGACGTTGCCGGACGGATTCGGCCGCCTCGTTCCATGCACCTCATGGGCTGGTTCGGGATCGGTGTGCTGTCGGTCGTATTCCTGCTCTGCGTGTGCAGCCTTCCCTGGACACTGGCACGCACCGCCGACGGTGTGAACGCATCCCGTCGATTCGAATCCGTCCAACCGAAGCTTGCGATGCTGCCACCCTCCTGGGCATCGCATTCGGAGGATGAAGCGGCCACCGTGCAGCGGGAGAAGGCCGGATACCTCGTCTTCGGAACGGACCGCGTGGGTCGGGATCTCTTCGTCCGTGTGCTGGCTGGCGGCGGCATCAGTCTGGTGATCGGCCTTGCAGCCGCGGTATCGGCCCTGATCATCGGTACGCTGTGGGGAACCTGTGCCGGGTGGGCGGGAGGTCGCATCGATGCCTTCATGATGCGGATCGTCGACGTCTTCTACGGACTTCCCGCCATTCTCCTGGTCGTCCTGATTGCGGTCGCGGTGGACGGAGTCCGCGACACCGTCCTGGCCGGAGCCGGACGTGATCCGGGGATCGGCCTGCTGATCAACTGCATGACACTGTGGCTGGCGATTGCGGCCATTAGCTGGTTGACGATCGCCCGAGTCGTACGAGGTCAGGTCCTGAGTCTTCGTACGCGTCCGTTCATGGAGGCATGCCGTGCCATCGGCGTACCAAGACGGCGTCAGTTCCTCCGGCATCTTCTGCCCAATCTGGCCGGTCCGATCATCGTGTACGCCACCCTGACGATTCCCATGGCGATTCTCGCCGAAGCCTTTCTGAGCTTTCTCGGAATCGGTGTTCGGGAACCGCTGCCGAGTTGGGGAAATCTGGCAGCGGATGGATTGGCGGAGATCAACAGCGTCCGCAGCCGGTGGTGGATCATCCTGTGGCCCTGTCTGTTCATCGGGATCACGCTGGTGGCACTCAACTGCGTAGGCGAGCGATTGCGTCTGGCCGTCGATCCACGCCAGCGTGCGGGGCGGGTGACCACATGACGCTGTTGTCCGTCGAGGATCTGTGCATCGATGCCGTGGAGCAGGGGGGGGCGTCCCGCCACGCGATTGTCCGTGACGTGGGATTCGAACTGGGCCGGGGCGAGATTCTGGCGTTGGTCGGGGAATCCGGCAGCGGGAAGTCGATGACCGCCCTGTCGATCATGGGGCTGCTGCCGGGGCCCGGCGTGCAGCGGATCTCGGGCCGCATCGAAATCGCTGGCCGGACGGTGTCGGAGTTCTCCCGCCGGGAACTGGAGCACATCCGGGGATCCGGCATCGGAATGATCTTTCAGGAACCGATGTCCGCACTCAATCCGGTGTTCTCCATCGGGGAACAGGTGTCGGAAGTCGTGCGGCGTCATCACGGACTGTCGGGACGCGAGGCCAGGCATCGCGCGATCTCCCTGCTGGAACGGGTTGGTCTGCCGGATCCGGCCGCTCGGTACGACGAGCCGCCGCATCGGTTCAGTGGCGGCATGCGTCAACGGGTCATGATCGCCATGGCCATCGCGGGCAATCCGACGGTTCTGATCGCGGACGAGCCAACCACGGCCTTGGATGTCCGTACGCAGCGAGGAGTGCTGGATCTGCTGCAGTCGCTGGTCTCGGAGGCGGGGATGGGTCTGCTGCTCATCTCACACGACATGGCTCTGGTCGGGGAGCGAGCGGATCGGGTGTGCGTTCTCTGTCGGGGTCGCATCTGCGAACTGGGCCCCACGTCGGAAGTGCTTCGTTCGCCGTTGCATCCCTACACCCGCGGTCTCATCCGGTGCACACCGGGCCTGCATCAGGGTCGGGTGTCGCTGGCCGAGATGGCTGCGGCCCTGGAACAGCCCGATCTTGGTCCGTTGCGAACCGATGGTTCCGCGAGCGGCAAGCGTCCCTGGTGGCCGTCGGAGGGTGATCGGTCCGAATGGCGTCTACTGGACGCGGGTACCGGTCGTTTCGTGGCCGTTTCCGACCGCTGAACGAAGAAAAACCCCAATGGTCGGCGGATTCGCAGAACCCCCAACGGGATCGCGTCCGTATCTGATTGTGTCTGCAGAACCACCTGCACTGGACCTGCCGTCCTTGAACGGCCCGGAAAGGGGAAGACAGCCATGGTCAGACACGTACGACGCACAATCAACCAACTGATTCAGGAATACGAGGACATGCCGACCCGAGACAGTCGGGATGCACTGCTGAAGGCGATCTTCAACCTCAACGCCTGGTACAGCATCGAACTAGGCAACGCCGAGGATCGTCCGTTCTGCATCGCATGGGAGGACGGCGATCCCGTTCTGCTGGTGTTCACCGATGAACGACGCGCCGATCGTGCGCTGCATACCTGGCTTGGNGATCATGTCGATACCTGTTCGAGTGTGCGCCGAATCCGTGTTGCGGAGTTGGACGACTTCCTGACCGAACTTGATCGATGGGGAATTCGTGCCATCCGATTCAACCACGGTCCGTGGAGCGTCCGGTTCGAACTCGGCGAGACGAGCGACGCGGCCAGGTCCTATGCATCGATCGAGACGGGCTCCATCGATCGTCTCGTCGGACAGGCACTGCAGGGTTCGGCCGCGGAAGACGACATCTGGTCGAGGATTCTCGACCTGGGATCCTGGTACTTCGTATCCGATGTCGCCGACAACGATGATCCGCTCATATGGATCATGCACGACGAACCGTGCGTGCTCGTGTTCACCGATGAACGGCATGCCCGCGCCTATGCAGTCGAGCAGGGGCTTGAAGGATGCACCACCGATGTCGGACGTCTCATCGAGGTCGATCCGGAATCGGCGATGAAGTACATGAAGAAGCTGGTGGGTCGAGGTGTGTCCGGCGCCATGTTCAACCACGGCCCGTACGGGTTCTACACCCCGCTGGGCAGGCTTTGTCGTCAGGCGGCCTGAGCCGGCACGACTTGTCGGGTTCGATCAACCGACGAGTTCGCGCGGATCACGCGTCGAGTTCCCGTCCCGTTTCGGGATCCAGCATTCGCCATTGGCAGATGCGGCCGATTCGCATGATGACGAGGAAGGCGATCTCCTCCTCGACGACCGTGAGCAGCATCTGATCCACGGGATCCTTTTCCGGTGGAAGATCGATGCGGATCCCCGGCCCCCAGAGCACTTCTTCTCCGGGACGCTCCGGAGCGGTGTTCAACGGTTCCAGGGCCTTGACGATCTCGGCCCGCGTACCGATNGGCGCGAGTCCCCCGGNTCGGGATTCNTCAGGTGACAGGATGACGAAGGTCTGGTTCACGGNTGGNTCGCCGGTGGNTGGCTGCACATCCTACCCGCTGCCGGGCGACGTGCTTTCCAGGAGTTCGGAAATCGTCTGGATGAGCAGTTCGAGTGGTACGGGTTTGTTGAGGTAGGCGTGGACGCCCAGCGACTGTGCGTAGCTGGAATGACGCTTGCCCTCGTTGGCCGTCACCATCACGACGATGGGGGGGGTGTCCGATTCGACCAGTTCCTCGAGGACCAGGAATCCGGATCGCTTGGGAAGCATCATGTCGAGTACGACCACGGAGGGATTGTGACTGCGCCATGTCGCAATCGCCTCGTTCCCGTCCTCGGCACGCAGGGTCCGGGCCCCCTCGGATCGCAGCGCGAGATCGATGCCGTCCAGCACGTCCGGATCGTCGTCGACCACCATGACCAGCGTGTTCTGGAGCCGGTTCATGACGTCCGGCTCGCGGACCGGTTGGAATGTTCGACGACGCGTTGGATCTCGTCTTCATCCATCCACGGCAGGCTCCGCATCTTGTCGATCAGCGATTCCGGCGTCGACTTTCCTTCCCGCTCGTGCCGGGGACGGCTCTTCCATCTGCGATGCAGCCAGAGGTACTGTTCGGGTGCCCCGCGGATCAGCGTTTCGATCGCGCGGGTGTAGCGTGCGGTGATCGTGTACAGCGGGTCGTCCGCATCCCGCCAATCTTCGGGATCGATGATGTCGCTGCAGACCAGCTCGTATTTGAACTGCTGTCCGATCCGCCGGGCCTGCGCGCAGACGATCGGCATCTCGTAGCGCATGGCGAGCAGTGCGATCGACTTGTAGCTCGAGGCGAGTCGGCCGAAGAACGGAACGAAGATCCCCTGGTCGCCTGCGTTCTGGTCGGCGATGAAGCCGATGTGCTGCCCCGCCTGAATCGAACGCTGGATCTCGGGCGTTGCGCCCCACTTGGTGAGGATGCGGAGTCCGTGCGATTCCCGAATGCGGAGTACCCAGTCGTTGATCAGCGGATTGTCCAGCGGCCTGGCGATGGCGGTCAGCGGGTATCCGAGTACGGAGACACCGTAGCCGAGCAGTTCCCAGTTTCCGCAGTGACCAGTGAGCATCAGCATGGGGCGACCATCGATGAGGCGATCCAGTACGCGGTCGATGTTTCCAAGCTGCAGGGTCTTCGGCCAGGTGTCGGGAGTCACCAGCCGTCCCATCATCACGGCGTCGACCATGGCAAGCTGGAACATGTACTGGAAGGACGCGTGCCCGACCTCCTCCGCCCGATCACGGGTCCAGTCGGGAAAGCTCATCCGGATGTTGTCGATCGCTCGTTGTCGCCGCTTCGCATTCCAGTTCCAGAACACGCTGCCGACGGTTGCGGCCGTTCTCAGATTCTGTTCGGGTGAGAAGCACTGCACCAGTCCCGCGACGACGCGCAGGGGGAGGTACTGGCTCCAGTTGACCAGTGGTGATGAGGAACGGGCCATGACGGGGCGGGCCGCCCTGCTCAGAGGTCCGTGCCGCCCGTGAGGATGTGCAGGCGGTTTGCGTTGAGAACCGGAATCTGGGCGTTGCGGGCCTGGTTGTAGAGTTCCTGATAGTCGTGGAAGATCGTCTTGCGACGGATGTAATCCTGTTGAACGAGCATGCTCGCGTCCTGGGGAGGACGCACCGGATCCGTCGGCTCCACTCCGAGGACCAGGAAGTCCAGATCTCCGGGGAGTGTTTCACTGCGGACGACGATGCCGCCCCAGTTCTCGATCTGACTTCGAAGATAAGCGGCTTCCTCCTCACTGGGGTAGCCGTCGCCATCGATGTCGTACTGGCCGTGGACCAGGAACTTGAACTTGTATTCCGGATCGTAGATCGCGTTTGCGATGACGTCGTTGCGGACCACGGGGCGTCCGACCGTCGAGCGGGTGATCTTTGCCGTCGACGTGTTGTCCCCGACCTTGATCACCTGCAGGCTGGCCTTGCCGCGGGGGAAGTCGCCGTCGGCGGTGGGGCGGATCTGCGCCGCATCGTCGTAGACCTCGAAGGTCATGCCGAGCACGACCTGATGGCTGCGTCCGCGATCGATGTAGACCTGATCGTTGCCTCCGGCGATGTCGATCACCATCCCGTCGACGAGGGTGTCCGGATCGTGGGGCTTGATGCGGGTCTTGTTGATCCGCTCCTCGAGTTCCTCGACCCGGCTCTTGAGAATGACCTTCTCCTGACGAAGTGCGTCGACCTCGTCCTCCAACTCGGTGATGGTGCCGGAATAGCGGTCCTGCAGCTTGTCGGAGGCCACTTCCATCTGTTCGCGTACGTCCGCGATCTGGGAGAGGTGTTCCTCGGTCGCGTTCCGGTACTGCTCGACCTGCTTGCTCTCGGCGGCGATCAGCGTGTCGCGTGAGCGACTGGCGGATTCGACGTCCGTGATCAACCGGTCCCGTTCGTTCTGCAGCGACTCGGCCTGCTTACGAAGGCTTTCAAGTTCATTGGCGGAATCGTTCAGGCGACGATCCATGTCCTTCATGCTGTTGAAGACGGTCGAGTCCACACCCATGGAGGTGAAACGACGCTGGAGATTCTCCATCGACTCCTCGGGATTTCCGGCCACGAAGGTCTTCAGCGCGTTGTTCTCCTCGAGGAGATACCCGAGAACCGACTTTCGCCCCTTCTTGGCTTCGGCCTCGATGGTCTTCAACTGGTCCGAATTACGTTCGCGCTTGAGCGCGTACTTGTCGAGGGTGTTCTCGGCCGTGCGGGTGGCTTCCACCTGCTTGCTCTGTCCGGAGTAGAAGATGATCGCCATCACCAGCAGGAAGATGCTGATGAGAATGAAGACGACGAGGGAGACGATGACGCCGGTTCCAGCGTTCGATCGAATGGCCATGGACTCTGCTCCGATGGGCGCAATTGCCCGGCTGAAGGGGGATGCTGATGAATCGTCCCATCCTTGGGTGAAGAGGGAAGTTTCCCCACCCAGATGGGGAGCGTCAAGCGATCGGCGTCGAAATCCCCCATTCCAAGCCTTCTGAGGGGTTTATGAAGCGTCTAGGCCCTTGAATGGGGCTCCCCGGCGGCGTATCCTCAATTGTTTNAGGAGGACCCTGTTCCATGGGCAACGACGCCAAGCAGATGTTGAAGGACCTCGCCCGNCACCAGCTGGTCGACGGGTATCCACTTGTGGTCGACCTCGATCGATGCCATGGGTCATGGATCTACGATCGAGTCAGCAAGTCTGAATACCTCGACGTCTTCACCTGCTTCGCATCCTGGCCCCTGGGATACAACCACCCGAAGTTCCAGGATGCCCGGGTGCTCGAGGCCCTCGGTCGTTCGGCCATGAACAAGGTGGCGAATTCCGACATCTACAGCGAGGATCTCATCGAGTTCGTCGACGCCTTCGCCACCCACGCCACCCCGGAGGGATTCCCGCATCACTTCTGGGTGTCGGGTGGATCACTGGCGGTCGAGAACGCGATGAAGACCGCCTTCGACTGGAAGGCCCGCAAGCTCGGTCGAACCGACTTCACGCAATGCGTGAACGATCTCGTCATCCTCCATTTCCGTCAGGCCTTCCACGGCCGCAGCGGCTACACGATGAGCGTTACGAACACCCTGCCCGACAAGGTCGGTCTCTTTCCGAAGTTCGACTGGCCGCGGGTCCACAATCCGTATCTCCATTTCGATCTCGACGGCTCCATCTGCAACGACTACGAAGCCGAGGAGGCCCGTGCAAAGGCGGAGATCGAGGCGGCGTTCGAGCACGCTGCAGCCAACGGCACTCACATCGCCGGCATCCTCATCGAGCCCATGCAGGGCGAAGGTGGCGACAACCACTTCCGCACCGAATTCCTCCAGGCGCTTCGTCAGTACGCCGACGAACGTGAAGCACTCCTCATCTTCGACGAGGTGCAGACCGGATTCTTCGGTTCGGGCAAGCCCTGGCTCTGGCAGCACCACGGCGTGGCGCCGGACGTGGTGTCGTTCGGCAAGAAGACCCAGGTGTGCGGTCTGTACGCATCCACCCGGATCGACGAGGTCCACGAGAACGTCTTCGAGCGATCGAGTCGGATCAACTCGACCTGGGGGGGTAACCTGGTCGACATGGTCCGTTGCAAGCGGTTCCTCGACATCATCGTCGAGGAGAACCTGGCCGAGCACATCAGTGCAATCGGAGAGCATGTCGTTGCCGGTCTGCGTTCGGTCGCTGCCGACACCGGTGCCTTCCGGAGTGTTCGCGGTCTGGGTTCGTTGATCGCCTTCACCTTCGACTCGCCGGAGTCACGGCAGGAGATGCTCTCCGCCCTCTTCGATCGGAAGGTCATGGCGCTGCCGTGCGGAGACGATTCGGTCCGATTCCGACTGCCGTTGAACTTCTCCCGCGAGGAGGCCGACGAGCTCCTCAACCGGGTGGCATCCTGCGTTCCGTTGGCGACCCACGCCTGACGACTACTCCCGAAGATTGCTTGGCGATCGGAAGAGTGTGAGTGCCACGGTGTGTCCGTGGAGATGGTTGCGTCCGCCGATCGGTCCCAGTTCCCCCGCGGCAAAGAAGCCCGCCACCGGCGGCGCGTCGAGACGCTGCCGCACGATCGACAGATCATGCCCCGAGTGGCCGAAGAGACGATGTCCGCGTCCGTTGCAGGTGACGAGCAGGGCCGCGAAGGGACGATCCTGCAGCTGCTGTGCATCCAGCAGCAGATGCAGGTCCTCGTGGGCCGTCTTCGCATCGCGCACGTGGAACTGGATGGTCTGTCCGGGGGTGGGCTGTTCGCCCACGAGGAATCCGTCGGATCCCTTGGGCATGCCAAGAATGCTCCGCACGAGGAAGTCGCCACGACCGAACCGATGCTTGTATTCGTCGAGCACGCTTCCGACGAGCATCCCGCCCTGCAGGAGTGACCGGTCCTCCCGGGCGACCTCCATGGCGACCTCGTCCAGGACGGCCCGCGCCGGTCGACCACCGAGTCCGGTGATCATGTTCTGTTCGGCGGCGGTGATGACCAGCGGTTCTCCGACGGGGCGACAGCCCTGGCTCACGATGAACTCGATGTCGACGTCCCCGGAGACGGCGATGCCCACGACGCCGGCATCGAGGACCTGGGCGTCGAGCACCAGCCGATTGTGTCCCGGCTGGGATGCACCCGACGCCATGCCTCCGAGAATGGGTACCGGTTCGTCTTCACCCGCCAGCGAGTTCATCGCCGGAAGCAACCGGGTGATCGGGGTCGAGAACGGATCGGCGATCATCAGGATCGCGCGGGTGTCCTCCGTCATCCCCACNCGGTGGACGAGCTCGTCGGGCCGGCTGATCGGGAGCGGCGCGGATGGAGTGCCGCTGAACGGATGCAGTCGTGCACCGGGCATGGAGATGCACATCGCACTCAAACCGGCGATTCCGTCGAGCTCCTGATCGTCGCCGAGAATCGATTCCGCGGTGCATCCGATGACGTGCTTCGGAGCAAGTACTCCGCGGAGAGTCTCGACGGCATCCGCCACGGCCGAGGTGTGGTGGTAGCTGCAGAAGACGAGCAGGAGATCACAGCCCGTGCCGCCCGCATCGTGCAGCGCGTGGCCGACTTCCAACGCGGCGGTTCGGGTGTCGAGGTGTCCGCTGGTCGCCGAGCATGCCCGGCTGCCGTCCGGATTCGGAATGGAGGACGAGGTGGAGAGCATTCGACGATCCTACCGTGGTCGTCGAAGGTCGATCCACTACAATCGCCACCCGGGAGAAATGAGTTCGAATGAACGCGGTTGCGACAGATCGAATCGAGCCCGCGCTGCGAAGGGGCGTCGGCGCGCTGCGTCATCTCCAGCGGTCGGACGGATCCTGGTGCGGACGGATCGAGGGAAGTTCGACCCTCGAGAGCGACTACCTGCTGATGAAGTTCATCCTGCATCAGGAGTCCGTCCCGTTGGCCGACGATCGGGGTCGGAACACGCTGGATCGCATCGCGGCCGGTCTTCGCTCCCAGCAGCGGGGTGACGGTGCCTGGGGAGCTGGTCCCGGATCGGGTCCCGATCTCGGAGCGACCGTGAAGGGCTATCTCGCCCTGAAGTTGATGGGAGACGATCCGGATGCGGACCACATGCGCGCGGCCCGGAAGTCCGTGCTCGCCCGGGGCGGAGCCGAATCCAGCGACCATGCGACCCGGATCCATCTCGCCTGTCTGGGACTGCTTTCGTGGAATGCGGTTGCGAGCATTCCTCCCGAAATCATTCTTCTGCCCGACTGGTCCGTCCTCCGTGCAGAGCACACCGGTGCATGGTCGCGTGCGATGCTGCAGATTCTCTCGGTCGTCACCACGCGTCGTCCGACACGAAAGCTGCCTGCGGAATCCGGAATCGGGGAACTCTTCGTCGATCCCCTGAAACGCGATCGTCCTCCCGGCTCCTCCGACCCGTCCGGTGCAGGAACGCTGCTTCGCCGTGGAATCGACCGGGGGTTGAAAATTCTCCACGTGTTCGGGGGCACGCCGCTTCGCGGCATCGCGCTGCGTCGCACCGTGGACTGGATGCTCCGGACGGCGTCGCAGGGCGATGTCGGTGGCCACTTCGCATCGGCGGCCTTCCTCCGGATCGCGCTCCATGCCACGGGACGGAACCGGAGCGATCCTGTGTGTCGCCGTCTGGAGGACGAACTCGACGGGCTGCTCATCGAGGTGCCGGTCGCGGACGGCGAACCGATGATGCGGCTGCAGCCAGGGCGCAGTCCGATCTGGGATACAAGCACCGCCCTCACCGCCCTCGAGGCATGCGGGCTGGACGAGCACGATCCGTCGGTGCGTGCCGCCGCGGACTGGCTGCAGGGCCGAAGCGGTTCGTCCATGGATACGCTCTCCGCACGCCGGGGAACGATCTTCATGCTGCGGAACCAGAACGACGATGGCGGCTGGAGCGGATTCGACAGGTCGGCCGGCCACTGGATGCCGGAGTGCGTTCCACTTGCGGATCGCCTTGCCGTGCACCATCGGTCCTGCCCCGATGTCACCGGTCTCATGCTCGAACGCCTCGCTGGGCACGGCTGCACGATCGAGCACTCCGGCATCGCGCGTGCGGTGTGCTATCTGCGCAGGACGCAGACGCGGGACGGCGCCTGGGTCGGCGGATGGGGTGTCAACTACCTCCATGGCACCTGGCGAGCGGTGGTCGGTTCGATCCGGTCCGGGGTCGCACCGGGCGAGCATTGGCTGCAACGTGCGGGACGCTGGCTCCGGTCGGTCCAGAAGGCGGATGGTTCGTTCGGAGAATCGTCCGAATCGCTGCAGGATCCGTCGGTCAAGGGCCGGGGGCCCGCTTCCGCAACCCAGACCGCGTGGGGCGCGATGGCCATGCAGGCGATCTACGGGCATGAGGACGAAGGTGTCCACCGGGCCATCGACTGGCTGGCGGCGAGCCAGCTCACGACGCGTGAGGCATCCGAATCCACGATCAATCCCGCGGGGGACCCTGCGGGTTCATGGAGTGAACCGTGGTGGACCGGCGTCGAACTCGATCGCGGTCTGCCGGTCCGCTTCCACATGCACCGCCTGTGCTACCCGGTCATGGCGATCGCACGCTGGCTCGAGGCCGACCGTGGGGTTCCCGCCATCGAGCCGATGGTCCGCATGGAGCCGAAGCTGGTCACGTCGTGAGGATCAGAACGGGCAGGGATCGTGGAACGTCATCGGCTGACCCGTTCCCGGATGGGTGACCGTGAGCAGGGTCGCGTGCAGCAGCAGTCGCGGGCTCGCCTGCAGGAGTTCGGTCGGTGCGTACAGATCGTCCCCGAGAATCGGATGGCCGATCGACAGCATGTGCACGCGAAGTTGATGCGATCGCCCCGTTACGGGTGAGAGTTCGACCCGTGTGCGGTCATCGAGCCGTTCGACGACCCGAAAGCGGGTGGTCGCGGATCGGCCGTGTTCGTCGTCGATGATCTGGCGAGGGGGATTGTCCATGTCCTTTCGCATCGGAGCTTCGATCACTCCCTCGTCGATCGCCACCCGTCCACCCACGACCGCTTCGTACTGCTTGTCGACCTCACGATCCTGGAACTGTCGACTCAGTTCGCGATGGGTGTCCGCGTCCCGTGCCATGACGATCACGCCGGAGGTGTCGCGATCGAGACGATGCACGATCCGGGCTCCCGGAAACTCGTCCTCGGCCCGGCGTGCGAGACAGTCCGCCTTGTGCGGGCCGATCCCGGGAACGCTGAGCAGTCCGGGGGGTTTGATGAACACCAGGATCCGGTTGTCCGCATGGAGCAGCGGGGGAAGCCCGTCCGGGGCGGGTGTCCGGGGCTCCCGCCCGGATTCATTGTCAATCGGATGTCGCATCATAGGTTGTGCCTATTATGCTCCGTTCACAGCGCGAAAGGATCCTCATTATGGCAGTCTCGACCATCCTTCTGTTCTCGACCATGTTGATCGCCCAGCCCGCGTATTCGGAGCCCATGCTGGACGAGCCGGTGCAGTTGACCGATTCGGAGCGGTTCGTGAAGGCCGGCGAGGCCTACTTCTCGGACGATGGCCGTCGCATCATCTTCCAGGCGATCGAGCAACCCGAACCCGGAACGCCGCCCGACGACCATTACGCGATGTTCGTCGCCGATGTGGTCCGCTTCGTGGATCAGATCGTCGGTGTCGAGAACGTCCGCTGCATCAGCCCGCCCGATTCGGCGAACACCTGCGGATGGTTCTATCCCGGTCGGAGCGATCGGGTTCTCTTCGCCACCACGACCACCCCCCCGGTCATGGACGATGTCCCCGGCTACCAGCGTGATTCCGGCAATTACGAGTGGCAGTTCCCCCCCGAGATGGACATCGTCTCGCTCGATCTGGACCGGGCCGACGGGACCGCCGACGGATTCGAGCCGATGGTCGGAGATCCGGCCAACTACCTTGCGGAGGGATCCATCAGTCCCGACGGGCGGCATCTCCTGTACACCTCGCTGGCCACCGGGGACGGTGATCTGTACGTCAAGGATCTGAAGACGGGGGCCGTCCGGTGCATCGTCTCCAAGCCCGGCTACGACGGCGGCCCGTTCTTCTCGCCGGACGGCCGGCGCATCACCTACCGATCCGATCGGAACCAGAACGATCTGCTGCAGATCTTCGTCTCGGAACTCGAGTTCGACGACGACGGGTCCATCGTCGGAGTGGAACGCGAGTTCCAGCTCACCGACAACGGCCACGTCAACTGGTGTCCCTTCTGGACGTCGGACGGCCGGCATCTGGTCTACGCCACGAGCGAGATCGGCCACTACAACTACGAGATCTTCATGATCGACGCCCAGGCCGGTGACGAGCAGTCGCCCGCCCGGTACGGCACCGGCTCCCGCCGGGTCACGCATGCACCCGGCTTCGACGGTCTGCCGGCCTTCTCGGCGGATGGGAAGCACATGATCTGGACGAGCAAGCGCAGCGGTGAGGACGGAAGCCAGCTATGGGTATCGAAGTTCGATCCGAATCCGCCGGAGCGGATGCCCACGGCTCCGGCTTCGAGCGGTTCGCACGGTCATCCATGAATCGAACCCTGCTCCTGCTCCTGACGGTCGTGCTCGCCGGATGCGGCGAAACCCGGACCCAGTACCGGACGATGCCCGCGTTCTACCAACGCATGGCGGGAATCGAGGGTGCCGACGACGGGCGGATGCGGGACGGGACCGAGATACGCTGGCGGCAGGGGAAGGAAGCGTCCCTGGACGGATTCACCGACCACACCGGCGACATCTTCCTCATGCGGGACGAACGGGACGACGGCACGGTCGCCCTGAATGCCCTGATTCCCGAGCACGTCATGCTCAATACCCTGGAGTGCGTCCGGGACCAGGAGTACCGGCTGCTCTGGGACGAACTGGTCGCCGAGGGGACCAAGCGGTGGTACGAGGAGGAGGGCGGCGGCTACGAGGCGTATGAATCGTTCTTCCGCGCCAATCGCAGGGACATCGTCACCACGCTTTCGAGAATGAAGGCCGGACTCGGTTCGCAGGAAATGCGTCGGTTCCCGATCGACAACGGAGTCATGCGTCTGGAACTGATCGAGCAGCTGCATTCCAGATTCCGCTTCACCCTGCTCGACGCATCATGGGACGGCGAGCAGTACCGTCTGGTGACCATCCGATGAAAACGAAGCACGGGACGGCCCGTGCGGACCGCCCCGTGCCAGACTTCGATGTGCACCGGACGATCTACTCGTCCGTGCCGGCCGCGACCGGGGTGTCCGACTTGTCGAACGTGAGGTGGTCGTCGCCATCGTGGTACGTGACTTCGATGGTGTGTCCACTGGTGTACTCGCCGCCCAGCAGGGCTTCGGCCAGCGGATCCTCGACGTAGCTGCTGATCGCACGGCGAAGCGGTCGGGCTCCGAAGTCGGGGTTGTACCCCTTCTGGATCAGGAAGTCCTTGGCCTTGGCGTCGAGCGACAGTTCGAGCCCCTTGGCACGGATTCGTTCGTGGACCTTGTCGAGTTCGATGTCGATGATGTGGTACAGATCGTCCTTCACCAGCGGCCGGAAGACGATCGTGTCGTCGAGCCGGTTGATGAATTCGGGGCGGAAGAACTTCTCCACCTCGGACATGAGGGTGCCCTTGAGCGCGTCGTAGTCCTGGACCTCCTCCCGCTTGCCGAATCCGAAGGACTGTCCGCCCTTGATGATGTCGGCGCCGATGTTCGAGGTCATGATCAGCAGGGTGTTTCGGAAGTCGACCTTGCGGCCGAACGAATCGGTCAGGCGACCTTCCTCCATGATCTGCAGGAGCATGTTGAACACGTCCGGGTGGGCCTTCTCGACCTCGTCGAGCAGCACCACCGCGTAGGGACGGCGGCGGATCTGCTCGGTGAGCTGACCGCCTTCCTCGTATCCGACGTAGCCGGGAGGCGCTCCGACGAGCCTGGAGACGGTGTGCTTCTCCATGTACTCCGACATGTCGAGATACACCATGGCATCCTGGTTGCCGAAGAGGAACTCGGCCAGCGACTTCGCGAGCAGGGTCTTGCCGACGCCGGAGGGGCCTACGAAGATGAACGAGCCCATGGGGCGGTTCGGATCCTTCAGGCCGCTTCGTGCCTTGCGAATCGCCTTGGCGACCTGACGGACGGCCTCGTCCTGACTGACGACGGTCTTGTGCAGTTCGTCCTCCAGCTGCAGCAGGCGGGCCGACTCGGCCTCCTCCAGACGGGTGAGCGGCACACCGGTGATCTTCGAGACCACCTCCGCGATGACCTCCTCGTCGACGGTGCCGCTGACTTCGCTCATGCTGTCACGCCATTCCTTCTGGACCCGGTCCTTTTCGGCCCGGAGCTTCTCCGTCTTGTCGCGGAGATCGGCGGCGAGTTCGTAGTCGGCGCCGCGGACGGCGGCCTCCTTGTCGATGCTGAGCAGTTCGATCTGCTGTTCGATGTCGGCGAGATCGGGCGGCTTGGTCATGGAACTCAGGCGTACGCGGGCACCCGCTTCGTCGATGATGTCGAGCGACTTGTCGGGCTGGACCCGTGCGGGGATGTACCGCGTGGACAGATCCACGGCGGCCTCGATCGCATCGTCGGTGATCTCGACGCGATGGTGCTCCTCGTACTTGATCTTGAGTCCCTTGAGGATCTCGATGGTCTGATCCCGGGAGGGGGGTTCGACGCCGACCGACTGGAACCGGCGCTCCAGCGCCGAATCCTTCTCGATGTACTTGCGGTATTCGTCGTAGGTCGTCGCCCCGATGCACTGGATCTCGCCCCGGGACAGGGCGGGCTTGAGCACGTTGGATGCGTCGATCGCTCCCTCCGCGCCACCGGCTCCGACCAGGGTGTGCAGCTCGTCGATGAAGAGAATGATGTTCTTCGCCCGACGCACCTCGTTCATCACGGCCTTGATGCGTTCCTCGAACTGTCCGCGGTACTTGGTGCCCGCGACCATCATGGCCAGATCCAGCACCACGACCCGACGGTCGTGAAGAAGATCGGGAACCTCCTTGTGCACGATCTTCTGGGCCAGGCCCTCGACGATCGCGGTCTTGCCCACGCCGGCCTCGCCGAGGAGGACGGGGNTGTTCTTGGTGCGTCNGCAGAGGATCTGGATCAGTCGTTCGATCTCCTCGCTGCGTCCGATCACGGGATCGAGATCACTGGCCTTCGCCAGTTCGGTCAGGTCGCGGCCGAAGCTGTCCAGAGCCGGGGTCTTGCTCTTGCCGCGGCGGGGGGTCTCCGGCTGCTCGCCGGGTGAGACGTCGCCGATGNCCTCACCCTCTTCGGTGTCGACTCCGGCGCCGAGGAGATTCAGGACCTCCTCGCGGACCTCTTCGAGCTTCACGCCGAGGTTCATCAGGACCTGCGCGGCGACGCCGTCCTGTTCACGCAGCAGACCGAGCAGGAGGTGTTCGGTCCCCACGTAATTGTGATTCAGATTGCGGGCCTCCTCGATCGCATACTCGAGCACCTTCTTGGCGCGGGGCGTCTGCGGAAGCTTTCCCATGGTGACCATCTCGGGGCCGGACTTGACCAGNTTCTCGACTTCGAGGCGAACCTTGCGAAGATCGATATCGAGATTCTTGAGGACGTTTGCGCCGACACCAGAACCTTCCTTCACGAGACCCAGAAGGATGTGCTCCGTTCCGATGTACTCGTGGTTGAAGCGTTGGGCTTCCTGGTTCGCCAGTGCCATTACCTTGCGTGCACGATCGGTCAACCGTTCGAACATGTCCGTACTCCGGCTCTTTGCACCCGGTGGGGTGTCTTCTATCCGTTCCCTGGTGCCCTCACTGTGAAGGCTGGCTCCTGAAAGGGGAGCAAGGGCTGTACCAGTGTATTCGGCCCCTCGGGGGGACGTGATGAGCAGAATTCCGGTCTACGCCGTCATCTGGGGCAGGTTTCCGGTCACGAGGCGGGAAAATGGTGCCATTCTGGCGGCCCTGAGAAGGTTGAACCCCCCTTGGAATGCTCTGAAGACCATTCCAACGCGGATAAACCGTTCATCGGCGACACCCTCGTGGGGTGGTCGGGATCGGGTCACCGGGCGATCGGGTCCGCCTGCACCACCTGGCCGTGATGCAGTTCCACCACCCGATCGGCGAGTTCCGCGATGGANNGNTCGTGGGTCACCATNACGATTCCCAGTCCGNCCNCGTGTTCCTTGGCCAGCAGTTCCAGNATNCCNCGNCCCGTNCNTTCATCGAGGTTGCCGGTCGGTTCGTCCGCCAGCAGGANCTCCGGNCCGTTGGCGAGNGCNCGNGCAATGGCGACCCGCTGNCGTTCNCCNCCGGAAAGTTCCCGNGGNCGATGCTCGAGNCGNTGNCCGAGGCCGAANCGNTCCAGCAGNTCGTGCGNACGNTCNCGGGCGCCCGGAACGGNNNTGGCGACCATGGTGGGAAGCAGTGCATTCTCGCTNACGGTCANTTCCGGNAGCAGNTGATAGAACTGGAAGACGAANCCGATGCTNCGGTTNCGGTAGATGTTCCGTTCCCGTCGNGTGTGTCNGGCNATGTCCTGNCCNTNGAANACGATGCGTCCGGCNNCGGGGTCCGGACGGTCGAGNCCTCCCAGAAGNTGCAGNAGNGTGCTCTTNCCGGANCCGGAGGATCCCAGNATGGCGACCCATTCTCCGGCCTCGACNTGNAGGGANGCNCCCTTNAGNACGGGNACNTCGACCTCTCCCANNCGGTACGTCTTGTGNAGCGACTCNGCGAAGAGCAGGGGNCCGGCCGANGGTGTTCCNGTGTCATTCATAGCGAAGCGCCTTGATCGGATCCATGTCGGCGGCCTTGGCNGCGGGNATGAATGCGCCGAGCACNCTGAAGACGATGCCTCCGCACATGGTGATGACCGCNACCGGNANATCNACGGAGTTGGGNACGTCGGGGAAGTAGTAGGTGTCCGCATCCCACATGACGAANCCCTGNCCGGTCGCCGCGGCCCAGACGATCACCANGCCCAGGAGNANCAGCGGGATGGAGATGAAGGTGCCNAGCACGGTNGGNAGCAGTGCGCCGCTNCGCATCCGGATCANGGCCCAGCCGATGGTCGANGCGGCACCGANCAGGAAGAATGATGCCNAGCCACATCGGGGGANCNCCGAGCATGTCGTGGATGTCGTCGATGTAGTACGTNATGAGCCAGCCGAGGAAGAANCCGATGATGCCTCCGATGATGCCGATCACCAGNCCGTACAGCAGGTAGATGCCNACGATGCCCCGCCTGGTCGCNCCGATGCTNCNCAGNATGCCGATGTCCCGGGTCTTCTCCTGCACGATCGACCACATGATGGCGAGGACCAGGGCTGCGCAGACGATGTACACGATCGAGAACAGGATCCACATCAGCATNCGTTCCTTCTCGACGGGGCCGATGAAGTCGGNCTGCATCTCCTCCCAGGTGACGATGCTCACGAAGGCGGGGGGCGGGAACGTCTCCGGATCCACGATGTCGTCCCGGCGATCCGCGTGAAACTGCTCGTAGATCGGCACCACCCGTTCCAGCAGCTGCTCGGGGGTGACACCCTCGGCGGCGCGAATGAGCAGCTGGGTGGCCCGGGCCGGGTCGACTCCTCCGTCGATCAACGGGGCTTCGAAGAGGCCGGTCTGCTCCTGCGCCGTCTCGAGCGGAATCAGCACCCGCTGCTTGTCCACCATGCGGACATTGCTGAGAAACTCGTTGGCGAAGGGAAGAATGATGTTTTCCGGATCATTGATGCCGCCTTCGCGGTCGACCCGGATCGTCGTGAGCGTGCCTTCGAATCGGGGCAGCCACCATCGTCCGTTGCCCTGCACCTCGTAGGTGCCGCCGGTGGTCCGCACGTTCCCCTTCGATACATGCATTCCCGCGATGATCGCCGGACGTCCGAGCCGGTTCATGGCCAGGCCGTCGCGGGAGATGTTGGCCTCGTCGGCCAGCCAGTCGTCCGCCTCGAGGATCATTGTCCACTGCGCGTCGTCGAGGATGGTCTGCAGCCGCTCGGTGTCGTACTGGCCAAGGAGCTGAAGCAGCGTGATCCAGTCCTCCCGGGGAATGGTCGGCACCTGGAGGGCGAGTGATTCACGTGATCGTTCGACGTTGTCGGGAACCCGGTCCTCCAGCAGATCGACCCGCTGCTCGAGGTTCAGCGAGTCCGCCAGTTNCGGACCGATGCGATCGACGGCTTCCGCGACGAGGAAGCGCTTCGCATCTCCGGGAATGGCGTCCCAGTAGAGCGTGTCCGCGAAGTCGGTCACCCGATCGAAGCTGTCGGGTTCGATGCCCCAGATCTGCACGGCGGTCGTTTCGTCGTAGGGCATGCGCAGGACGCCCCAGGTCTCGACCACGGGGGTCGCGGCTTCGGCCAGGGGATCCCCCTCGATTCGCTCGATCAGATCCTCGTAGTAGGGGATGCCGTGCATCGACCCGGANACGATGACATCTCCGATCAGNGTNCGNCCCGCGGCCCGGAACTGCTCGAGGAATCCCGACATCACCGACACGACCACGATGACCAGGGCCACGCACAATGCGACGGCAGCGATGGCCAGCAGCGGGATGACGCGTGAAGTCAGGTACCGGTTCGTCAGAAGTGGTTGATACATCGGGAAGGTGACCGTACCTGATGATACGGAACTCCGGCTCACCGCGCGGTTCACGCCCGGGCCGGACGTCCGTGCCGCTGCTTGAGCACCTCGGGGATCCCGATCTCGACGACCTCGATCCGCCCCAGGAGATCCCGGCCGGTTTCATCGAGGAATCCCGCCTTCCATCCGACAAACGTCGCGGTCCGATCGGCCCGGACGGCGTGCCCGAGTGCACGACCGGAGTCGGCGTCCATGCCGGAGGGAAGATCGACGGCCAGGACCGGTGCGGAGGAGTGGTTGATCGCTTCGATCCACGCGGCGGCGCTTCCGGCGACTTCCCGATCGAGTCCGGTGCCGAGGATCGCATCGATCACCAGATCGGCTTCGGGAATTTCGACCTCGCCTCCCATGTCGACGGGGATCTTCATGCGTTTCGCNATGGAGGCATTGGTCTCGGCGTCCGATTCCGGTCGGGGCGGAGCGGTCGCGATGATCCGGCACCGGTGTCCGAGGGCGGTGAGGTGTCGAGCCGCCGCCCATCCGTCTCCTCCGTTGTTTCCGCTTCCGCAGACCAGCACGATGCGTGCCGGTCCGCCGGCCGCCGACGCCATGCGGTGTGCGATGGCCGCCACGCCCCGGGCTGCGTTCTCCATGAGCACGATGCCCTGGATTCCGTAGTCGGAGGCCGCCTCCGCGTCGATTCGGCGGGAAGCGTCCCGCGTGTACACGAGGCGTTCGGTTCGATCAGCCATGACGTGTCAGTCTATCCCACGGTTGCGGAGGGGAAACGCAGCGACCTCATGAGGGGTACACTGCGTCGCCGCCCATGATCCCATTCGCCGTACTCACCTGGATTCTCTGGTTCCTTGCCGTCTGTGCGGTGGTGCTGTGGGTGACCATGTTCGTGCGACTGGCACGCATCCTGTGGTCCCGACCGACCGTTCGACGGGGTGTGGGAATGTCCGCACCGGTCGGAGGATGGCCGTCGATCAGCGTGATNGTTCCTGCGCACAACGAGGAGCGGGTGATCGAGCGGTGCGCCCGGTCGCTGCTTGAACAGGACTATCCGCATCTCCAGATCATCTTCGTACTGGACCGGTGCACGGACGGGACGGCGGAACGACTTGCGGCGATGGACCCGGGCGGGAATCGGTTGCGGATCATCGAGAATGAATCCTGTCCGTCCGACTGGGCCGGCAAATGCAATGCGGCGCGGGTCGGAGCCGNGAAGGCCGATGGGGAACTGCTGCTGTTCATGGATGCGGACACGTGTGCATCGCCGCAGCTGCTTCGCGCGGCGGTCGCCGTGATGCGCGAGCGGGGAGTCGCCCTGCTGAGTCTCCTCAGCACGCTGACCTGCGAGAAGGACTTCGAGTTCCGTTCGCAGTCGGTTGCATCGATGATGCTTCTGACGTTGTATCCACCCGATATGGTCAACCGACCGGATCATCCCCGACCGTTCGCCAACGGGCAGTTCATGCTCTTCGACCGCGAGTGGTACGACCGCATCGGGGGGCACGAGGCGGTCAAGGACGACCTGCTTGAGGACATCGCCTTCGCCCGGTGCATCCATTCCAACGGTGCCCGCGGCAACGTGCTCATGGCCGATGGTCTGTTCACCTGCTCGATGTACTCCTCCCGGGAGGCGTTCCGACGTGGATGGCAGCGGATCTTCATCGAGGCCTGCCGTCGCAAGCCCGGTCGCCTTCGCAAGCACTCGATCCGACTGATCTGCCTGGGGGTGGTCCTGCCCGTCGGCCTGATCGTCGGGGTGATCGTCGGATCGGCATCGAATCTGATCGGCGATTCGGGTTCCGGAGCCGGTCTGGCGTGGGTGGCTGCTGCGGGGCTGTGTCTCCAGATTCTCGGGATTGCCCTGATGTGCCGCATGGGACGACAGCCGATTCGTTCGCTGGTCCGCTTCCCGTTGGGATGTCTTGAGGTTGCCCGTATCCTGCGTTCTGGAGCCCGGGTCCTGCAGNCCGGCGAGCCGGTCGTCTGGGGCGGAAGAGAGTACGTGCTCGAGTCACGTTGAGGAGTGTTTGCATGCGGATTCTGCTGACCAACGACGACGGCATCCATGCCCCCGGATTTGCGGCGCTGCATGCCGCACTTGATGGACTCGGTGAGCTCGTACCCATCGCGCCGTTGACGGTGCAGTCGGCGACGAGCCACGGGATCACCTACCACGATCCGCTGTTCGTCGACGAGGTGTCCGTGGCGGCCGGTTTCACCGGCACCGCCATCGACGGTCGCCCCGCGGACTGCGTCAAGCTCGCGATCACCACCCTGTGGGAGGAGCGGTTCGGAGCGGGGAGCAGGCCGGATCTCACGATCTCCGGCATGAACAGCGGAGCGAACATCGGCATCAACGTGCTGTATTCCGGGACCGTCGCCGCCGCCATGGAATCGGCCTTCCTCGGGGTGCCGTCGATCGCCGTGAGTCTGCTGATCCGCGACCGAACGGCGATCCAGTGGCAACGAGCCGCCGAGCATGCCCGTGAATTCATTGACCTGGTGCTCGAGCACCCCATGGATCCGCACGATGTGATCAATCTGAACCTGCCCCGCACGGAGGATCCGGACGCGCTGCTTCCTCCGCTGCGTGTCGTTCCGATGAACACCGCCCCGTTGGCCGAACACTACGATCGACGGGACAGCCCCGCGGGTCAGCGGTACTACTGGGCAGCCGGTTCGGGGCTCAACTTCGCGCACACCGCGGAAGGTTCCGATGTGGAACACGTGTTNGCCGGTGCCGCCACCATCACGCCGCTCTCCTACGACATGACGGATGAAGGACGAACGGGTGTCTGGGCGGATCGACTGGAAGTCAACCGCGACGCCGGTGCATGATCAGTTCGAGGGTGATGTCGATCGTCTGTCCGTCGGAGAGCGCATCCAGTCGGGTGCCCTTCGCCCGCCAGCGGTAGAGACTGGCCTTGACTGCGGCATCGATCCCTTCATTGCCGCTGTGCTCGAGCACGTCGGCGGTGGTGGGCTTGCCGTCCTTTGCGAACCGGATCACCACCAGCATGTTCCGGGCTCCGGTCAGGGTCTGCAGCGTGGTGAAGCTCGGCTTGCGTGGGAAGAGTTCGAGTCCCTGCGACGCGACCGGTTGTCCGCTGATCCACTTCTCACGGGGAACGGAAATCGTCGAGGTCGCGTCGGAGGCTTTGTCGGCCGCGTCGGGTTGTGGCGGCTGTGGTGCATCGGATGGCGGGGTCGCCGGAGCTCCACCACCGCCGTCCGACTGGTTTCCGGGGGGCTGGGGGGTGGAGTCGTCGGCGGGCTTCGGCGGAGCGGGTTCCTTCTGCTTGCCCGGTTCCTCGGCGGGCTCCTCCCGNTCGTTCTTCGGCTTCGCCTTGCCCGAAGGAGACTCCGAGAGTGGTCCCTGCCCCTGCGAAGGTAGTCCACCGCCGCCGGGGCCGAGNCCNTCGATGGGTCCGCCTCCACCGCCGGAGGTGGGTTGGCTCGTGGCGGCGGATGGGGGNTCTCCACCCGCCTCCGACGGGGTGCCGGGCTGGGGGGTGGGCACGCTCTGCTGGTTCGGTCGCGCGGATTCGGGGGATGCTGCCTCGATGAACTGGGCCTGATCGAACTCCGACAGCTGCGCCAGATGCTCCCGGTATTCCTCGTAGCCGATCCAGGTCATGCTTGAGGTGGTGGACTGCTCCAGTCCGAGTCGTTCCGGTTCTTCCGTCGGGTCCTGGTCCTCGACGTGCTCCTCGAGTTCGTGTTCGAACTCGGTCCATTCNCCCTCGGCCTCCGCGACNGCGAACATGCCGGGNAGCAGCAGGAAGAGGTGGATGCAGATCGAGGCTGCGAACGAACCCCAGAGGATCATCCTGTGACGGTCATTGTTCATGGGCCGTTCGACGGGACAGGGGAGGCGCTGTGGTCGATCGCCTGCCCGACCAGCATGATCTCGACGCCGGATTCCCGCAGAGTGTCCCACAGCGAGGTCAGGATGGGACCCCNGTCGACCTCGCCGTCGCCGGCGGCCATGACCAGGTAGATGGCCGTGTCCGGGTTGGCGGCGAGGACGTCGTCGAGCATGCCGGACACCTCGTCGATGGAGGCCGCCTGCTGACCGACGTAGATGCCGCCGTCGAGATCGATGGTGATGCTCGTTGCCGGCACCGGCTCGGCGGAGGTGCCGGAGACGTACGACTCCATGGGGACCGGCATCACGTCGATCTGGACCATGAGGACCATGGCGTAGATGAAGAACGTCAGGATGAGGAAGATCACGTCGATCAGGGGCATCAGTTCGATGCGCGTCTCTGAATCGGGTCGTCGGAGCGTCAGCATGGCCGGACCTTCCGTCTACGCCTCCATCTGGAGGGTCGCCAGTGCCATCGTGACGTCTTCGCTGAACGCGAAGACGCGATCCAGACCGGTGGCGAGCAGTGCCGTCCAGACTCCGTCGGTGACGGAGCAGATCATCAGGCGGCGGTCGTTCTGTCCCAGGGTCGTGCGGAGCTTGAGCAGAGCGCCGAGGTTGGAGGAGTTGACCGTCGCGACCGACTTGAGGTCGACGATGACGTTGGGCAGGGTGTCTTCACTCTTGACGAGTTCGTCGAGCCGCTGAAGCAGCCCGTCCATGTCCTCGGAGAACATGGGCTCGTCGTTGAGCTCGGCGATCATGATGTTTTCAGACCATGTGTTCAGTGGCATCGTGGTTCCTCCCGCCGTCCGGTCTCGTGCTGATCAGGGTGCCAGCATACCACGGTCGGATGTCCGACCGATGTGAATGTTCAGTCGCCTTCGGTTTCGTCCGCCGATTCGAAGACCCGGGCGGCCGAGATCACCTGGTCGCCGTCCTTCAGGTTGACGAGCCGGACCCCCTTGGTGTTTCGTCCGATGCGGCTGATCGAGTTTGCGGGAATGCGGACGATCATGCCGCCGGAACTGATGAACATGAGGCTGTCCTCTTCGTGGACGGCCCGAATGGAGACCACGCGACCGTTGCGCTGATCGGTGCGGATGTCACGCCGTCCCTTGCCGCCACGACTCTGGGGCCGCGTGGAACCGTCCTCGCTCCGGACCAGGTATTCGGCCATCGACGTTCGCTTGCCGTATCCGTTCTCGGTGACGGTCAGGAGGTCCACGTCGTCGCTCGCGCCGACGATCCCGACGACGGTGTCGTCGTCCGCCAGGCCGATGCCCTTGACCCCCGCGGCGGTCCGCCCCATCACCCGGGCGTCGTTCTCGTCGAAGCGGATCGACATGCCGTTGGCGGTGGCGAGGAGCACGTGGTCGTTCCCCCGCGTCTGGATGATTCCGATCAGGTCGTCGCCCTCGTTGAGGTTGATGGCGTTGATGCCGCTGGTGCGGATGTTGCGGTAGTCGCTCAACGCCGTGCGCTTCACNCGTCCCTTCGCCGTGGCGAAGAGGAGGTAGTCCTCGCCCTTCTCGAAGTCCTTGACGTTGAGGAAGGCCACGATCTTCTCGTTGTCGCGAAGCTTCAGGAGATTCACGATCGCCCGTCCACGGCTGCCCCGGGACATCTCGGGGATCTGGTAGATCTTCTGGCGGAACACCCGGCCCGTGTTGGTGAAGCACAGGATGTCGTCGTGGGTCGATCCGGTGAAGACCCGTTCGGTGAAGTCGTCGTCACGGACGTTGCCGCTCTTGACGCCNCGTCCGCCCCGACCCTGTTCCCGGTAGGTCGTCAGCGGAAGTCGCTTGACATAGCCCTGGTGGGAGATCGTCACGACCACGTCGTGTTCGGTGATCAGTTCACCGAGGTCGTATTCCTCCGCCTCGGCGTCCTCGAATCCGGTGAGCCGCGGAGTCTTGAACCGCTCGCTGATGGAGTTGCAGTCCTCACGGATCATCTCCCGGACCCGTTCCTCGCTTCCGAGGATCGAAAGGTAGTCCTCGATCTTGGCAAGCAGTTCGGCGTATTCGCCCGTGAGCTTCTCGATCTCCAGCCCGACGAGCTGGATGAGCCGCATGGCTCCGATGGCTTCCGCCTGCACGCGGGTGAGAGCGGTTCCGTCACCGGTGTTGGACTGTTCGATGAGCGTCGTGGGGACGTGGGGGGCGTAGTCGTGGTCGGCCGCGATGCGGAAGCGGCGCTCCATGAGCTGTCCAATGGCCTCGTCCCGGGTGCGACTTGCACGGATCAGTGCGATGACCTCGTCGATGTCGCAGACCGCGAAGATCAGTCCTTCGAGCCGATGGGCCTGCTTCCGTGCTTCGCGGAGCAGGAATTCCGTTCTCCGGCGGATGACCTCGCGGCGATGGTCGATCCAGCACTGGATCATCTGCTTGAGACCCATGGTCCGCGGCCGACGCTTGTCCAGGGCGATGTTGATGATGGAGATGGTCGACTGCAGGGGGGTGAACCGGTACAGCTGGCGCTCGACCACATCGGGATCGGCATCGCGCTTCAGATAGACCACGATGCGGGTGCGATGCTTCTTGCCCGAGAAGTTCTTGATGTCCGAGATGCCTTCGATGCGGCCGTTCTTGGCCGCATCGACGATCTTCTCGATCAGCGTGTTCTGCATCAGCTGGTAGGGGATCTCGGTGATGACCAGGGTCTCGCGGTTGCCGCTGGTCTCCTGGTGCACGCGTCCCCGGAGGATCACCCGTCCCCGTCCGGCGGAATACGCATCGACGATTCCCCGTCGGCCGATGATCACGCCGCCCGTGGGGAAGTCGGGCCCCGGAACCAGCTGCAGCAGGTCTTCGAACGAGAGTTCCGGATCGTCCAGGACCGCCGTGATGGCGCTGCACATCTCCTGCACGTTGTGCGGCGGGATGGAGCATGCCATGCCGACGGCGATTCCACTCGAACCGTTGATGAGCAGATAGGGGAAGCGGGCCGGAAGCACGGTCGGTTCGAGGCGGGTGTCGTCGTAGTTGGGAAGGAAGTCGACGGTGTCGTACTTGATGTCGTCGAGCATCTCCACGGTGGCGTGGGTCATCCTCGCCTCGGTGTATCGCATGGCGGCGGGAGGGTCGCCGTCGATGGAACCGAAGTTGCCCTGCTTGTCGACCATGGGGACCCGCATCTTCCAGTCCTGCCCCATGTTCACGAGGGTGGGGTAGATCACGGACTCGCCGTGCGGGTGGTAGTTGCCGGAGGTGTCGCCGGCGATCTTCGCGCACTTTCGGTGCTTGCGTCCGGGAGACAGGTTCAGATCGTTCATCGCGACCAGAATGCGGCGCTGCGACGGCTTCATTCCGTCCCGGACGTCGGGCAGGGCCCGGTCGGTGATCGTGGACATCGCATAGGTGAGGTAGCTCTCGTGCAGTTCGTCGTCGATCTGCTGTTCGACGACGGTGCCGATCATCGGCTGCGAAGTCGAAGCGTCCTCGTGCGATTCATCCGGTCTGTTCGGGGTTTCGGAGTCGGTCATGATCCTGTCCGTCGTGCGATGGAACCGCGTTCAAAGGTGACGGTTCCGAGTCCGACCATTGTATCCGAAAAGGAGATTCGACAGGCGGCTTCAGGACCCGGTCAGGGGCTCCAGAAGCAGGAGAAATTCGGCATTTCCCACCCCCGATTTTCGACTGCTTTTTCCGCCCCGAATCGGAGACTGCACCTGGTCCAGCACCCGGACTCCGACCGAGGGGGCGGCGTCCACGACTTCCTGCACGATGGCCGTGGCGATGTCGTCCTCGAGTCGTCCGTCGACGAGGTGCGTCCGCTTCCGTTCCGCATCCAGTTCGTAGTGGGGTTTGACCAGGGTCACGATTCGGCCGGCTTCTCCGAGCCACTGCAGGGCGATGGGGAGCACGCGACGCTGCGGCGTCCATCCCACGTCGATGACCACCAGGTCGACGGGATCGCCGGGAGGGTCGGCGTGGAGGACATTGGTTCGTTCGCGGACGTCGACCCGGGGATCGTTTCGCAGCGTCCAGTCGAGCACGCCGTATCCCGTGTCCAGGGCGATGACGGATGCGGCGCCGTGCTTGAGCAGGCAGTCGGTGAATCCGCCGATGTTGCATCCGAAGTCGGCGCAGTGGAGGCCGCCCGGATCCAGCTGGAATGCATCGAGGGCATGGGAGAGCTTGGTGCCGGCTCTCGAGACGAACTCGGAGCCCGAGGTCATTCGGCTTCGACGCCGACGACGGCGATTCCGGCGGCGTCGGCGGCGGCAAGGACCTCGGGGCGGTCGATCAGAATGACCCGACCGACGCCCAGTGCCATGCAGCCCGCGCCGGATGCTGCGAGGGATTCGATCGTCGATACACCAACCGAGGGGACGTCCGCACGGGTGTCGTGATCGGCCCGGGAGGTCTTGAGGAAGGTCCATCCGCGGGTACGGCACAGTTCGCCGGCGCGTTGGATCATCCGGTCCGACCCCTCCAGCGCCTCGACCGCGATGACGTCCCGTTCGCGGACGGCCATCGACTGGCCGATGTCGAGTGCGGTGGTCTGCTGCAGCATCGGCCATGCGAACTCGATGTCGCCCTGCTGCATGGCGTCGGGTTGTACGGAGCCCATGACGCCGGGAGTGGCGAGGTGGTCGGGAATGAAGGAGGTGGAGTCCACGAGGTCAATTCCTCCACGATGCAGTTCGTCGATGACCGCTCCGAGGACGGCCTGATCGCGTCGATCGTGTCGCAGACGACGATACCACAGCCACGCGGCACGCCAGTCGGGCAGTTCGCGGACCAGACGGAACGGGTCATGCATCCTGGCCTTGGAGACCCGCCCGACCATCACGGCCTGCGTCGATCGCGAGCGACGCAGGCGGCGGATCCACGAGCCGATCCGGTAGACACCGACCGGAGTGAACTCGTCGCACAACTCGGGAAGTTCCGGGTCGAAGTGTCCCCGAAAGGCGACGCAGCACACGCGGCGTCCCTGGGCGCGCATGCCCCGGGCCACGAGAATCGGAAGCCGGCCTTCGCCGGCGATGAGTCCGATGGGATCCATGGATTGATTTTACTCGCTTCCCGAGGGAAGGAAGCGGCTCTCGCCGCCCCGCAGGGGCTTGGCGGCGAGAATGTGGTCGATTGCGGCGTCGGCGTCCGGAACCACGGTGAACAGTTCCCTGGCCGCGTCCCGGAGAAATCCCTCCTCGATGCTTCGCTCGAGCTGCTGCAGCATCGGATCGCACCAGTTCAGGGTGTTCACGATCGCAATCGGGCCCTCGACGTTGCCGATCACGCGCTGCTCGAGCACCACCAGCAGTTCGACCAGCGTCCCCAGACCACCGCCGAGCACGACGGTCGCATCACCGAGTTCGATCAATTTGGTCCTTCGCTCCTGCATGGTTTCGACGACGACGAGTTCGTCGACATGGGGATCGGCCTGTTCCACCTCGCGAAAGAACCGGGTCGTCACCCCGATGGTGTGCCCGTTGCGGGCCCGAACCGCATTCGCCGTCTCACCCATCAGTCCGACGTGACCACCACCGTAGACCAGCGCCAGGTGCTCGTCGCCCATGCGGGTTCCGAGCCGTCGCGCCGCATCGATGTGCGCCGGATCGATGCGGCTCGAGGACGAACAGTACACGCTGACCGCCCGGACGCTCATGCACCACCCCGTGCGGAACGGACCGCTTCGAGGACCTGTTCGATCGTGTAGAAGTCGCCCCGGAAGACCTCTCGACCATCCGGTGCCAGCACGATCAGCAGGGGAATCCGCAGTCCGCCGACCTCGGCCAGCAGATCGTTGCCCACGGTGTTGTTGCCGGTCAGGTCGATCTTCATGGGGACGGCTTCGCCATCCTTGAAGAGTGCGGTCACCGCATCGCTGGCCAGGACGGTCTGCTCGAGCGCCTTGCAGTTGAGGCACCATTCGGCGGTGAACTCGAGGACGACCACTTCGCCGTCCGCGAGGGATTCCTCCAGCCGTTCCGGGGTGTAGTAGACCCAGTCGATCGGCCCCTTGTCGGTCAGTTCGATGCCGCCGAGCGCCCCGAGAGTGATCAGCAGGCTGCCGATGATGCCGAAGATGCCACGCTGTCTCCAGGAGGGTGTGATCACGAAGGTCCGCCAGACCAGCCAGGCGCCGGCGGCCATCAGGATTCCCGCGACGACCCAGATGTAGTTCCGCCCGGGTGGTTCGGGAGGCACCGCAAGGACTCCGCTGAGTCCGACCCCCACGAAGTACGCGGCGGCGGCGAGCATCAGCATGCCCATGACCTGCTTGATGAGTTCACTCGCGGCGCCGGCCTTGGGCATCCGATCGGTCAGCTGCGGGAAGGCGGCGAGCAGCAGGTAGGGTGCGCCCATTCCGAGGCCGATGGCGGCAAACACCAGCATGGTGATTCCCGGTGGTTCGGTGGTCGCCCAGGCGGCGGCGGCTCCCATGAACGGGGCCGTGCACGGCGTGGAGAGGACGGCGGTCATGATCCCGAACAGGAACGAGCCGTGGATGGTGTCGTGCTTCGGATTGACCATGTACAGCTTGCCCGGCAGGCGGATGGTGAACAGCCCGCACATGCCGATCGCCATGAGGCCGATGATCAGTCCCACGGTGATGGTGAACGCCGGATACTGGAAGAGCTGATTGGTCGCGGTGAAGCCGCTGACGAAGGCCATGAGGCCGCCGAGCACCAGCCAGAAGAAGATGATGCCGGCCATCATGATGATGCCCAGCAGCAGCGTGCGGCTTCGATGGTCACCGCTGCCGCTGAGGGCCATGATCTTCAGGGGAATCACGGGCAGCACGCACGGAGTCAGATTCAGGAGGAATCCGCCGAACGCCGCCACGAGCAGCAGCAGCAGNAGTCCCCAGCCGCTGGCATCGATGTCGAAGTTGAGTCCGAAGGTGTCGAAGGCGACCACGTCCGGAGGGGCTTCACCGGAGCGAATGCGCTCGAAGACACCCGGGTCGAAGCCTCCGAAGAGTGCGGGATCGGGCGTGGGGCTGGTGGTCTTGTCGGACAGCGCGACGATGTTGAGTTCGACGGGGATGCCGTACTCGTTCCAGCCCGACTCCCCGGGGCGCGGGCTCGGTGCGAGGCAGGTCGTATCGTCGCAGACCTGGAAGACGGGCCGGATGCGGACGATGGTCGTACCCGGTGCGGCATCCGCCGCCACGGTGATCGGCAGATAGGCGATGGCTCGACCTTCGTAGACCGCGTAGTCGACGGGCGAAGCGCCGAAGGCGACCTGGACGACATGCTCTTCGGGCCACTGGATGAAAGGGGCGTGGGCGGTCAGGCCCGACCGGGGATCCAGTTCGACCAGCAGTTCCGTGGCCACGTAGTCATCGGCTTCGCCGAGTTCCGGCGGCACGTCCGGACGGTTGGTGTGGATGTGCCATCCTGCGTCGTGGTCGAAGACCACGGCAATCACCACGTCGTCCCCCGGGACCACGTCCTCCTGGGAGGAGACGGCGGAAACCTCGACCGAATCGCGGGAATCGAAGAATCGGGGGGCCTCGGCCCGGGCCTGCGGCACCGGAATACCGAAATTCGGTAGGCCCGGCTTCGGGCCTGACGTCTGGCTCGGGGCGGCCGATGTGACGAGGGAGGTCAGGATGAGGGCGACGGGAAGGATCATCGGGAAGCGGCAGGATAGCCACTGGGCTTCAAGTGGTTTTCCTCCGTGCTCCGATAAACGTGGTGCGGGATGGATTTCTTGCCCAGAACCCGCCGGGAGCCCCTGTGTGCACGACGCACTGAATCAAAATCAGGTTGATGCCCTCAAGACGGCCGTTTCCGACGGCCGTATGCCCGTGGAGGCCCCTCCATCAAGGGTCTTCTGCCTCGATCGGGGGCAGAACGGCTGTCCACCCATCTCCACCTACGATTTCAAGCGACCCGAGCGGATCAGCAAGGATCAGATCCGATCCCTCAAGNCCCTGCACGAGCCGTTTGCACGCAACGTCGGAAGCCAGTGGACCGGTCTGCTTCGAACCATCGTCGAGATCGAGATCGGACGTGTGGAGCAGATGACCTACGCCGAATACACGGCCGGCCTCGCCGATCCGACCTGCTTCGGTCTGGTGCGGCCCGACACGCTGGAGGGTTCGGTCTGCCTGGAACTGTCCCCCGACATCTTCTATTCGATGATCGATCGGCTGATGGGGGGAGATGCCCAGGCGCCCCGGATCCCCGGGCGGCCTCTGACGCAGATCGAGGAGCGGCTCGCCCGGTCGGTGCTGCATCGCGCGATGAGTCCGCTCTCGGATGCCTGGTCGACGATCTGTCCGGTGCAGTTCTCGCTGGGAGAGATCGAATCGAACCCGCAGATCGCCCAGATCGTTCCGCCCAACGAGGTGGTGATTGCGTTCGAGTTCAATGTCCANATGGTCGGGAAGGTGGATCGCATGAGTCTGTGCGTTCCATTCAACGTCATCGAACCGTTGATGGAGGAACTCGGTCGACGCGCGTGGACCTTCTCCGGCGCCGATGGTCGAAACCACCTTCATGTGGATCAGCTGTCGCGGCACATCGCGGACACGGGAGTGGAAGTCAATGCCACGTTGGCGGAGACCACGATGACGCTGTCGGATCTCCAGGGTCTGGAGGTCGGCGATCTGATCCTGACGGGACGGCAGTCCGAGTCGCCCGCGACCATTCTGGTCGAAGGCCGGCCGAAGTACCTCGCCACCCTCGGTCAGCACCAGGGCGCCCGGGTGGTTCGTGTTCTTCGCTCGATTGGATCCGGCGAACGGGCCTGATCGCCCTTGAAGGCATCGTAAACGGGGTCGGCACCCCTCCTGTAGTTGCAGGAGCGGGGAGTGGTGGATATTGTTCGCTGATTGGTTTGGAAGTTCCCGGGTCCGAAGGCCCGGCTTTCTGGGACGGAGCGAGTTCGATGGTCCACTTCCTACACCTTAGGCCGGCTCGTCATGACGGTTGAATCCGTCAGGTCGTGTCGTCCGGCATGCGGGTTCCGCCCGCATGTGGTCTGCGTGTTGCCGCGTAGCGAGGGTTCTCCCTTGATCTGAGTGCCTACCCATTCTGGGCGGTGCTCGTCCCTTCGGGGGCGACGGCGACGCGGACCACGGCAGCTCTCCCGGGAGTTCCGTGGTCTGTTCATTGGATGAGGCCCGGGACAGGACAGATGGTCGTACCGGGTCGACCCGGGTAGACGAGGAAGCAGATGAATCAAGAGACGATTCGAATCATTGACACCATCTCCCGCGAGCGGAACATCGATCGCGAGCTCCTCATCGGGGATCTCGAGCAGGCGATGGTCAGCGCGGCACGCAAGCACTTCAACTCNCTCGATACNGAGGAGTTNGGCTGNCGNATCGAGCCCATCTCCGGCGAGCTCAGNCTCTGGCGNAATCACGACGACGGGACNGTCGAGACCATNCCGATCGAGGAGTTGGGTCGGATTCCCGCCCAGACCGCGAAGCAGGTCATGATCCAGCGGTTCCGCGAGGACGAGCGGGCCAGTCTGCTCGACGAGTTCTCCAAGCGGCTCGGCGATGTGGTGACGGGTACGGCCCACCGCTACGAGGGCGGTGCCCTGGTGGTGCAGGTCGATCGGGCCGAAGGCTTCATGCCCCGCAGCGAGCAGATCCCCGGAGAGGTCTTCCATCCCGGAGATCGCGTCCGTTGCCTGGTGCGGGATGTTCGCGAGGAGGGCAGCCGCGTCAAGGTGGTGCTTTCCCGCAGTCACACCGATTTCATCCGGCGACTCTTCGAGGCCGAGGTTCCCGAGGTGTCCGAGCACATCATCGAGATCAAGGCGATGTCGCGCGAGCCCGGGTTTCGTACGAAGATCGCGGTGTCCTCCATCGATTCGAAGGTGGATGCGGTGGGAGCCTGCGTCGGAGTGCGCGGCAGCCGGATCCGGAACATCGTCGACGAACTCGGCGGAGAGAAGATCGACATCGTCCGTTGGAACGAGTCGAGCCAGATTCTCATCTCCAACGCCCTCAAGCCGGCCGAGGTCGAAGAGGTCAGCCTGTGCTTCGAACTCGGTCGAGCCACGATCATCGTGCGTGACGATCAACTGTCGCTGGCCATCGGTCGCCGCGGGCAGAATGTCCGTCTGGCGGCACGACTGACCGGATGGGACATCGACATCCTCACCCCCAACGAGTTCGCGCGCAGTCTCGAGACCCTCGAGCAGACGGTTCGAACCGTGGAGGGCGTCGAGGATTCGATGCTCGATCGGATGGGTGCCCTGGGCATGATCAGCGTCTTCGACGTCGAGGAAGTCGGCGTCGAGGTGCTCGTCAACGACGTCGAGATGTCCCAGACGCTTGCGGACACGGTGGTCGCGGAATGCTCCGCCATGTCCAAGGTCGTTGCCGAACAGCAGCAGAAGGAGAAGGAGGAGGAGGAGCGACGGCGTGCCGAGGAGGCCGCCGCTGCGGACGCGCTGCTCGCCTCCCAGACCGACGCCGGGGCGGAGCTCGCCGCCGACTCGATTCTCGGTGGCGCTCCGGTGGAGGCCGCCGAGTCCGTCGAGGAGGCCGGGGTGGATGCGAGCGACTCCACGGGTGAAGTGAACGAAGAAGACAACAGTGAGCCGGACTCCGACGTGGAGCAGCCGGAAACCGAAGCATCCTGATCTGGAGCATTGCGTGGCCAAGAAAGCGGGCACAACCAGAGTCCACCAGATCGCCAAGGAACTTGGCGTGACGTCGAAGGACATCGTCAAGAAGTGCGAAGACGAGGGCATTCCCTCCGTCACCAATCACATGTCGACGCTGTCCGCCGGTCTGGCGGCCACGATTCGAGAATGGTTCGCCGACAGTGGTTCGGCCGCATCGACGGCCGTGCAGACTGCGGCACCGGTCGATGTGGACAAGGCGAGGAAGAAGGCCAAGAAGAAGGCTCGGAAAAAGCCGGCCAAGTCCGACGCCGCTCCGACGCCCAAAGTGCCTGCGGTGGCCGAGGAACCCGCGCCCGCCGTGCCGCCCGCCGAAACGGCCGGAGACATCGCTCCACCGTCGCAGGCCGCACCTTCCGTCGCCGCCGAGACGTCGTCTGCTCCCGAAGCAGATGCGGATGCCGGCCAGGCTCCGACCGGGCAGGCGGGTCCATCCGGTGACCAACCGGTCGCGAAGGACCCGGAGGTGGCCCCCCGGGGTCGCCGGCTCGAGCAGCCGGTCAAGACGAAGTTGGCTGGTCCGAAGGTGATCCGGGTCGAGACTCCGGATGTGGTTCCCAAGCCGCGTTCGGCCAGGGGTGAAGGCCCCCGTGGTGGCCCCCGTCCCGGCGGCCCCCGTCCCGGCGGTGCGCCGGGTGTGATGCCTCCCGGTCCGCCTCCGGGTGACGACCGGCGATCCTCCTCGCGTCGCAACAAGCGTCGCAGCGCGTCGGCGCGGCAGGATACGGCGAAGCCGTCCACCGGACGTACGAACCAGCAGGATTCCGGCCGTCAGTTCAACTGGCGGCAGCAGGATCTGCTCGAGCGGGAGCGGCGTCTGTCCCGTGCAGGCGGTTTCTTCAAGGCGGCCCGACGGGACAATCTCAAGCGGACGGCCGGCGGAGCCGGGCAGCGTGCTCCCAGTGCACTCGACAGCGGTGATCCGATCAACGTTGCCGCCCCGGTCACCATCAAGGCCCTGTCCTCGGCGACCGGCATCAAGGGTCGCGACATCGTTCGCCACCCGATCAAGGCCGAACACGACGTGGACATCAACAGCGTGCTGGAGACCGAACTCGCCATCGAGACCATGGCCGATTTCGGTGTCGAACTGCAGGTCACCGAAGCCAAGAGCAACGAAGAGGAGATCGCCAGCGGGTTCGAGGACCGGACCATGCACGACGAGCAGTCCCGTGCGCCGGTCGTGACGATCCTGGGGCACGTCGACCACGGCAAGACCTCGCTGCTGGACCGGATTCGAAGCGAGAACGTGGCCGAAGGCGAAGCCGGAGGCATCACCCAGGCCACGAGTGCGTTCCGGGTCCCGGTTCGGATCGGCGATGGTCAGCGTGAAGTCACCTTCATCGATACGCCGGGTCACGAAGCATTCACGGAAATGCGGGCTCGTGGCGCGAAGGTCACAGACATCGTCGTGCTCGTCGTGGCGGCGGA
>PAAB01000050.1 GCA_002591705.1 Phycisphaerae bacterium
AGGCGGATGGCTCGTGGATGGGATCGGCGAGGTTGTGGTCCGAGATCCGGATCTCCATCGGCAGCTGGCGTTCGATGTACCGGCAGAGCTTCGGGACCAGACTGTCCCGGATGTCGTCGGTATCGGCCTTGAACGAGAACCCCAGTACGGCCACACGGTGATCGTGGATGGTGGCACGCTTCATGAGCTGGTCGACCAGCATCGCCGGCGTGAACTCGTTCATCTTCCAGGCCGACAGGAGCATGTCCGGGTAGGCGCTCCACTCGTTGATCATTCCGAAGTCCTTCCGCAGGCACGTGCCGGCGGTGAACCCGGGCATGGCCAGGTTGCAGCGGGGATAGTCGTGATTCGCAAGACGCCGCGTCTCGTAGATGTTCGCTCCGAAATCATCCGCGATCAGGGCGAACTGGTTCGCCACCGCGAAGTTGATGTAACGGGAGATGTTGTTGAACAGCTTCACGAGCTCGGCCGTGATGAAGTCGGTCCGAAGGATCTCCGGAGCCAGCTTCCCGAAGAGCTCCGATGCGGAATCGATGCTCCGCTCGTCCTCGCCGCCGACGATCTGCGGCAGGGACCGGAGTTCGGTGTGGGCTAGGCCCTCCGCGATCCGCTCGGGGCAGAAGGCGAGGAGGATGTCCTCCCCGACCTTCATGTCGGTGTTGCGTTCGATCCACTTCTTGACGTAGGACGTCGTGCCCGGTGCGACCGTACTGCGGAGAATGACCGTCTGTCCCTTGCGGAGGTACGAACCGAGACTGGCCAGCACCCGTTGGATCTGGGACAGATCGGTCTCGATGTGATTGTGCAGCGGTGTACCGACGGTGATCACCAGATGGCTGCTGCTGGGGACCACATCGGCGGGGGAGGCGTGGACGATGAATTCCTTCCGGGCGATGATCTCGTCGTACCCGGGCTCGTGGAACGGCATCCGGCCGTCATTGACAGACTCCCGCATGTTGGAATCGATATCGACCCCGGTCGCCTTTACGCCAGCGTCCACCAATGAAAGACCAAGGGGCAGCCCGACACGGCCGGTCCCGATGATGCAGACGTCGTATTCGAACATGACTTCGCTCGTCCTTTTTCGTAATCGGGCATGGTGTGCCCGGAATAATCAGAAATCCTTGAATTCCGCATACTAGCAATCGGCTGATTGGCAGGTGAACTGTGATTCCGAACCGGATTGATTTGAAGTCAAAATCTCGAGATTGGACCGATCGGCCCCCCCGAGCCTTCTCCCGGCCGCGATGGACCGAGATAGAATGGCGTGCAACCCCATTGGAGGCAGCGAGATGGCCACTCAAAGCACCACTACGGTCCAGAAGCCGATCAACATTCGGAAGTGGGTCGAGGACCATCGGGACGACTTTCGACCTCCGGTCGGAAACAAGTACCTCTACCGCGGTGAGGATTTCTTCGTGATGGTGATCGGCGGCCCCAACGCCAGGAACGACTTCCACAAGACCGGTTCCGAGGAATACTTCTTCCAGCTCGAGGGAGACATCTGCGTCCAGACGATCGAGGACGGCCGGATCGTCAACCACCTCGTCCGGGAAGGGGAGACCTTCTTCATCCCCCCCAACGTTCCGCACGCCCCGCACCGACCACCGGGGACCGTGGGCGTCGTCGTGGAGCGGAACCGGCCGGCCGGCGAAACCGAGCACCAGCAGTTCTACTGCCCGAACTGCCACGAGATGGCGTGGGACGAGGAGTTCGACTGCGCCGACATCGTGGAGCACTTCAGGGATTCCATGGAGGCCTTCTGGGCCGATCCAGCTCGCTCCACGTGCACCCACTGCGGCACCAGAATCGGAAAGCCCGGCCCCGTCGAGCGAATCGAGGTCGGCGAGGACGTCACCATCCTTCGATGCGGAGAAGAATCGTGAACGCCTCCAGACCACTTCGAATCGACATGCACACCCACATTCTTCCGAGAACGTGGCCCGATCTGCACGATCGCTACGGATACGGAGAATGGATCCAGCTCAACCACCACGAACCCGGCAGGGCCGAGATGCATTCGGGAGGCACCGTATTCCGCGTCATCGACGAGAACTGCTGGGACCCCGCCGTTCGCCTGGCCGACATGGATCACACCGGGATCGACAGCCAGGTCGTCTGCACCATTCCGGTGCTCTTCTCGTACTGGGCGAAACCTAAGGACACCCTCGATTTCTCGCGGATCCTGAACGACGACATCGCGAACACCACCCGTTCGCATCCGGGCCGCTTCATCGGCCTCGGTACCATCCCCATGCAGGATACGGACCTGGCGATCTCGGAACTCGAACGGTGCGTGAAGGAACTCGGCTTCCCGGGCGTCCAGATCGGATCGAACATCAACGAACGAAATCTCGACGAAGATGCGTTCTTCCCCATCTTCGAAGCCGCCCAGGATCTCGACGCCTGCATCTTCGTGCACCCCTGGAAGATGCTGGGACAGAACCGCACCCGGGACCACTGGCTGACGTGGCTGGTCGGCATGCCGGCGGAGACCTCACTGGCCATCTGCTCCCTGGCGATGGGAGGGGTCTTCGAGCGCCTTCCCAACCTGCGATTCGGATTCGCCCACGGCGGCGGCAGCTTCCCTCTGACGGTCGACCGCATCGACCATGGATTCGAGGCACGCCCCGACCTGTGCCAGACACGAACCAAGACCCCACCGAGCCTGATGATGAACCGGATCTTCGTCGACTCCGCGCTGCATGGGCCGGAATCACTCCAGTACGTCATCAGCCGGTTCGGCGCCGACCACGTCTGCCTCGGCAGCGACTACCCGTTTCCGCTGGGAGAACCGAATCCGGGCAGCACGATCGACGATCTCCAACATCTCAGCGATCACGACCGCAGCCGACTGCTCTCGGGTACCGCAATGGAGTTCCTGGGACTGTCCGCGGACGAGCTCCTGCGCAGCCTGAATGCCGAGGCGGGCACGGCATGACCTCGACCGGACAGGATCACAGCCTGCTTGCCGACGCCCGTCGACTCGACGCCGAGGCAGCCGTACCGTCCCACCGGCATGCCTTTCACATGCCGCGCACCCAAGACGGTGATGAGGCGATCTACTTCTGCGGCAACTCGCTTGGACTGCAGCCGCTGGCTACCGCCGCCCACGTACAGGAAATCGTCGACGACTGGCAGCGACTCGGCGTGGGCGGCCATCGCAACGCCCGGTCGCCCTGGTACTCGTACCACGAGATCTTCCGCGAGCAGGGGGCCCGACTGGTCGGCGCCCGTTCCGGCGAGGTGGTCATGATGAACTCCCTCACCGTCAACCTGCACCTGCTGTTGACGAGCTTCTATCGTCCCACGGGCCGTCGAAACCGCATTCTCATGGAATCTCCGGCCTTCCCATCCGACGTCTACTGCGTCAGATCGCACCTCGAGGCCCGGGGCCTCGATCCCGATGACCATCTCATCGTGGTTGGACCGAGGAACGGCGAGGACTGCCTTCATACCAGCGACATCGTGGCGTGCATCGAAGAGGCCGGCGACACGCTGGCCACGGTCATGATGGGCGGGGTGAACTTCCTGACCGGCCAGGTCCTCGATCTGCCCGCCATCACGGACGCCGGCCACCGCGCGGGGGCGACCGTCGGCTTCGATCTCGCCCATGCGGTCGGAAACATCCCCATGAAACTCCACGAGTGGAACGTGGACTTTGCCGCCTGGTGCTCCTACAAGTATCTCAACAGCGGTCCGGGTGCCGTCGCCGGCGTGTTCGTGCATGAACGACACGGATCAGATCCCGAGCGTCCCCGTCTGGCCGGATGGTGGGGCAACGACCCCGATACGAGGTTCCGCATGCATCTGGAAGACCGCTTCGTGCCGGTTCCCAACGCCGAAAGTTGGCAGATCAGCAACCCGCCGGTCCTGGCCATGGCACCTCTGCGGGCTTCGCTGGATCTGTTCGACTCGATCGGCATGGATGCCCTGCGTGCACGATCCCTGGAACTCACCGGCTACCTTCGACGACGGCTCGAGTCCGTGCCGGGTCGGAGCTACCGCATCACGACGCCTTCGGACCCCTCGGCCCACGGCTGCCAACTCTCGATCATCGTGGACGGGGACGCCGAATCCGCCTTCCGCACCATCGAGTCCATGGGCGTCGTGGGGGACTTCCGTCCCCCCGCGACGATCCGAATCGCTCCGACTCCGTTGTACAACACCTTCGAGGACTGCCATCGGTTCGCGTCCATGATGGCCGATGCCTTTGGATCCGATTCGTGAGCCGACCGCGTCACATCATCATCATCGGAGGCGGCCTCGCGGGGCCGCTCCTGGGCTGCCTGCTGGCCGACCAGGGATCCGAGGTCACGATTCTCGAGCGACGCGGCGACCCGCGGGCCGACGGCTACGACGGTGGCCGCAGCATCAATCTGGCCCTCTCGGCCCGCGGCATCGAGGCCCTGGCCCGGATCGGGCTCGACGATGCCGTGCTCCGGACCGTGGTTCCGATGCAGGGGCGGATGATGCACGACCCGGAGGGTCGCACCTCCTTCTCCCCGTACAGCGTCATTCCGGGTGAAACGATCAACTCGGTTTCCAGAGGACACCTGAACTGCATGGTGCTCGACGCGGCGGAGGCCCGCACTGCGGTCGCCCTTCACTTCGACGTCGAATGCACCTCCATCGACGTCGACCGATCGAGGGTCTCCTACCGTACGCCGGATGGCTCCGAGCACACCCTGGATTCGGACCTTGTGGTCGGTGCCGACGGGGCCGGTTCAATGGTTCGAGCCGCCATGGACCAGCGCGAGCGGACGGATGACGGAACGGAGTTCATCGAATCCGGCTACAAGGAACTCACGATTCCCGCCGGCCCCGACGGCAGTTTCCAGTTGCGCCCCGATGCCCTGCACATCTGGCCCCGCGGCCACTACATGCTGATCGCGCTTCCCAACGAGGACGGCTCGTTCACCTGCACCTGCTTCTGGCCGCACGAGGGACCGGAGAGTTTCGCCGCCGTCCAGACCCCGGAGGAGATCACCTCCTTCTTCCGCACCAACTTCGCCGATGCCGCCGAACTCATGCCGGATCTGGTCGAGGAGTACCTGCGCAATCCCGTCGGCCCCCTCGGAACGGTGCGGTGCCGGAGGTACCACCATCGCGATTCGGCCGTGCTGATCGGCGACGCGGCGCACGCCATCGTTCCGTTCTTCGGGCAGGGCATGAACGCCTCGTTCCAGGACTGCCTTCGACTGGCCGACTGCATCGCCGGCCACCACACGATGCGGGAGGCCCTCGAATCCTACGACGCGCTGCAGCGACCGGACGGAGACGCCATCGGGCAACTGTCCCTCCGCAACTTCATCGAAATGCGGGATCACACCGCATCGCCCGCCTTCCGACTGCTTCAGCGCTTCAGGAAGAGACTCAATCGCATGTTCCCCCGGTGGTACGTTCCGCTCTACAACATGGTGTCGTTCACGACGATTCCGTACACTAGGGTCATCACCATCGATCGAAGACGCAGATGGTCCGTGCTGGCGATTGCGTTCCTCACCGTCCTGACCCTCGGCTTCCTCGTGACCTGAACGCCCAATCGAGAATCACATGCCTGACGCCCCGCAGACCGGACAACTCGATTACGCAACCTACCTCGAACTGCCGACCATGCTCACGCTGCAGACGCCGCAGTCCAGTCCGGCCGAGCACGATGAGATGCTGTTCATCGTGATCCACCAGGTGTACGAACTCTGGTTCAAGCAGATCCTCCACGAACTTGACCTGGCCGGAGTCCGGTTCCGGGAGGGTGATCTCTGGAGCGTGGCCCACATCCTCAAGCGCGTCCGGATGATCCTCAAGACCCTGGTCAGCCAGATCGACATCCTCGAGACCATGACCCCGTCCTCCTTCGTGTCGTTCCGCGATCGCCTCGACACGTCGTCCGGATTCCAGTCGATGCAGTTCAGATGCATCGAATTCCGTCTGGGAGTGAAGCGGGAGCAGGTGCTGAAGTACCTTCCGGAGGGTCTGCACGGTCGCGACGAGGCGTTGAACCGATTCCACGGCCCCTCGGTCGTCGACGACTTCCACGCCTTCCTGGCCACCCAGGGCCTCGACGTCCCCGACGACCTGCTCACGCCCGACACGGAACGGCGTTACGAGGGAGACGAGCGGATGCAGAACCTGATCCTGCTTGCCCACGAGACCCGACCGGAACTCGACATGCTGTTCGAAACGATGCTCGACATCGACGAAGGGCTGCAGGAGTGGCGGTACCGACACGTCCAGCTGGTCCGACGCACCATCGGCAACAAGCACGGCACCGGCGGTTCCCCCGGGGTGCCGTATCTCGAGCGGACCCTCTTCGAACCGGCCTTTCCCGATCTCTGGGCGATCCGACACCGCTTCTGATCCCCGATGCCGCTGCACGAACGCAACTGGTACCGGATCCTTTCGTCCGTCCTCGCCATGCTGGCGGGCATCGGACTCGTGCGTTATTCCTACTCCCCGCTCATTCCAGCGATGCTCGACCAGCATTGGATCAGCGCATCCGAGGCCGGATACATCGGCACCCTCAACTTCGTCGGCAACCTCGTTGGTGCCATCTTCTGCGCGGCCCTGGCCAGACGGTGGTCCGCAGGACGGGTCTGCCGATGGTCGATGCTCATCGGCCTGGTCAGCGTGCTGGGATCGGGCTTCGACCTTGGATTCGTCTGGCTGTGCGGATGCCGGTTCCTCGCCGGACTCACCGCCGCAGGAACGATGATCCTGGCTCCCGTCATCGCGGTCTCGGGAATCCGCCGCGCACTCCGCAGTACGGTGATCGGCACGGTCTTCGTCGGCGCGGGAGCCGGAGTCATCGGAATGAGCCTCCTGCTGCCGTTCTTCATCGCCGGCGGACCGGCGGGGGGGTGGTGGTTCACGGCCGCACTGGTTATGGCGTGCATCATCCTCTCGTGGGCGGGCCTGTCCCCCCTGGTCCCCACGGATCACCCCGAAACGAACGAACCACCGCATGCCTTCTCCCGCTGGACGATGTGGACCTTCTTCGTCGCGTACCTCCTGGCCGCGGTGGGGATCGTTCCCCATTCGATCTACCTGTCGGCCTACGTCCACCAGGCCCTGGAGCAGCCTGTCGCCTTCAGCACCATGGTCTACGCGATCTACGGCGGCGGCGTGCTCGTCGGTGGACCGGTCTTCGGTTGGCTGGCCCGTGTCGTCGGATCGCGATGGGCCCTCATCACATCGGTTCTCTGCGGTCTCGCGGCCGTCGGGCTGGTGCTTTCCACCGCGTCCCTGTGGTTCGTCGTCGCCTCCGGAGCACTGCTGGGTGCGGGTCAGATGGGAATCGCCGCCGGCACGACGCACTACGCATTGCAGCTCGTGGGCCCCGCCCGCCATACGGCATGGTGGGGCCGGCTCACCATCGGCTTCAACATCGGACAGGCCGCCGGCGCATTGGGAATGGGCGCCATGCTTCACGCCAAACTCGGATACCTTGCCGGCTTCTGGATGGGAGCGGGCTCGTTCGCAGCATCGGCCATCCTGCTCTTCTTCGTACGACCATCCAACGAAGGACGGACCCCATGACCCTGATCGACATCACCCACGAGATTCATGCCGGACGCACCAGCGTCTGGCCGGGCGACACGCCACCCTCGCGGGAGTTCCTCATGCAGATCGGGGACGGCGACTCCGTCACGCTCTCCACCCTGCGAAGCACCGTCCATCTGGGCACCCACGCCGACGGCCCGTGCCACTACGCGGTCGATGGCGAAGGAATCGATGCCATGCCGCTCGACCACTACATCGGAGCATGCCGGGTCGTACGGGTGGATGTCCCGCCGCGATCTCGGGTCACGGTCGAGGATCTGGGCGATGCTCCGATCGACTGCCCCCGGATCCTCATCGACACCGGCACCTTCCGAACCCTCGACGACTTCAACGAGGACTTCGCCGCCCTGTGCCCCGGACTCGTCGATCACCTCGCCGCACGAGGGGTCGTCACGATCGGCCTGGACAGCCCCAGTGTCGACATCATCGACGACGCCGACATCCAGTCCCACGGTCGCTGCCGGACGCACGGCATGGCGATTCTCGAAACCCTCCGCCTCGCCGACGTCACTCCGGGCCGATACGAGCTGCTGGCCCAGCCGCTTCGCCTGGCCGCCTTCGACGCATCACCGGTCCGCGCCGTCCTTCGTACGATCCAGACCCCCGAATCGGAATAATCGGAACACATTTGGGCTCATTGGGATTTTTCCTCGGGACGTGGGCAATCCACACGTAGGATGAAATCACGATGAGAGGTCCCTGCCCCCAGCAAGGAGCAGCCTGCAGCCTGGTCCGAACGGCCCCGGTGCTCTTCNGTGCATGGCTCATTGCATCGGGATCCGTGACCCTCGCAGACGTCGATCTCGAGCCCCTCCGCCAGTATCCGACCGGTCTCTATGCAACCGGGGTGTTCGCCGCCGACCTCGATGGCGATGGCCACCCCGATCTGGCCCTCTCCAACCGCGGCACCGACGACATCACCATTCGTTTCAACAACGGGCAGGGCTTCTTTCCCACCCGGATCGATGTACCGACCGGGGCGGGCCCCCGATACGTCGACGGGGGCGACTTCGACGGTGACGGCGACATCGATCTGTGCACTCCGGACTACAACAACGACACCGCCACCGTGCTGCGCAACGATGGAAACGGCCAGTTCACCATCACCCACCAGTTCCCGCTCAACAGAACCGTCTTTCTGTGGACGGACGATCTGGATGTCGACGGCAATCTCGACATGGTGGTGCTGCAGTGGGACTCCGCGGCCGATCCGCCCAGCCAGAACCCCGCCCTGATGACGCCGTTCTGGGGAACGGGAACCGGGGACTTCATCGAGGGCACTTCGGCCTACATCGGCCGGCAGCCGCGGGGCGGCGCGTCGGCGGATCTCAACGGAGACGGCGTCCCCGACGTGGTCACGGCCAATCTCACCTCCGGCNATCTGAGTCTGGTGCTCGGGGCCGGCAATCGGCAGTGGGAGGATTCCGTTTCGATCGACGTCGGCGGCTATCCGAGGTATCTCACCCTCGACGACCTCGACGACGACGGCGACATCGACATCGCGGCGATCAGCAAGGACTCCAACGAATGCTGGATCCTGCACAACGACGGNGAGGCGAACTTCACGGTCGTCCAGACCAGCCCGACGAACAATCTTCCCCATAGCATCGCCTCCGACGATCTCGACCTCGACGGCGACATCGATGTCGTCGTGACCCACGTGGGATCCCCATGGTCGATCCTGTTCCTCAACGACGGCACCGGACTGTTTCCGACCACGCAGACCGCCCGGATGCCGACCGGCCCCGCCGAGGTGGAACTTGCGGACCTCGACGGCGATGGCCGGCCCGATCTGATCTCCGCCAACGTCAACAGCGCCGACCGCGGCCTGAGCGTCCTGCTGCAGGGAGACTGTGCTCTCGTCGATGACTGCAACGGCAACGGCATCCATGATTCGTGCGAATCCGAAGACGACTGCAACCTGAACGGTGTCCCCGATCAGTGCGAGATCGACTCGGGAACCGCCTTCGACATCGACGGGGATGGAATCATCGATTCCTGCCAGAACGACTGCAACGAAAACGGACTTCCGGATGAGTGGGAGATTGCATCCGGCCTCGCGGGCGACTGCAACGGAAACCTCACGCCGGACGACTGCGACTGGTCGAACCCCGGCGACTGCGACGGAGACGGCATCATCAACGGTTGCGAAGTGGACGAGAATCAGGATCTGCTGCCGGACGACTGCCAGTGCTACGCCGACCTCGACGGCAACCAGGCCGTGGATGTCCTCGATCTGCTGGAGGTCCTGTCGCAGTGGGGCACGATCCTCGAACCGCGCGATCTGCCGCTGACGGCCGACTTCGATCTATCCCAGACGGTGGACATCTTCGATTTCCTGCTGCTTCTGAATCGGTGGGGGGCGTGTCCGCCGCCACTTCCCACCGAAACCGGCGCCTGCTGCACCGCATTCGGACCGTGCATCACCATGACTGAGATCCGGTGCGAACTGACGCTGGGCACCTACCTTGGCGATGGATCCACCTGCAACGGCATGGCATGCCCGGACCAACCCTGATTCGCTCAGGAATCCAGGCAGGCGACCGCCTTGACCTCGACCGCGATCGGGGTCGGCAGGCGATTGATCTCGATGGTCGTCCGCGTCGGATTGGGATTGCCGGGGCCCGCGAAATGCTCCGCGTACACGCGGTTGTAGACCTCGAAGTCCCGCTCCATGTCGACGAGAAAGACGAGCACGTCGACCAGATCCTCCCAGCGACCGCCCGCATCCTCGAGCACCGCCCGCACGTTGGCGAAACAGGACCGGCACTGGGCCTCGATGTCCACGGAGGTGACAGTGCCATCCTCGTCCATCGTGACGCCGGGAATCTTGTCCGTGCCCCTGGACCGCGGCCCGACTCCGGACAGGAAGAGCAGGTTCCCCGCCCGGCGTGCGTGGGGGTACGCACCGACCGGCTCGGGAGCTCGATCCGAGTTGTGTTCCGAGTTCGTCATGACGTCGTCCCCTCCGCCGTGCAGACGGTCTTGGCTTCGGTGAAGAAGTGCATCGCCTCTTCGCCACCTTCCCTGCCCACGCCGCTGTGCTTCACACCTCCGAACGGAACCCTGAGATCCCGCAGGAGCCAGCAGTTGACCCACACTGTACCGGCGTCGATGGCCTTCGCCATGCGGGTCGCCCGCTCGTCGCTCCCAGTCCAGACGCTGGCGGACAATCCGTAGTCGGTCCCATTGGCGAGCTCCATCGCCTCCTCTTCGGTGTCGAACGGCGTGACCGTGATCACCGGTCCGAAGATCTCCTGCTGGTTGGTCGCACCATCCATTGGGACCCCCGTGATCACCGTGGGCTCGTAGAAGAAGCCCTCGCGACACCGTTCGGGAAGCGAATCCGGTGCACGCCCCCCGCAGAGCACCTCACCCCCTTCGGCACGCGCCAGTTCGACGCACGCGGCGATCTTGTCACGATGGGATGCGGACACCAGGGCGCCCTGCTGGGTCCGCTCGTCGAGCGGATCTCCGATGCGAAGTCGGCCGGCACCCTCGACCAGTTCGGCCACCAACCGGTCATGGATGGGCCGATGCACGAGGACCCGGGATCCGCACAGGCAGATCTGCCCCTGATTGGCGAACGAACTGCGGAGACTCGTGGCCAGGGCCAGCTCGAGGTCGGCGTCCTCGAACAGGATGTTGGGGTTCTTGCCACCCAGTTCAAGGGACAGCTTCTTGAACATCGGAGCCGCCTTCGCCGCAATCCGCGCTCCCGTCGTGGTACCACCGGTGAATGAGACCGCCGGAATCTCGGGGTGCCCGACGATCGACTCGCCGACCTGCGATCCCAGACCGTGGACGATGTTGAGCACGCCCGGAGGAAAGTCGATCTCCGACGCCAGCTGGCCTAGCCTCGCTGCCGTGACCGGCGTGAGTTCCGAGGGCTTGGCCACCACCGTGTTGCCGGCGGCCAGCGCGGGCGCAATCTTCCAGGTGAACAGGTAGAGCGGCAGATTCCACGGCGAAATGAGCCCCACGACCCCGATCGGATCCCGGTGGACGATGTTGGATGCCTGGGTTCCGGTCCGATAGAGACGAGATCGGTCCTCGCCTGCGGCATCGGCGAAGAAACGGAGATTCGCGACGGCCCGCGGTATGTCGACCGTGCGAGCGAGGCCGATGGGCTTGCCGTTGTCGATCGACTCCAGTCTCGCGAGCTCCTCGCCATTGGCTTCGACGGCGTCGGCGAGCCGATGCATCCATCGTCCTCGCTCCGCCCCGGTGCAACCGGACCAGGAAGGATGGGCGGCATTCGCCGCCTGCCAGGCCAGATCGACATCATCCGAATCACTCGATGCGATCCGGCCGAGCACCGCCGCCGTGGCCGGCTCGATGTTGTCCAGCCATCGGCCGTTGACCGGTGGTCGCTGCTCGCCGTCGATGGTGTTCAGCACATCCTTCATGTCAGTTGGCCGCAAGCCGCCCGCCGTCGACGGGCAGATTGACGCCGCTGACGTAGGCGGCGGCGGGGGAGGCCAGGAATGCGCACACCGATCCGATTTCCGATGGGTCGGCGAAGCGGCCGGCGGGAATCGTCGACCGCCAGGCATCGGCCACGGCCTCCGCGGTCGTACCCTCCCGCTGCGCCCGACCCTCCATGAGTGATCCCAGCCGGTCGGTACCGACGTACCCGGGAAGGATGTTGTTGACCGTGATGCCATCGGGCCCGAGTTCCGAGGCGAGAATCCGCATCCAGTTGCCGATGGCCCCCCGCACGACGTTCGAGACCCCCAGCCCGCTGATGGGCATGATCACGGAAGTCGAGACGATGTTGATGATTCGTCCGTACCCCTCGGAACGCATCCCGGGAACGACCGCCTGCGCCAGGGCCTGGGACCCGAGCACATGGGGAGTCAGCCCGGCCAGAAACTCCTCCGGCGTCGCCTCGATCGCCGGTCCGGCCTTGGGACCGCCGCTGTTGTTCACCAGCACGTGCAGGGGACCGAACCGCTGCACATGCTCCGAGACGAGACGCCCCGCTTCGGTCCAGTCGGAGAGATCCGCCACCAGGGCATGATGATCCCCATCCCCGAGCGTCGACCGGACGGACTCCAGGCTGGAGGCCTTTCGCGCCAGCACGGTCACGGATGCGCCGGCGGCGGCGAGCGCCACGGCGCAGGCACGTCCGATTCCCTGCGAAGCCCCGCAGACCAGGGCACGACGACCGGCGAGCGACATGTTCATCTGTTTCTCCATGAGAGGGGTCCGGGAGGTGTAGACTACATCATTCCATGGCCACTTCGCCCCACACCACCCGCCACGGCACCGCCGCCCGACTCGCCCAGTTCGGCGAGAGCGTCTTCTCCGAGATCTCCCGTCTGGCCGCCCGGCACAACGCCGTGAACCTGGGCCAGGGCTTCCTGGACTTCGACGGCCCGGAGTTCGTGAAGGATGCCGCCATCCGGGCGATCCGGGACGGCCACAACCAGTACGCCCCGATGACGGGCATCCCGGCACTGCGGGAAACCATCGCCGGTCGATTCCATGCGGAGACCGGACTCTCCATCGATCCCGACCAGTGGGTGACCGTCACCTGTGGATGCACGGAGGCGATTGCCGCCACCCTCGTGGGTCTGACGAATCCCGGGGACGAGGTCATCGTCCTCGAGCCGTTCTACGACTCCTACCCGGCCTGCCTGGCCATGACGGATGCGATCCCGCGATTCCTTCCGATTCGCCCCCCCGATTTCCGTCTCGATGTCGATGCCCTGCGGGCCATGGTCAACGAGCGCACGCGGTTCATCATGGTCAACACCCCGCACAATCCGTGCGGGAAGGTGTTCTCGCGCGACGAGCTGGACTCGATCGCAGACATCGCCATCGAGCATGACCTCATCGTCGTCATGGATGAGGTCTACGACCGCCTGGTCTTCGAGGGTGAACACATCTACATGGCATCAAGACCGGGCATGGCCGAACGCACCATCAGTCTCCGGTCGCTGGGCAAGACCTTCTCGCTCACCGGATGGAAGATCGGATGGGCCGTTGCGCCGCCGCACCTGACCGCCGGCATCCGCTCCGCGCACCAGTTCTTCACCTTTGCCGTCGGCACCCCGTTCCAGCATGCCACCATCGCGGCCCTGGAGGCGCCCCAGTCGTACTTCGACACCTTCACGTCGGAGTACCGGGCCAGGCGGGACCTTCTCTGCACCGCCCTGGCCGACGTGGGATTCGACGTCTACACCCCGGCGGGAACCTACTTCGTGCTGGCCGATCACACCCGATTCGGGTTTGCCGACGACGTCCAGTTCTGCCGACATCTGGCCAGCGAGGTGGGGGTCGCCGCCATCCCACCCAGCGCCTTCTACCACGATCCGGCCGAGGGGCGTGATCTGGTGCGATTCGCCTTCTGCAAGTCGACCCCGGTCCTGGAGGCCGCAATCGACCGCCTGCAGGCCCTCAGGGGTTGATGAGCCCCCTTGGCAGGCCGTCGTGGATCGCTACAATGATCGATTCACACGCTCCGGCCCAAGTGCGATCACCCGCCCCGGAGGCAAACGACCCAGGAGGTCACCCGTGTACGCCATCGTTGAAGACAGTGGTTCCCAGATCAAGGTCCAGACCGGAGACGTGATCGACGTCGACCGTCGTGAGCTGGCCGACGGAGCCAAGACCATCACGTTCGATCGTGTCCTTGCCCTGAAGTCCGGTGACGGACCGGCCACCCTCGGCACGCCGTACATCGACGGCGCATCCGTGACGGCCGAGATCATCGAGGAACGCCTCGACGTCAAGATCGACGTGATCAAGTTCAAGCGTCGCAAGGGATACAAGCGGAAGAGGGGACATCGCCAGAAGATGCTCCGCGTCCGCATCGGTGAACTGGGCGGCAAGAAGAAGACCGCCAAGAAGTCCACCAGCAAGAAGAAGACGACCAAGAAGACCGACACGGAGTGATCCGTCAGTCGAGCCGTACGAACATCGTCCTGCCGAATGCATCGGTGACGAGCTGTGCCGTGGCATCACGCACCAGTCCGGCCAGCCTCTGATCGCACTCGCCGTTGAATGTCCCGGCCAGTTCGGCGGGGGACAGCAGATCGACGAAGCCGTCGGTCGCTTCCGCCAACTGGAGCGTGACCCCCTCGACGTCGAGAATCATCGAAGCGCTTTCCGGGGTGCCCAGCGGGTATCCGAAGCCACCGCCTTCGTACACGCCGTATTCGCCATTGGAGATCAGGATGTACCGGACCGAGAGGTTCGTGGCCTCGAAGTCGATCGGGGTGTAGCCGGGACGGGGCGTCCACAGCAGTTCGATGTGCAGGATCTGTCCGGTCTCGACCGAGCCGCTGGTGAGGTCGGCGAGCGGCACATCGGTCAGCCAGATCGAACCCTCCACGTACGGATCCGTCGAGCAGACCGCGAGGTCGAAGTTCGATGCGAGGTGCACCGGATTGGCCGAGACCGATTCGACCCGCATTCCGGTCGTGATGCCGCCGACCCAACTGTAGGCGGTGTGCACGTAGGAACAGCCTCCGACGACCGCACCCAGCAGCATGGCCAGGAGGACCGCCCGGGCCGTGCCGACGGACCGCGGGGAGGGGGGCAGGGGGGCACCTGATTCGTGGAGGGAGATGGGCACGGGTTGATTGTACAGAAGCAGGTCCGGAACGGCTGACGCGGGTAGGATTCACCATTCATGGATACTCGAGACGACAACCCCACCCCGGCCTGGACGCCGGCGGACCTGAAGGACGATCCTCACCACGCGCCGGACAAGGCCGGCCGGGTCCGCCGCATGTTCGATGCCATCGCGGGGCGCTACGACCTCAACAATCGCGTGCACTCCTTCGGCCGTGACCAGTCCTGGCGGCGAAAAGCGGTCAAGATGGCGGACATCGGGCCCGCCGACCACGTCCTCGACGTCGCCTGCGGCACCGGCGACCTGACCTTCGCCCTCGCCAACCGGAATCCGACCTCGGTCCGGGGGATCGACTTCTCCGCCGGCATGCTCGAGATCGCGGACCGCAAGGCACCCCGTCACGACGGTACCCCCGCGACGTTCACGCGTGGCGACGCCATGAACCTCGAGCTGCCCGACGAATCCTGCACCGTGGTCACCATCGCCTTCGGCATCCGGAACGTGACCGATCCCGCAGTGGCCATCGCCGAGTTCCATCGAGTCCTTGCCCCCGGTGGTCGACTGGTGATCCTCGAGTTCAGCCAACCGTCGAATCCCCTGGTCCGCTTCGGAGCGGACCTCTACAACCATCGCATCATGCCTCTGACGGCGACGCTGCTGTCCGGCGACCGCAGTGGCGCGTATCGCTACCTGCCCCGATCGATCGAATCATTCGCCACGGCCGGTGAGCTGGCTGCGATCGTCGACCGGGCGGGTTTCGAATCGGTGACCCAGCGGCCCCTGACCTTCGGGATCTGCACCCTGACCCACGGGATCAAGCCCGGGGCTTCTCGTTGATGAATCGAAGCTGGATCTGGTGCCGAACGCCCTCGGGCTCGTAGCGGAACTCGATCGATCCACCCAGTTCGTGCGTGACGAACCCCTCGATGAGTCCGGTTCCGGTTCCGGGCGAGACCTCGCCGCTCAAGGTCGGACCACCGGATTCCCTCCAGTAGATCGACAGTCGCCGTGCACCGTCCGGATCGACCTCGGGAGTGGACCAGAGTACGTGCACGACGCCGCCATCGGACCACGCCCCGTACTTCAGTGAGTTCGCCATCAGTTCCTGGAAGACCATGCCGCACGCGGTGGCCTGCTGCGGCGGCACCAGCACCGCCGGATTCTGTTCCATCTCCAGGGTGCCCTTGGCCCCCGGTGGAACCAGCAGCCGGATCATGGTGGACAGATCGATCGGATCCCAATGCTCCTGGGACAGCATGGAATGCACCACCGACATGGCGTGCACCCGCCCCCGGATCGACTCGGCAAAGTCCTCGATGCCCGAGCAGTTCTGCTGACTCAGGGTGATGAGCGAAGCGAGACCGGCAAGATTGTTCCGCACCCGGTGATCCAGTTCACGAAACAGCATGCGCTGGGAATCGCTCGACTGGGTCAGTTCCTCCGAAAGTCCCTGCAGGCTCTGGATCTGCTCGGACACCCGGACCCGCATGGATTCCATGGCATCCGCGAGATGGCCGAACTCCGTCTGCGAATCGACCATGATGGGGGAGTGGAGATCCCCGCCGGCCAGTCGTGCGGCCTGCTCATCCAGGCTCTTCAGCGGTCGTCCGATCACGCGATTGAGCACGTAGACCAGGGACGTGCTGACGAAGAGAAAGGACAACCCGAGACCGAAGGAGATCCAGATGATCTGATTCCAGGTCGCGGAATCGATGTGATCCCGGGAGAACCCGACGGCGATCTCCGCCAACTGGATGGGATTGGGATCCTCGATCTCGACGGGCGTGAAGAAAACCACGAAACCGTCGAGATCCCCATCGATCCACTTCGCGAGGGCTTCACGTTCACCGACCGACACCTCGGCGCCGACCGAGGTCGGCATCCTGCTGTCGAGCTGGCAGAAGACGATGTCGGGGTGGGTCTCCACGATCGCCTGCAGACGGGCCTGGATGGTGGGAAAGTCGTTCGAGAGCAGGGGGTCGATGACGGCCGCCGTGGCCACGGAGCCGATCACGTCGCCCTCCAGAGCCACCTGCTGCTCGGCCGCGCTCCGGACGATCCACACCAGGAAGAGCAGGGCCCCCAGCATCGAGATCAGAACCCAGATGACGATCACCGCGGAGAGATTGATCAGAAGGCTGGACTTGATGCGGGGAGATGCGTTCATGTGCCGGGCTCTTCCGGCGGGCGGTACCAGGTGGACTCCATGAGCGCGTGACCGCGGGGATCGGCCTGCTGCAGTTCAGCACGGACGAAGGGATGGAAGTCGTTGGTGCCGAAGTAGGCCTCCGTCGTCTCGGCGAAGTACTCCTTGTCGTTGGTGAGCGCATAGTGCCGACGGGGTGCGCCGCTGGCGTGGAGAACTCGATCGAAGTCTCCGGCGTCGACCCGAGCCCGCCACGCCGCATTGATTCCGGAGTGCTCGGGGCCGAGAACCTGGTAGTGGTAGGCGTGGGCGAGTTCGTGCAGGACCATCCACGGCTGCGTACGGGTCCATTCGAGGAAGGCCTCCGCGTTGCCGACCTCCACGGTTCCCGCCTTGGCCGGGTTGTAGCCGTTGGCGGTCAGCCACGCCGGAGAGATGTGGTAGCACATGCACTGGGTCCAAGGCGTATCCTTTTCGACCCAGATTTCGACGCCACGAAGATCCTCCAGGGCGGGGGACGGAATCACACGACCGATTCGGTACAGATGATCGTCGAGCAGCGCCAGGGTCCGGCGTTCGAGCTCAGGATCGGAAATGAGATCCGGACTGACGAGCACGGTCCATCCATGCATCGATTGGGACCGGTAGGAACTCTTCTCGTGAATGCGTCCCCGGGGCTCCTCGACGGAGGCGGGCACCTCGTCTCCGACGGGATCGAGCTGCCCGGGGGTCGTCACACATCCGGTGCACAGCACCGGGGCGAGCGCGACCGCCACGAAGGATGCGTAGTTCCTCATGAACATCATCATGCACCGAATACCCGCTGGAGTCCACGACGACCCGTGAGCCGGCCCGCTTCCCGCTTCAGCACGGCCCATTTAACATAATATGCATTATCGGCGATGCAGCCTGTGGTTCATGCAGAGGGTCTGAATGCCTCGCGGGTGGACATCCGGTCATTCGGACGATTTGAACGCGTCGCGGATGACCTCCTCCATCCTCCGGACCGCACACTCCGCACGGCACGGGATCAGATGCCGTCGGACCGCTTCCGTCACCTTCCGTGGATCCGGTGGCTGCTCGAACGGCGACAGCCCCGTCATTCCCTCGGGTACCAGCTCCGGATAGCTCAGTCGATCCGGCAGCCACGGCAGGCATCCCATCCACATGGCCTCGACCACGGCCATCCCGAAGAACTCGTGGGCAGCCGTCGAAAGGACCCAGTCGCACGAGGCAAGCATCTCCAGGTATCCATCCCGATCCCGGATGCGACCGCAATGCAGGATGTCGTCCTCAAACTCCTTCATGAAGATCCGCAGCGGTTCCGGGACCTCTCTGAACTGTTCGCCCAGGAGCACCCACTTCAGCGGTGAACGATCCCTGGCATCCCTGGCCACCCGCAGCAGTTCCCCGGGCCCCTTGTCGTGCTCCCAACGATGTGGCCAGACGACCACCGGAGCGTTATGTAAAACTCTCGTCCGCCCCGGTGTCGGCACGTCAGTCGCACCAGGCAGTTCCACCGGTGGCCAGATCACCGTGCAACGTTCGCGAAGGTCTCTCCCCACGTGTTTCAGTGCTGACTCCGGCGACCGACCGGCTACTTGCCCGATGCCATCCAGAAACGAATCACGGTTCCATCGGCTGTTGAACATGACCACATCCGCAGCCAACATGCTCATCAGATTGGTGACCGGATACTGGAGGTCCCGATCCGCCGGGGCGTCCACACCCTGCACCGGGTACACCAGCTGATTCTCATGCATGTACAGAACCGTCACCGCCGATCTCCACGACCGGGGGAGCTGGGCCACGACGTCGCCGAGACTCACCAGCGAGGTCGCGAAGATCACGTCGGGACTCCAGTCCCCCCACTTCCCCTCGTCGACCTGCGATCGAACCCGGCCGGCAAGTTCCGCAGCCCCCGTTCGCATACGCCACTTCCAACCCCGGCCGGGCAGCGTGATCCACTTCCAATCCAACTGACAATGGTTCTCAATAGCGACTCTGGTCTGCCGGTGCGAACCGGCATCGAACGACTCGAGGGCAAGCACCCGCAGACGGCCTCGATCATGTTTCATTTGTGTACCATGATCCATGATGATGAATGCTAACGGCTCCCCGCAAGATGTACCTCCCGACGGTTCCCTTCAGATGGCTCCGCTGTGCGCGATCTTCCGCCGCCATCTCAAGGAACAGAATCTGAAGTACACCCCCGAACGCGCCGACATCCTGAATGCGATCCTGGAGGCCGATGACGTGTTCGAGGCCGATTCACTGATGCAACGCATGCAGGATCAGGGCCAGCGGGTCTCGAAGGCGACGGTGTACCGGACCCTCAAGCTGCTCCAGGAAGCGGGAATCATCAACCAGGCCCTCTTCGATGCCAAGCAGTCGCATTACCAGCTGGTCTACGGAAGACAGCCTTCGGACTACATGGTGTGCGTCCAGACCGGAAAGTACATCCGCATCAGCAGCGATGAACTCATCGAGATCCGAAACCGCATCTGCCGCGAATACGGATGGGAGCCCGTCGGCCACCGATTCCAGGTGTACGGCATCGCACCCGACGATCCGGCTGACGACTGACTCAGCCCCCCAGCACCGCTTCGAACCGATCGGAATCATCTTCGGACGATCGGACTTCGATGTCGCGCTGCTGCGGACCGACGTGTCGCAACAGCATCCGAATCGTTCCGTCGCCAACCGCCGCGGCGATGCGCTGCGGCCACTCGCAGACCACGATGCCCTGTGGATCGTCGACGATCGCATCCCACGCAATCGTCTCGAGCTCCTCCACCCCGCTCAGGCGATAGGCGTCGATGTGATACAGCGTGCCACCGGGAAACTCGTGCTCATGCACAATGGTGAAGGTCGGACTGGATATTTCACGGTGGTCGATACCGAGACCGGATGCCAGTCCACGCACCAATGACGTCTTTCCGGCGCCCAGCTCGCCCTCCAGAAGCACCACGTCTCCGGACGCGAGGGCACGGGCCAGTCGTTCGCCCAGCTCGAACGTCGCCCGTTCGGAATCGGATTCGAGAATGTGATTCATCCCCGGTGCTCCCAGCCCAGTGAAGCGATGTCATGCCGAACGCCCTCCGCGACCACCACCACCGCCGCCGAGGATTCGTGATCCGGACGGGGCACCACCCGGCCGACGGGTGTGAATCGACAGTCGAGCAGCTGCTCGGGGAGGTCCGACCCGTCGACCAGGCACAGCAGCTCGTGATCCTCTCCGTCCGAGACCGCGGCACGCCAGTCGACCCCGTCGTGCTTCGGAATGCATTCCGCATCGACCTCGATTTGCAGCGATGGATCCGGCTCGAGCATTCGGGCCGCATCGATCCCGAGCCCGTCGCTCAGATCGATCATGGCGTGCAGACGCTCGCCCAGCACCGCGCGGAGCATGATCGACTCGCCGATTCTCGGTTGAAAGGTCAGATGGCGACCGGAAGCGAGCGATCCGCCGAGCTGTCCGGTCACACAGACCAGATCACCTTCCTTTGCGCCGAAGCGGGAGACCACACCAAGTCCCGTTGCTTCGTCCATGACGGTGACGGAACACGTCAGCGGGTGCGATTCGTTCCTGTGAACGGAGAGATCACCACCGACGATTGGCGCGTGAAATCGATCGCCGGTCGCACGCATCGCTTCGAACAGGTCCATGGCCTCGTCCTCCGACATGCCCGGGGGAAGGACCGCGGAGACGAGACTGGCGACGGGACGTCCCGCCATCGCCGCAACATCGCTGAGACATCGTGCCATCGCCTTGTAGCCGATTGCAACCAGTTCGGCGGTGGAACGATCGAAGTGGACCCCTTCCACGACCTGATCAACCGCCAGCAGGACCCCCCCACCACCACCGGATCGATCCGACGGGAACTTCCACCCCTCGGGGCGAAGCAGTGCCATGTCGTCACCGGGACCGATGACCACGCCCGGTCCCATTTCGGTGGAGCCCTTGAATATCCGCTGAAGGACGGCCTGCTCGTTCATCGTGGCGAGAGTCTACCCCGGCTCATGCACGTTTTTGGAGCATGAACCCCTCTCCGATGTCCAGAACCCGTATTCATCATTCAAAAAACCATGCAATCCCTGGCTTCACCGGAACCCCGGCCGCGGTGCGGACGTATCTGAATGGTGGATCGAGGGGTCCTCTCCTCCCCCCTCCTTCCCGGAACACCCTCCTCCGACCGGGTACGAGCACGTCCCGGTCGCATGAACCATCTGTTTCTTTTCTCCCCCAACACTCCGGCTCCACCCGAGCCGGAGTGTTGTTTTTCCCCGACCTCAGGTCCGGTCATCGAGAAGTCGGCTGGCGTACGCGGACGTCGCGCCCTGATGAGCAAGGATCACGGCGCGACCGTTTCGGGCCAGATCGCGTCGCCGGCCCTCGTTCTCGAGCAGGTCGGAGAGCACGCCCGCCAACTCGGAAGGCTGGACGACCAGCAGACCGCCCCCCCGGACCAGGGGCCCGACCATCCGGCGGAAGTCACCGAAGTCGGGACCCACCACGGTGGCCGCTCCGAGTGCAATCGGTTGCGTGACATCCGAACCGTGCAGCCCGACGAAACTTCGTCCCACGACCGCGACGTCCGCGAGGTCGTAGGCCTGGGCGAGTTCACCGATCGTATCCAGCAGGAAGAGATCCGGATTGCCGCCACGGTGTCCCGTCGAACGTCTGGTGCAACCGTCCAGCACCGCAGCCGCTCCCTCGAACCACTCCGGCTTGCGCGGCGCGCACAGCAACTGACATCCGGGTGGGACGGCCTCGAGAAGCAGCTCGTGTTCTCCGGGGGCCGTCGACCCTGCCACCACCAGCGGTCGATGGGGATCGATGCCCAGATCGGAGGCCAGACGTTCGCTCCCATCCACGCCCTCGCTGCAGCGGGCGTTGTCCCATTTCATGTTGCCGACCACCTCGATCCGATCCGGCAGCACTCCCAGATCTCGGAAGCGATCGGCATACTCCTCGTCCTGCACGCCCACCCAGGCGAGGCGGGAGAACATCGTTCGCACCAGTGGCCTCACCATTGCGTACCGCCGATGACTCCGCGACGTCAGACGCCCGTTGATGACCATCACGGGAATGCCGCGGCGGGCGCACAACCGGGTCAGGTTCGGCCAGACCTCGAGTTCGACGAGCA
>PAAB01000051.1 GCA_002591705.1 Phycisphaerae bacterium
CTTCCCCGCCTTCCCCTGCGATACGGTGGTCACCTGGCGTGCGACGGCTTCGTCCGTCGAAGGCAACGACTACAGCACGGATGACGCGGATTCGATCTCCACGGTCTACGTGGTGGTGTTCGAGGACGACGGCGAATCGGATGCGGGCTGGACGGTCACGGGCAACGCGAACGACGGCCAGTGGGACCGCGGCGTGCCCGCCGGTGGCGGTCAGCGAGGAGATCCGGCGACCGACTTCGACGGCAGTGGAAGCTGCTGGCTGACCGACAACGTCGAAGGTAACAGCGACGTCGACGGCGGCTCCAGTTCGCTCACCTCCATCGTGCTCGATGCGAGCGTGCCCGGTGCAGTGCTGTCCTACGCACGCTGGTACTCCAACGACTTCGGTGCGGCCCCGAACGAAGACATCTTCGTCGTGGACGTCTCCGATGACGGCGGCTCCAGCTGGACGGTGATCGAGACGGTCGGTCCCACCGGTGAAGAGGCTTCGGGCGGCTGGTACTTCGTCGAGTTCGCGATCGACGAGATCGGCGGCATCGTGCCCAGCGACCAGTTCGTCGTCCGCTTCACCGTCTCGGACGAGGGCGCGGGATCCGTCGTGGAAGCCGGTGTGGATGCCATCAGCATCAACGCCAGCGACTGCGAGGATGTCGGATGCGACGAGGACGTCACCGGCGATCAGCTGGTGAACGTTGCCGACCTGCTTCTGGTCATCGGCGAATGGCAGTGCAGCGGCGTCTGCCAGGCCGACGTCAACGGCGACGGTTCGGTCGATGTGGCCGACCTGCTGCTGGTGATCGGATCGTGGGGCAACTGCATCTGAGCAGCAAACCCAGTGAAACAACACGACCCCGGCACCTGGTGTCGGGGTCGTTTCTCTTTTGGGATTCGTCGGAAATCAGGCCGGGCAGGGATCGTAGTTGATCGCCTCTCGGATGGTGTTGTCCTCGTTCATCAGGATCACCCGTGGATGGTGCTGGACGGCCTCCTCGTCGGTCATGTGCGCCCAGTGGATGATGATCACCTTGTCGCCGGGTGAGGCCAGATGGGCGGCGGCACCGTTGATCCCGATGATGCCCGAGCCCGGTTCGCCACGGAACACGTAGGTCTCGAATCTGGACCCGGTCTCGCAGTTCGCAACCAGAATCGCATCGTTGGGGCGGATCCCGGTTTCGTCCAGAAGGTTCGCATCGATCGTGAGCGAGCCCTGGTAGTCCGGGCGTGCCTCGGTCACGACGGCCTGGTGAATCTTGCTGTGGAGTACTTTGCGAATCATGGGAGGGAGAAAGTATAGCAGCCGATGTGGATGTGGTTCACCCCGTCGGTGCGGTTTCGGCCCGCGGCAGGAACAGGAATTCGATGCCGGCTTCCCCGAGCATCACCCTTGATTTCTCGATGCTCTCGGCCCAGTGCTCGTCGCCGGGGCCGAAATCCCACGACACGACCCGTGCGATGCCGGCCTGGATGATCGCCAGCGTGCACTGGATGCACGGGAAGAACGTCGAGTAGAGGGTGCAGCCGTCGGGGGAGACGCCGTGCCGTGCGCAGTGGATGATCGCATTCAGTTCGGCGTGGCAGATCAGATCGTATTTGGCGGGGCGGGTCAGTCGGTCGGGATGGTCCTCCACGCCGGTGGGCAGGCCGTTGAAACCGGTGCTGCAGATTCGGTTCTCCGGGGAGACGATGACGCATCCGACGCCGCGGCTGGGGTCCTTGCTCCAGGTGGCGATGCAGTCGGCGAGTTCCAGAAATCTCTGATCCCATTTCATGTCCATCGCTACATGGTACATCGCGTGGCGTTCCTGCATCTGGTACAAGGGCCCCATGGAGTCACGGCCCGCCCAGCCCGTCATGTCCCTGCTCGTCGTTGGTGGTCCCGCAAGAGACCGGATCGACCTGTGCGGTGAAGGCCCGTGGGTGCTGGGGCGTGCGAGTGCATCCGATTGCGTGTTCGATGATCCCAGCGTCTCTCGGCGTCACGCCTGCATCGAGAAGGGGGATCAAGGTCCCGTACTGGTGGATCTGGACAGTCGTGGCGGCATGTCCCTGAACAGGATCCGGGTCGATGCGGACCAGCCGGAATCGCTGGCCGATCGGGACATGATCATCATCGGTCCGTGGACCCTGCTCGTGCGGATCGCGGACGCCGTGCAGCCGGAGCCGGGTCTGGAAGCCACCGAGTCGCCGCGCGAAGAAGAACCGGACGACTCCTCACGGGAGGATTCGCTCTACGCCACCCGAGCCAGCATCTTCCTCAGATTGCGTGCCGACGGCACGATCGATCGCGAATTGGGCTGGAACGATTTCGCGGAGAAGTACTCCCGTGTCATCGCGGGCTTCGCACGGAATGCAGGCTTGAAGGCCCAGGAAGTCGACGGTGTCCTGCAGGATGTCCTGATGGGATTCTTTCGGGTGTCCGCCGACTTCCGCTACGACCCGTCGAAGGGCAGATTCCGCGGGTATCTGAAGCGGGTCACCCTGAATGCAATCCGTTCGCGGTTTCGCCGTCGCCGACCGGATCTCAATATCGATCCGGAACGGGAACTTCCGGCGCATGACGAGGCGTCAGACGCGGCCTGGGATCGCCAGTGGACCGAACAGCTGTTCTTCCGGGCGATGGATCGGGTTCGGGATCGGGTCGAGGAGCGGACCTGGAAGTCGTTCGAGCTCTACGGCCTTCGGGGCACCTCGATCGATGCGGTTGCGGATGAGACCGGCATGACCCCGCAGGCGATCCGCCACGCGAAGATGCGGATCACCAAGCAGATCCGGGAGATCGTCGACGAGTTGCGGGCCGAAGAGGGGTGATCAGCGTGCCGAGGCCGGCATGCCGTTGGCGGTGCTGGTGCCGGGATCGGGCCGTAGGAACTCGATGGACCGGACGCGAAGCTCCGTCTCCTGCCCTTCGGGAAGAATCAGTCCGAATCCGCCACCGGGATGCAGCGTCTCCTCGATGACGTCTGCGGTCTTTCTGCCGTTGACGTGGACCACGACGCGAGGTCCCTCCGCGGTGATCATGATGGTGTCCCATCGATCTGTTTCCGTCGGTTCAGAATCTCCGTCATGCCTCGCGTCATCCGTTGCTGCCGATGGGTCGCCGGGATGCCGCAGGACCCCGGTGCGATTCGGCGTTGCGGAAATGATGGCCATCGATCCGCCTTCGCCGGAATGGTCGGTTCGGAACTGAACGCCGGCGTCACCGTGGCTGATCATGAACTCGATTCGTGCGGTGAAGTCGTCGAGCGGCCGATCCATGATCAATCGGGCTGCGTGTGATCCATCGTCCGTGTGTCGGCCGACGAGGATGCCGTTCTCGACGCTCCACCGACCCGAGCCGGACATCTTCCAGTTGGAGAGTGAGAAACGGTCGAATGCGGGATGCCATCGATGCCGTCCCAGCGGTGTCAGGCCGATGGCTCGCCATCGCACATCGCAGGATCCGCCATGCACCTGGAACGCGATGATGCCCTCCAGATCGGTCGCATCGTAGGTGTCAACGCACGGGACGCCGTTTATCCAGCTGCGGATGTGAGCTCCCTCGAGAATGACGCGAAGATGATTCCATTGTTCGTGGATGAAGGCGGATCTGGCGATCGGTTGATCATCCAGCGGTTCCAGCCAGCCCCGACGGCGTTCGTCGTACAGGCCGCCGGTCCATGCCCGTTCACTGGTGTCGATCTCGATCTGGTACCCGCGCACGGCCGTCCCGTCATCGGTCACCCGACTTCGAACCTGGACACCGGAGTTGCTTCCGGGCGCCGGCTTGAATTCCATTTCGAGCTCGAAGTCGCCGAGGTTCCTCGAAAACACATGGAATGAGTTGCGTGGCTCGTTGCCCCAGCCGTGCAGCACACCGTCCTCGTTGACGTAGTGCGCGGTTCCGACGGTGAACCACCCATCCGTGCCCAGGGGATCGAATCGCGCGTCGGTTGGAGTTGAACGCCCCAGTTCCTGCATCCATGCCGACCANGCATCTCCGGAGCGGGCGGTGTCGGCATGGCCCCGGTGGATCCACAGTCGGTAGCCAAGGCTGATGGTCGAGTCGCAGGCGATGGTGTGGGATGCGAGACCGGGCCATGCGATGCCCAGCACGCCATACGGTCGGAGCTGCCATGCCGGAGGATAGTCGGGGCCGGACGGAGCGGGCATCATGGTGATGCCCGAGGGCCCCGCCGCATCGTCGAAGGTCCCCGAGTAGTCGGCCCAACGGAAGGGCCGTCGGTCGCAATCGGCGTCGATGGCCCCACGATCCGTGGTGATGCGTCCATCTGTGCGCGGTGCCAGACGAATCACATGTCCACCGTATCCCTTGGGTGACGCCGCCCCCCGGAGTGTGACCGGACGGCTGCCCGCGGTGATGGTGGACTCCACGTCGATGGCCTGTCCTTCCGCATCGGAGGGATGCACCCGCCAGACCGTCGTCTCGCGGGCGGCGACCGTGCCGTCGGTCAGTGTCCAGATGTTGGTTGCGGTCAGAACCGCCGTCGCTCCGTCCGCTTGCAGGTCCAGACCTTCGTTGCGTGTCCGAATGCCCGCAAGGTGCCACTGGTCCACCGATTGGTCGCCGATCCTCATGCGCGGCCACATCATGGCCACCCCGCGGTGATGCAGATGGTCGTGCGGGAAGTCGTCGGTCAGGACCTCGCCGTCGAGTCCGAACAGGGGATGGACNTAGCAGGACCGCGTGCGGTCCTGCGGGACGTCCACGGCAAGCTGCTCTCCGTGGTTGTAGACGAGCACCGGCCGCCCGAGCTCGCGGAGCAGCGATCGTCCCGGCCCCACCGTCTCGAGGGTGAACTCCGCTCCGCACCATCCGGTGGGCAGCAGGACGAGGAGCATGATCGTGCGAAGCATGGATGAATCCTAGTTGAGTCGCCGATCGGAGGTCTCGTCCCGTGTCCGCCGCAGAAACTCGGCGTACTCGGTCCCCCCCGTTCCGACNGCCCGGTCACGATCGGGAGCCTGTCCCGTGATGTAGCGCATCGTGATCTGCTGGTGGGTGCGTCGGAAGCGGACGAGGGNGTCGATGCATTGATCGTATCGGGTGGAGAGTGCGTGGTCATCGGCAACGATATCGCGCAGCGAGGTTCCCGATTCCAGCCACTCGAGGAATCGCCGGTGTCNCGGCGGCATGTAGTGCCGCATGGCCTGCAGAAACGGCTGCGTTCGCGGGTGTTCGTGCGGTACGGACAGGGCGGCATCGAATGCGTTCAGCAGCGACGACTGGGCCGCGCTGCCTCCGTGCAGGATGCGTGGTTGCCGATCGACTCCCTCGTAGACCACGCCGGGCTCGGGCCATCCGCTCAGGAACGGCCGGATGCGCCGGTAGAAGACCGCATGCCGGCACCGTTCCTCCATCCGCTCCAGCACTCTGGTCATCGAGTGGATGGTTTCGGAGGTGCGTTCCAGGCATGCGTGGAGCTCTCCGNATCGACGTTGCCCGATCGCCAGGCGAATTTGCCCCAGCGAAGGAATCGCTTCCGCTCCGACGGCCTCGATCTCCGCGGTGAGCAGGTAGAACCATTCCTCGTCCGGGCCACCGCGGAAGCACTGGAGTGTCCGCAGGTTCTCCGCCACGATGGGACCGGATGGATCGATGCGTCGCCAGTTGTGGAGCACGATGGATGCGTGAGCGATGATCATCGGTCGTTCGAGACGCGTCGCGATGTCGTTCCAGGCCCTGCACAATCCGGCGGGCAGTCGCAGGGCGGACGCGGGCTCGCAGAACACGTAGGTGTTCCCGAACACGGAAAGCAGCAGCATCGCCCGTCGCAGTTCCGATTCGTCCCGGATTCCGTCGGTGTCGAGCACGGGCAGTCGTTCGATGGCGGTGCGAGCCTCCCCGACGGCGATCAGGCTCGGCAGGTCGGTTCCGAGCCGGTCCCATGCCGACCACCGGGGGGGCATGCGGACCAGGGGATCGGTCGCAGGAAGAAATCCACGGACCGGATCCACATCACAACGCTCGAGGATCTCTTCGACGCGGTTCGTCTTCACCGCCGGCTCCCTTCGGGAAGGAAGGGGGTTCGCGTCCCGCGGCCCGTCTGGCAGGAGAGTACGGCAAGCAGCATCAGCCCGCATCCGACCAGCTGCACTCCGCCCAGTCGGTCATCCAGAAGCAGATAGCCGGCGATTGCGGCAAACACCGCCTCCAGACCCAGAAGCATTGCGGCGTGCGCAGGGGGGGCCGATCGTTGGCCGATGATCTGGAAGGTGAATGCCACGGAGGTCGCCATGATTCCGCTGTACAGCAGGTACCAGCGGGTTTCCCAGATTGCCTCCAGAGGAAAGCCCTCCATGATGAGTGCGGCGATCAGGCAGAGACCGGTCGCGACCAGGCTCTGGATGATCGTGAGCCGAATCGGATCGGCCCGCATGGTGGCCCAGCCGATGAGCAGCACCTGGACGGCCCAGGCGATGGTGCCCAGGAAGACCAGCAGGTCTCCCATGCGCACTCGGCTCAGATCGTAGATGCTCAGCAGATAGAGCCCCACGGTGGCCAGAATGATGCCGAGCCAGGTTCTGGGCAGAATTCGATACCCGACGGTCAGGCCCAGAATGGGCACCAGCACCACGTAGAGACTGGTGATGAATCCCGCATTGCTGGCCGTTGTGGAATCGATTCCGACCTGTTGCAGCAGTCCTCCCGCCGTGATGGCGACGCCCGCCAGGCCGCCGCCGACCACGAGGGCCCGTCGGGATGTCGGTGAGGTTCGCGTGGCCCCAGATGCCGGACGAAGCAGCAGCAGCGGGAGGAGTGCGAGGGTGGCGATCAGGAATCGGACCGCAGTGTAGGTGTAGGGGCCGAGCGTCTCCATGCCGGCCTTCTGGGCCACGAAGCCCAGCCCCCAGATGATCGCCGTCAGCAGGAGAAGCACATCGGCTCGCAGGATGGCGATCTTCATGGTGTGTCCGTGCGTCGTGGAGCGGATTCGATTCGATACACTGGATTCCATGCTACCGATTTGGGAGATCCTCGCCCTGCTGCTGCTGGGCTTCTGTGCGGGTTCGCTCGGTGGCTTGCTCGGCATCGGTGGGGGGGTGCTCACGATACCGGCCCTGTCGATTCTCTTCGGGCACGACATCCATCTCGCTCAGGCCGCCTCGATGAATGTCGTGGTCTTCGTTGCCATCCCNGCCGCCATCCGACACTACCGCCAGAGCACCCTGCCCATCGGTCTGCTTCGCTCCGTGATCCCGTTGGGAATCGCGGGCATCGTGCTGGGAGTGCTCCTGAACAACATCATTCCGACGACACCCATGGAGAAGATCTTCGGAGTCTTTCTGCTCTACGTGATCGGAGTCAATTGCCGGAAGCTGGTGGTCGGCAAGCCCATCGGGGTGGACGCCGTCGCGAGAAACTCCCCGTCCCGGGGGGCTGTAGTCGGAGCCACCGCTGGGTTCGGTGCCGGCCTGCTGGGCATCGGGGGCGGGCTCATCACGGTACCACTCTCCCAACAGGTCTGCCGGTTGACGCTTCAGCACGCGATCGCCGTTTCGGCCTGTCTCATGTCGTTCACCTCGGTCATCGGAGCGGCGGTGAAGGATTCGACCCTGCATCTGATCGCCGATCAGGCGACCGGGGATCCGCTTCGTGCATTCGATGCGCTCCAGATGTCCTTCTGGATCATTCCCACGGCCATGGTGGGATCATGGATGGGGGCGCGTCTGACGCACGTACTTCCGGTCCGGGCGATACGAATTCTGTTCATCATCGTCATGATGATCGGTGCGGGAAAGATGCTGTGGCCCTGAGGAATCAACCCCCGGTCCGGACATCCAGGACCAGCGGTGCATGGTCCGACAGCATCGTGTCGTCCTTGTCGAGATCCGTGCGGGTCGAATCGATCACTCCCATCCTTCGTGTATCCAGTACGAATCCGTCGTCGTAGTCCAGCGAACCTGTGGAATACAGGATGTAGTCGAGTCGGCCCGGCGTGAACGACGACGATGCATCGCTCCACGTGGCATTGGAGGATTCGTCCAGGTGCAGCAGGTCTGCGGCTTCCAGATCCCCCCGGTCCGTTCGAATCGACGCGAGCACCTCCAACGGGACCCGGCTGCCGACGAGATTGAGGTCGCCCCCGATGATGACCCCCGCGATGCGGCGGTCACCGGCCCGCAGGAGCGGCCGGTCCGTCGCGCGAGCAAGGGCCCGGTCCTGCTGGTCGTGGCGATTGACGATGCCTTCGATCGTCCGCGCCAGCGACATCGCTTCGGCGATTCGCTCCATGTCGGATTCGTCACCGGGTGCGCCGCAGCATTTCAGATGAACAGAGGATGCGAGCAGCATGCCCTGCCCCGGTACGGGAGCACCGATGATCGCCGCGCGGAGAAAACGGTCGGTTGTTCCGGAACGCAGGACCGNATTGCCGTCGTCCAACTGGACACCGCCCCGGGAAGCAGCCATGGAGCGAAGGCCGCTGCCGACCGGCGATGCCGTCACGTTCCAGGGGATGGGATCACGGCCCAGAGTGGCGTTGAGGAAATCCGCGACGTCCCGTGGAGACTGTCCGTCCTCCAGTTCCTGCAGCAGGAGGATGTCCGGTTGCAGGGCGGTGAGAATGCGTGCGGACCGCTCCTGCTCGTGAAGCAGCCTGCCGTACCGCACATTCCAACTGACGATCCGGATCACGTCCGGCGCGGACTGCGGGACGGATCGTGGTGATCGTGCGGCCACTGACGGCGGCTGCGGCGTGAATCGCGCCTGCTGCATCGTTGCGTCGGCACCGGTTCGAAGCCGGATCGTGCCTGCGGAGNCGACGGGAGCATCCAGCTTCATCTCGAAATCGGCCGATGAGACCGTCGGCGCAAAGAGGAATCCGACGTCGTACGGTGATCCGTCGATCGGGTTGCCGTTGCGAATCGACTGGTAACCGACCCCCCGTCCGGATCGCGACGGACTGAAGATGATCCGCAGGTCGTCAGTCCGCTCATCATCAAAGTCGATCTCGAGCGTCCATGGTTCGTCGAGATTCTGCAGGCTGACCGGCTCGGCATCCAGCCGGAGGCGAATCCACAGATGTCGCCCATTCGAGACCGCGACCAGATCGCCAGCATCGGAGATCGTGGTCCAGTCGTTGAAATCGCCGTCTACGATGATCGTGGGAGAGGTGAGGCGTTCGGGGGACGATGTACATCCGCCGAGCCAGGCCACCGCTGCTGTGATCAGCAGGGAAAAAAAGAAATGCCGCCGTGTGCGAAGCGAAGAGTACGGCGGCATTTCTGCTTTCAGTCCCCCCGGACTGGATCGGAACACGAAAGAGGAAACGTGCTCCGATCGACCCGTTGTCGATGGCAGGATGGTGGAGTTGAAGAGCATCACGAGCGGCCTTGAAAACCGATTCGGTCCATGGTTCAGCGGGAAATAGGGTCCCTCACCCACGGTCCCGGCCGAAGCCGGGGCTCAAGCGACAAAGGCTGCGAAGCCTCCCACCATCGCCATCATTTCACCATGCTAGCAACCGGGCCCTTTCGCACCAAGTGTGAAATCACCTGATCCACGGAAGGGGGCACGAAGGGCGATCTGCGGGGCCNGATGGAGTTATCCACAATTTTCTCCGGGTCGAAGCCCATGCATCGGGTGTTACGGGCATTCCCGGCACGGGAGGAGCGATAGGCTGTTGGGATCATGCTCAACGTCCTGCTGATTGCTCTGGGGATCTGGTTGGGAGTCGCGGATGCTCCGGAGGCCCCTGTTGGACTTCGAATCCTCGGCACTGATTCGTATCGCCTGCATACCGATCTTCCCGAGGATCAGGCGCGTTCCCTGAGTGCTCATCTGGAGGTGATGAACGGGGCGTATCGGGACCTGTTCAGTGGACTTCGAATGCCGTCCGCCTCACCCATGGACGTATACGTCTTCCGGTCACAGGAAGCCTACCTTGCNGCGCTCCGGAACGACTGGTCGGTCGATGGGACCGGATCGGGAGGCATGTTCGTGATTCGCGGTTCCAAGCGTGCGGTGCTCACCTGGAAAGGAGAGCAGGGACTCGATCGGGTGCGATCGGTTCTGCAGCACGAAGGATTTCACCAGTTCGCCGCCGAACTNTTTCCCGATCTTCCGCTCTGGGCCAACGAGGGCCTGGCCGAACTCTTCGAGCATGCCGTCGTAGTGGATGGCCGAGTCGTGCTGGGCGAGGTTCCGGCTGCCAGCATCGCCATGTTGCATNGTGCCCGAGACGGCAATGCGCTGCTTCCCTTCGATTCGTTCTTCGAGATCGATTCGGCGGAATGGGGGAGGCACGTACGCACGGGTTCGGCCGCACTGCAGTACACCCAGGCCTGGGGGCTGGTCCACTTCTTCCTGTACGCCCGCGAGGGACGCTGGCAGAACCAGTTCCTGACCTTTCTCGAGCAGTTGAATCGGGGCCAGGAATGGTCGGTGGCGTTTCGATCGTCTTTCGGTGTCGATTCATGGTCCGAGATCCAGGAAGAATTCCTCAGGTACCTCGATGCGATTCGTCCCACCGACTACCGAGGGACCATCCGGCGATTGGAATTTCTCGCCGTCGGCATGCGGTCGCTGGCCGACGAAGGTGTCTTCCCCGGGTCGCTGCAGATCCTCAAGCAGCAGCTGCAGAATCGTTCCTTCGAGTTCACATCCCGGCTGTTCGAGACCCCGCGGACCATGCGTGCGGATGACGCCTCGATCTACCGTGTACCTGGATCCGATGGGGGGGAGAACGGACCCGAGTTCATGCTGGCGGACAACCGCGGCCGGCCCGTCACCGGGGGGGGTGTCAAGCGGCCATGGAACATCGGAACGTCGGGGCTTGAACCTCGCAACTTCATGGTGTGGTGGGATCGGGGGCGGGGTGGCTGGACGTTCCGGCTCGACTACGAGTGATCGTGGGCGTCGGCTCTGGGTTCCCAGACTTCGATGACGACGTCGTACAAGTTGGGACGTTCGCTGTTGGCGGCGTAGTCGGGATCGATCAGGTACGGACCGATGATGCTTCGTACGTAGACCCGGTTCCCACCCATGTTCCGGGAGGTGCGTTCGATCCACGGAAGGACCTCTGCCCCCGTCAGGCCCTTCTGGCTCCGGGTGCCGAGGAGATGTCCGTTCGGCCGGGGTACGGATGTGTAGATCACACTTCCGTCGGGGGCGATGGAATAGGGGCCCGGAATCGAGATTGCCGCATTCGTGGGAAGTTGGGTCGACGTGGAGATTCCGGTGTCGTCGGCCCGATTGACCTCGCATCCCGTGGCGANGATCAATGCGACTACTCCAAGGATGGTTCCAATCGGCTTCATGCGACTCATTCTAGCCGCACGATGCCGATGTTGTGCGAAGTGATCTCCCGCCGACACCGCNGACGTCACAGCGACTGGGTGGGTCGTGCCCGGACAACGTGACGAGGACCGACTCCATGGAGCCGGCCCTCGTCACCGTTTGTGGTCGGACGGGGTGTCAGGAATTGCAATTTCGTCAGACCAGAGTCCATCGCCTTCGTCGGCGTGGTCCTGCAAGAAGGGCGTACACGGGAATGATTCCCATTGCCGCCGGACCCGGAAGGGCGGTGAGCGTCACGGCATCGACCAGGGTTCCGAGCGTGTCGGATGCACTGAGGTCGCTCAGTCTCAGAGAGGTCAGGTCACTGCGAGCCGTCACCACGAGTTCGAAGTACTCCCACGCGGTGTCGTTCAGTCCGAGTCCGGAAGCGGTTGCGTCGAACACCACTTCGCCGTCGAACTCGATCAGCAGACGGTTGTCCGCCACACCCGGTCGGGCGGAAAAGGCGAATCCGAGGCGGTAGCGTTCTCCGGCCACGGTTCCGACATCCTGGGCAATGGTGCTGGAGCCCAGTTCGCCTTCGAACCAGGCGCCGCCATTTTCATCTGAATCGAGTTCAAGCCACTGCTCGCCTTCAAATGCGGTCCAGCCACCGACACCGCGTTGAATCTCGATCGAAGGGCCGGCTTCGAGCGTCCAACCGGGGATGGCATCGAAGATCGCCCAGGTGCCGTCGACTTCCGACTGCTCGAACCCCCCATTGATGATGAGATTTCCCAGGCAGTTCGGTGCACACAGCAACAGCATGATCCCCGGGAGCACCGGAAATGGTCGTCTTTGTCGCATGATTTGGTGTTCAGTCCACCCCGCCCGGTTGNACTGAAGTCTCCTCGTTTGATTTCCTCTCACGGCGATCGTGCGCCGCCTCTTCGGATACTTGTACGTGCGGAACATGGGGGCGGTTGCGTTCCCGCCACAGTTCCGCACAGATGTCCCTGGTGGGACAGGGAATGAACTTGAATATTTATTGCAACGGCTCGCGATCCTGAGAAGTGCCAAATCTTCAAGTGGAGTGTGTCGATCAAAGTAGAATCGGAACCATGATTCGTCATCTGCTCNATCTGGTACTCGTTGGACTTCTGCTTTCCGCTTGTCAGCGTGTGGTCGGGACCGGTCGCTCGCAGTTGAACATTCTTTCGCATTCGCAGGAGCAGTCTCTGGGGCAGGAAGCCTTCGAGATGGCAACAGCGGATGCGACCATCGTTCATGATGGTGTCGATGCCGACCTGGTTCGGCAGGTCGGCGAACGAATCCTCCGTTCAGCGCGTCGACTGTATCCGTCGAATCCCGCCGATCGCTACGACTGGACATTTGTCCTGATCGAGGACGATCGAATCAACGCGTGGGCTGCACCCGGCGGCAAAGTGGCGATCTACACCGGCCTGCTTGACGTGACGCGGGATGAAGACGGCCTGGCCGTGGTGATGGGTCACGAAGTAGCGCACGTGCTCGCGCGGCACAGTGCCGAGCAGGTCAGCCAGGCATTGCTGATGGAAGGGGCGATCACCGCGGGCACATCGGCACTCGGTGACATGGAGCCCGCCACGCGTGAGACGGTGATGCGGGCGATGGGCGTGGGAGCCCAGTACGGTGTGGCCCTGCCATTCAGTCGTTTGCACGAAGCCGAAGCCGATGAAATCGGACTCTTCCTGACCGCCGGNGCCTGCTACGANCCCCGAGCCGCGATCGGAGTCTGGGAGCGGATGGCCTCGAGTGGAGGGTCTCGTCCGCCCGAGTTTCTTTCCACGCATCCCGATCCCTACAGCCGGCTGGATGCCCTGCGTCAGCTCATGCCCGGAGCGATGGCCATCTATGAACAGTGCGGGCAGCGGCGACGCTGATCAGGGGGTGCGAGGAGGAGGGCCGCCGGAGTGCGGTCCGGATCCGTTGCGACCACGGCCGGAGTCGCGGGGGCGTGGATGCTGGTCCCGTTGCTGCTTCATGAATTCGTGCAGGGCACGCTGTTCGTCCGGCGAAAGAGTCCCGTCGCGGTCGGCATCGAATCGCTGCCTCAACTTTTCGCGTCGTTCGCGTCGTTCACGTTTGCGCTGCTCGTGTTGTGATTTCGCATCCTTGCGCTCCTGTTCGTCCAGGATGCCGTTTTGATCCTTGTCGAAGTCCTTGAGCATGCGTAGAAGATGTTCTTCGTGGGTGGTGTCACCGTATCTACGAATCTCGGCGCCGAGGGCTCTGCGTTGGGTCGGATCAAGGTGCTGGAGAAACTCCTCGAAGCGGAGCGTACCGGCGTGCCGACGCTCGGATCGGAGTCGAGTCTCCTCCCGAGCAAGTGCATCGACGGCGTCCAAGTCCGGCTTCTCTTTGTTCAGCTCGGTGGAGATGAGAGTGCGGATTTCACGGATACGGTCGCCGAGGAGTTCGGCCTCTTCCTCGTGTTCGATCTGCAGGACCTGGAATGCGTCCTGCTGCTCGGACGTGAGTTCGAGCTTGGCGGCAATCCGTGCGAGACGTGTTTCACGGGGAGACATGGTTCGCGACGAGCTTTCATCCCATCCCATCAGAGCACCGGCCACGAAGAACAGGTTGAAGAGCGCCGAGCAGATGAGCAGAAACAGGAGTGATTGCTTGGTCATTGTGCAGGGCCCCCGAGCTCGATGCCGAGAAACTCATCGTGCAGTTCGTCGTTTGATTCGTCGGTGAAGACCTCGAAGGTCGCCGTTGCCAGAAGGTCGGCGTTCGAGGAGGTTGATTGATGGATGGACTGGCGACCAGCGAGGAATCCCAGAGCCGCGATCGCGACCGCGGCTGCAGCGGCAAGCCATCGGCCGCGGTTTGATCCGCCGAAGGCAAGTGGTGGAGCCGGTTGGCGGATGGCATGCAGGGAGCGCAGGACACGGGATGGGATCGTCTCGCGTTCCAGGGGGCCGTCGGTACGGAGTTCGGCGGCGAACTTCCGAAGCTCGGGGTCCGAGGCAAGGGCGCGTTCGATGTCCGCGGCATCCTGGTCGTCGATCGTCCCGTCGATCCATGCGGCCAGGAGGTTCGGATCCGGCGTGTCGGATCGGCGTGCAATCTCGGCCAGGTGCGAGCGGGCGAGTGCGGCCTCTTCATGTGATTCGATCGGATTCTCGGTCATGGTGTCATCCCAGTTGGTTCTACGGAGTACGTGATGTGGGCATCCCCGTGGGCGTGCCGGTTTTCAGTCGGCGGTGGGGTCTGGCGGTGACATGGCCTTCCGAAGGCGTTCCAGAGCCTTGTGTTTCGTGCTGCGGATCGTCTGTTCGCCCACTCCAAGGATTGCCGCGGCCTCCGGGACCGTGCGATGGTCCTGAAACAGGAGTGCGATCACCAGCCGCTGACGTTCGGTGAGGAGATGCAGCGGAGCGATGCGATCCAGCGGTTCGGATGCGACATGACCGGGGGCGGTGGGTGCGGTAGGCTCCACGGCATGTTCATCATGGATGGACTGCACGGGAGGCTTTCGCCGCCTCAATGCATCAATAGTGGTGCTGCGAGCGACAATTGTCAGCCAGGTCACAAGAGAAGCCTTGGCAGGATCGAAGGAAGACAGGAGCCTGAAATCATGCTTCACGAGCCGGAGGTAGACCCCCTGAAGGATGTCCTCGGCATCCGGCAGGGACGGGTCCTGCAGTTGGGCACCGGCCGTACGCAGGATCGCGGCCATGACCACCCCTGCGGTCTGGTCGCAGAAGCGGTCCCAGGCCTCCAGATCACCTTCGAGACATGATTTCAGATCGATATCCATCGGGGGGGGTGGTTCGGGGCCCTGCGGAGGGACTTGAGGCATCATCGCCGTCCGTGGGGATGATATGGGCTGGCGGACCGTAGAATGAACAGACCAAACGGCCATTGCAGCTACCAGGAGAGAATCATGCAGATCCGACTCAGTACCAACCTCGCTCTTGCCTGCGCGGCATTCAGCCTGCTCGTGATCTCCAGTCCGGGAACGGCTCAGCAGCGTCCCGGCATGGATCCCAACGAACGCCAGGCCCTGCTGGAACGGTTCGACGCCGACGGCGACGGAAAGCTCAGCCAGGAGGAACGGGGCAGGTTGCGCGAGTACATGAATCAGCGTGAGCAGCGTGAAGGCGAAGCCCGTCAGGGCCGCGAAGGGCGTGAAGGTCGCGAAGGACGTGGCGGCCGTGGTCGCGGGGGATCACGTGAAGTGCTTCGCTTCATGACCCGTCCGGACTACATGATGAGCGATCTGCAGATCCTGAACGAGGTGCTGGAACTCCAGGAGGACCAGCAGCCCATCGTGAGTCTCATCTTCGAGGACTACGACGCTTCGTTCCGCAGTGCCGTCGAACTGCTGGAGATGTCCCTCGAGGACATCGACGCCAGCCGTCCCGAGCCGACCGAAGCAATGCAGGAGCAGCAGCAGATGATCCGCGAGCAGATGCGCGAGATCCGCAACGAGACACGTGAACTGCGTCGGGCGATGATGGAGCGGCAGCGTCAGGTCCAGGAGGAAGGCGGCGATCCCGAGCAGGACCGGGGCATGCAGAAGATCCGTCGGGAGATGGAGGACGCTCAGAACGTCATTCGCCAGAACATCGAGGAATACCGCGCCCAGCGGGACCAGTTCGAGGCGACGGACGAGATGCAGGAACTCTCCGCCCTGGGGCTGTCCGTGCTCCGCACCTTCGCGGCCCAGAAGCTTGAGCTTCGGCTGGCTCTGGAGGAGGAGCTCAAGGCGATCCTGGTCGAACAGCAGCTGGAACAGCTCGCCGAACTCGACCGGGTGCTCCGCCGTTCCAAGCAGCTCCGACTCGGGCGACTGTCCGGTGAGTCGGTCGACCTGTACGTCGTCCTGCGGGACATGCGTCCGGATCTGGACGCGGAGACGACGGTCGAGATCGATTCCATGCTCGAGAACTACGGCATCGATCTGAACGCAGCGCTCGTGAACCGGCAGCAGTTCGACGAGTCCGGGCAGCTCGGCATGTACGAGGCGATGCAGTCCCGTGACTACGAGAAGTCGCTGGACATGATGAAGCGTCGATTCCAGATTCAGAAGGTCGTACGGGACACCAACGATCAGTACATCGAGATCGTGGCCGGGATGCTTCCGTCCGAGCAGGCCGTCGAGTTCCGGTCGGCGGCGTTGGAAACGGGCTATCCGCAGATCTACCGCGCCTCGCGCGTTACCCGCGCAATCGAGCGGGCACGGGACATCGAGGAGATCAGCCCTGAACTGCTCGAGGCGTTGGACGCCATCGAACTCTCCTACGGCATCGACTCCACGCCGCTGCTGGAACGAATGCTGATGGCGGTTCGCATGCACGAGCAGCCTCGCGAACTCGAGTTCCTTCAGCGTCGGGTGGACAACGATTGGAACTGGGGCCGGCGCGGCCAGGAGGATGATCCGATCCGCGAAGTCGAGGAGTCCCGACGCGATCTCGATCGCACGTACATGGATCGGCTGGAGACGCTGCTCGGTGAAGAGCAGTTCCAGGCCATCGCCGGTCGTGGAGGACGTGGTGAGGGTCGTGGAGGATTCGGCGACTTCAACAATGAAGAGGCCATTGCCGAGTTCGATGCCGATGGTGATGGCAAGCTGAATGAAGAAGAACGCATGGCACTGGTACGGGCGATGCGGTCCAGATTCGGCAACGACCGTCCGAACGGCGGTCCCAATGGCGGCCGCGGCGGTCGTGGTGGTGGACCCGGTGGGGCACGCGGCGGTGGCCGTGGTGGCCGTGGTGACGGCGGCGGCGGACGCGGTGGCCGTGGCGGCGGTGACCGAGGCGGCGGCGGTGGTGGAGGCGGTCGTCCTTGATAGGCAAACTTCAACCGGGTATCTCGAGCGGGATACCCGGTTGTTCATTGGCGTCGTGCACCCGAAACCCCTATTCTCTGATCAGTTGTGAGCATGGAGTCGCACCGCGTGATGACGAATATGGAACACTGGCAGGGAATCGGACTCGTTCCTGGTGAAGTGCAACTGGCGGAGTGGTCCGATCACTGGTCAGCGCTCTTCGAGGAAGAGGCCGGTCGAATCGCTGAAATGTGCAGTGAGCTCGAGGTGCGGATCGAGCATGTCGGTGGCACCAGTGTTGCGGGATCCAGAAGTCGACCCATCATCGACATTCTGCTGGGCATCGAGCACCTGCGTGACTCCGGATCCCTGATCGAACCTCTGAAGCAGATCGGGTATCGATGCCACGGTGAGAACGGCGTTCCGGGCCGACGGCACTTCACACGTTCCGTGGACAGACGCTGCATGGTGAATCTGGAGCTGTTCCAGCTCGATTCGGAGCATTGGGCCCGAACGATCTTCCTCCGTGACCGACTCCGGTCGGACACGGACCTGCTGAAGCAGTACGTGGATCTCAAGACGGATCTGCAGGCCAGATTCCCCGATAATCCGGATGAATACCAGGACGGAAAGGCCGTCTTCGAGGAATCGGTGCTCGCCGACGAATGATGTCTGCAGCCCCGTCACGGGACATGCCGATAGGCGATCGGTACGGGAGCACCGATTCATGCAGGCATTGATACCACTGGTAGGCCGAATACTGCTCGCCTCGATCTTTCTCTGGTCGGCGATCAAGAGCATCCGTACGTTCGAATCCACGGCGGAGANGATGCGGTCCGATCACGGAATAGTCGTTCCGCATGTCCTCCTGCTCGGAGCGATCGTCTTTCTTCTCCTGGNCAGCATCGCCGTGATCCTGGGAATCAAGGCCCGCTGGGGAGCGGTGCTGCTGATCCTTTTCCTGATTCCCACCACCATCATCTTCCATCCTCCCACGGGTGACGAAGCGGACTTCATCCACTTCATGAAGAATCTGGGACTCATGGGGGGACTGCTGCTGATCGTGACCTTCGGACCGGGTGTCGTGAGTTTCGACGGCCCGGCCCCGCCGATGAAGAAGTAGTTCGTCACCGCCCGCACGGGCCCCAGTCACCGATGACGCGAAGGAGATCGTTCGTGTTCACGACGCCGTCGCCGTCGATGTCCGCGATCGGATTGGTGGAATTCCACCAGGTCAGCACGGCGAGGAGATCCGCCACATCCACCCGGTTGCTGGCGTTGAGGTCGGCAGGGCATGGTTCCAGGGGCAGNGGTNCCGGGTANGCATCCGGCGTNGCCCAGGCGAGGTTNGGTACCGTCTCCGCNACCCATTCGTCACGCGGTTCGTTGAACGGGGTGATCGAGACGGATGCGATCAGGAGCTCGGTCTCGTCGAAGTCGGGCGTTCCTCCCCATCCGGTCTCGTCGAGATAGCCGGCGGCGGGGAACCAGGCTCCGATCCAGAATCGGGCGGCCCGATAGGGAACATTGCCCTGTCCGAACTCGACGTCGTAGAGTTCGTCGATCAGCACATCGTCGAAATACCAGCGCACGCAGCCCGGTTCGTCGCGGGTGTCCCCGTTGTCACCGAGGTCGCTGCCGCTGTGCCACTCGATGGCGTAGTCGTGGTAGATGCCTGCACGGGCGTCCTGCGCAATGTCGACGATGTCTCCGTATGCATTGCGAAGGATCCGGCGCCCCTTGTGCTCTCCTCCTTCTCCACCGAACTGTCCCCCCCAACTGTTGGATCGTGCGTTCGTGAACGCGATTTCGTGGGGATCGATGCCAGCCGCCTCCGCTTCGGCTTCGTTGCCCCGGAGATCGGTGGGAAACTCCCAGTCGATCTCCGTGTTCCGGCGTGGGTTCGGTTCGTGCCAATGGCCGGCTTCGCCGGGGTAGTAGTCGATGTAGTGGAAGGGCCAGAATGCGGTCACCACGCCGAGTTCCGGAGCGACCTTCGCTCGCACTTCGTAGCGGGCGGAGGCGTAGTACTGCCGCGTGGCGATGGCGGCCCCGACCCTCGTCCGCCGTCCCTCGTGTTCGATCGGACCGTCGTACCGGTCGCCGTTGGCCTGCAGCCGCAATGCGATGATGGGCGTCCCGTCATCGGTGTCGTGGACCAGCGAGCAGTTCAGGGGGCTCACTCCACCGTTGTCCCCGCCCCATGACTTGCTGGAGATGAGCCATCGTTCGCGGTCGAGTCGACCGCTCTCGAACGTTTCGACGAAGCCGTCCACGATCTGCGGTGTGTGGTCGGTGGTGGGGGACCATTCCGTGCCCGCTGCGATCATGGTGATGTCGGTGAACCATGCGGAGCCCGGTTGGTTCTTCCAGTTCTCGAGTGTCAGTTTCAGGTTCGAGACCCAGTTGTCGCCGGTGGTGAAATCGAGATGGACGGTCGACCATTCGGTGGAATCGATCGGTGTGGTGGCGATGAAGTCGTCCGAGCCGACGAGATACATGGATGCAATCACTCCGGGCTCGACCTTGGCCCGTGCACTGAGTCGGTAGGACGTGTTCGGAGCGAGTGCGAGATCGATCGCCTGTCTGGCACGGGAGGTGTCCGCCGTGGACCGGAGTCGCATGGCGGGCCCGGCGTCCGAGTCGCGTACTTCCGCCTCGATGCCCGGCACCCATGGTGATGGGGTGGCGGCGGAGAATGCGCCGTTGACGACCATGTTGTCGCCGGCTTGTGGTTGCACGGTGACCGCCGGCGGACCGGAGAAGGGTTGCTGCCATGGTTCGGGTGACGGGGCCGGTTGCCGACCCGGAAGCAGCCTGACCTCATCGACGTCGATCACGGCGAGCTCATCGGACTTCCACGCCTGAAGCACCAGATCGACCCCGGTGGAATCGTCATCGGTAAAGAACTCGAACCGTTCCTCGACCCACCGTCCCTCCTCCTCGATGCTGGTGTAGCCGCACGCCTTGTCGATCTGGGCACCGTTGCGAACGGCCAGGATCGGCGGGCACAGGCGATTCGAGGTGCGTACTTTGGCCATGATCGTATAACGCTGCCGCGGCTGGAGTCCTTCGATGCGCTGCAGAGCCTCGGCCGTGATCCCCGGAGCCGGCACCAGTTTCAGTCCGGNGGTGTTCCCGTACCCGTCCGCGGAAAGGGATGCGTCACCGGTTGTGATCCAGCGTTCCAGTGTTTCCGAAAAGGTTCCGTTGTCGACGAGGTTGCCGCTCTGCATGCAAAGAGCCGCAACCAGGATGGCGTAGGTCATGGGTGCTTCGTCCTCGGGGGTGCATTGGAGATGCGGAAGTATGCAATGCCCTTGCGACGTGAACTANATGAAAAGCGAAATCGCATCTCTTCAATGGAGACTCGTTCTCACCTTTGTCTCAATGACCTCCGGCCAGACCGAACGACGATCACATCATTCATTGAATGAAATGATTTTTCGGATTGTCCGAATCGGATCGAGCGTGTTCCGCGTATCTCGGGGTTGGAAATACAGCGGGCGTGATCCGGTGCTTCAGCAAGAAGGAGAAGGGCATGAGATGCAAAGCCGCATGGCTACTCACGACGGTCGTCCTGCCGACCACGGCGGTGCTGGGGCACGGTTCGATGAAGGACCCGGTGAGTCGGGTCTACTCGATCTATCTGGAAGGTCCGGGGAGCCCCGATACCGAAGCGGCGCAAGCCGCGGTCGAACACTGCGGGACTCAGGCCTTCTACGACTGGAACGAGCTGGTGAACTTCTTCCCGGGCAATTCCGATTTTCAATCGAACGTNCCGTATGCGNAGTTCATTCCCGACGGCCGGCTGGCTTCGGCCGACAACGACAAGTACGACTGTCTGGATGAGATCCGATCCGACTGGCCGGCGACTCCGGTCCAGGCCGGTCCCCGAGAACTGATCTGGTACGCGACGACTCCGCACAATCCGAGCGTGTTCCGGGCCTGGATCACGACGGAGGATTGGAATTCATCCGAGCCGCTCAACTGGGACCAGATGGTGGAGCTCGAGCTCGGTCCCGTGTCGTTGGTCGGCCTCGAGTACCGTTTTGAAACCGTCCTGCCGGAGCGGTCCGGCCGTCATGCGCTCTACGTCGTCTGGCAGCGCATCGATCCGGTCGGCGAAGGCTTCTATTCCGTGTGCGACGTGATCTTCGGTGCGGACGATTCGGAACCGATCGGTGCGTGCTGCATCGACGAGGGATGTCGGCTCGTCTCGGAGTCCGTCTGCAATGCCGAAGGAGGGGACTACAGCGGAAGCGGATCGCTTTGTGCCGATGCGGCGTGCGATGGCGGGNTGCAGGGGCCCGATTCGGTGGTCATCGAACTCGAAAGCGAATGGGAAAGCGGGTACCAGGCCCGCATGACGATCANCAACTCCATGGGCGATCTGCCCATGCTGGATTGGAGCCTGACCTACGCACAGGGGCCGGAGGTCACTTCCATCTGGAATGCGGTGCTGGAGGAGGATACCGGGGGGTTCCTGNTTCGAAACGAGTCGTGGAACGGCTATCTGGATCCGGGGTCNTCGGTGAACTTCAGCTTCGTCGCCAGCGGCACGTGGCCGCCGTCCTTCGTCGACGCCGAGCTCAACGGCATGCATGTCCACATCGACGGGGCGGGTGGGGATCACGGAGGATCGCACGACGACTGTCCCGCCGACCTCGACGGTGATGCACGCGTCGGGGTCGACGATCTGCTGGCCGTGCTGTCGGCATGGGGTTCGATGAACCACTCCATCGACGTCGATGGTGACATGCTGGTCGGGGTCGAGGAACTCCTGCACGTGGTGGGCGCGTGGGGCGACTGCGGCTAGGTCCGGATGGAGGCCATGCGCACTGGAGCAGGCGTCATGCCGTTCACGATTCCGAGTGGTCCGAACCGTCGAGGCCGACCCGCTTGAGGGCGCGATCGGACACCCACCCGATCACCGCGAGAGCCGCGACCAGAAGCACGATGCCCAGCACCATCACCATGCCGCCCTTTCCTTCGGTCACGAACGTCTGGATGTCCACCGCGCCGGTGGAGGCCGCCGCGGCCGCGGTGCCGACGAACAACGCGGTTCTCGGTGTCATTCCGACCACCACTGCAATGGCGTAGGGGACAAGTCGGACCTTGCAACTGGCCATCACGAGGTTCATGAGAGCGAAGGGGGAGTTGGGAGGTATCCGCAGCAGGGTCAGGATGCCGGTCGTGGACCAGAACCCCCGTCCGATCAGGGCATCGCGTACGACCTGAGCCCGCCGGTGCTCGGCAATGAGCGCATCCACGCGATCGCGCGACACGATTCTGGACAGCCCGTAGCCGATCAGTGAACCGCCGGTGAACCCGGCCAGGGCGGCCAACAGCCCCATGGGAAGTCCGAAGACCCAGCCGCCCAGCACGGCCTGGGCNAAGGTGGGCAGGACGCCCAGGCCCGAAGTCGCCATGAACACCAATGCGTAGACCACGATGCCCCATTGCCCGAGAGACTCGAGCCCGGCGGCGGCGGGNCCGATCAGGAAGAGCAGGGTGATNCCCAGAATCGCAGGAAGCGTGGCCCACAGGATTCCGAGCAGGCCGGCGGGTCCCAGCGCGGTGAGAATCGACTTCCAGTCACGTCGGGGTTCAGGAGGCTGATTGGTCATCGTGGGGCATGATATGCCGGTTGGTTCGGTTCCATGGTGCACGCGACATGGATTCGTACCATTCCGGAAAGGTCGCGAGCGGACAGGGGGTCAATCCGTATCCGAGTTCTGTGGTGTGGATTCATCCTGCACCGCCATGCCGGCTTCGCGGGCCTCGCGGACCATGCGGTCCTCGAGTTCGTTCCGGACGGCCTCGGGGTTCCGGTGGTAGTCGGTGGCATCGATGCGGTCCGATTTTGCGTCCAACGCCCGGATCGCCATCTGGGCCAGGGCAATGGTTCCGTCCGTCGTGGGATGGAGCTGGTCCGGAAGGATGAACCGATCCGCGGTACCGGCCGGCCAGGACAGGTCGTCGATCGAGAATCCGGCATCGGTGCGAATGGCATCGACGGTGCGGGACAACGGCAGCACGGTGACGTTGGACCNTTNGTCCGCCCAGTTGCGCAGCCGATCGTTGAGTGCCTTCCGCTCCGCGGGGCCCGGAATCTGTGCGTGGCTGAGAATGATTCCGGCCGCCGGTGACATGTCGGGGTAGTCGAAGACGAGGATGGGGCACTCGAAACGATCNAGCTCCTTCAGNCCGCGTTCCANNAGCTTCACCCGCGAGCGNTCNCCNTCATGCGCCNGGCCGTCGACNCCNCGTGATCCGTATCCNTACCAGAAGAGGAAGTCGAGCGCGAGCACCAGGGTCGGNTTCGTGGCGNCGGCTTCGTCGGCCTGCNCGGNGCCGCTGGCNANCGGNTTGCGNAAGAAGCCGAGGTCGCCACCGGACTTCACGATTTCNTGNTCGCAGGTCAGCGTGGCGGCGAGNACGTCGGCGAGATCCACGGGTTCACGGTGCGTGTGCGAAGCCAGCGGCACCTCGACGAAATTCCCGGCCCCCCAGGTCACGCTGGCACCGATCAGTGCGATGCGCTCGCAGTCGTGGGCGGGGAGCGCCTCGGCGGTCGGTTCCGTGGCGATGCAGAGCAGCAGTGTCAGCAGGATCGCATGCATCGGTCAGGGTCCGATGTACTGTCGCCAGAGGGTCTCCCACTCCGGCGTGTCGAGGACCCGCAGCAGCGCGATGTCGATCGACTTCAGACGTTCGCTGTCGAGCGGCATGCCCAGGGCGTAGAACCCCGGATCGAAGGTATCGGTGAGGACCAGTATCCGGTCGGCATACTTCTTCCTCACGTTGTAGCGGATGACGAGATCGTCGTTCACGAAGGCTTCGATCCGACGGCTGGCCAGCGCCTCCAGTCCGGCCTCCGTGGAAGAGTAGGCCGTGTAGGTGATCAGATGCTCGTCCAGCCAGTTCGCAGCCGTCGAGTCGGCGAGCGTTCCCACGGTGACGTAGGGGAGCTGGGCCGGACTGGTGATCGCCGGTTGCAGCTGCCCGACGGTCAGGGACGANGCGATNGCNCCGGTGAATCCGGAGATCACCNTGACGGANGCGAACATCCAGAGCAGGGCGATCANNCGGCCCNCCGGGGTGATNGGNGCCTTGTCNCCGTAGCCGACCGTGGTCATGGTGACCGCNGACCACCAGAAGGCGGCNCCNATNCCCTTGTGGCTNGGNCCNCCGAACTGCTCCGCNTTTCGTCGCCGCTCGACCATCCACAGGATGAATCCGGTGATNAGCAGCAGCACCGTNAGCGANANCATGGCCTGTGCGAAGTCCCAGGAGAAGATCCGNGCGACGGCATCCCACCANCCGGGACGNTGNTGNGGNAGGACGGCGATGCCNAGNTTCGCCGGNGCGAAGGTGTGCGAGAAGTCCATGAAGGCGTCGCGNGNCGCGGTCATGGTGATNGCNGTNGCNGCGATGTCNACCTGCTTNNTCTCGACCGCCTTGAGNAGNGAGGGNAGNTCGTCGAACTCCCTGANCTCNCTGGTGNAGNCCAGTTGCAGTGCGATCTTNCGCCACATCTCGATGGCGAGNCCCGTCCANTNCCCGTCCGGNCCCTTGAANGCGATGGGGGGNGANGACTTCGTGCCGACGATCAGATGCGTTCCATCGGCCTTCGAGGNCTCGACGTCCGACTGCGGTTCCAGTCCATGGGCCTGCATGCAGCACGNCAGCAGGANCAGCAGCGGCAGAAGTGGTCTCATGTNGGGGATCCGGTGCATCTTGGACGGGGTNAAAGAGGTGTCGTATCCTGANCAGTNATGAATGATACAACGAACCCCGCATCNTCCACCGACACCGCCGCGGCCCNGGCATCCGAGTCGTCGTGGTGGGACCACGTGGTCGCCTTTCTGGACGCCCGGGACGAGATGCTGCTTCCGATCGGCATCGTGCTTCTGGTTGCGATCATTCTGAACGTTGTTCAGGCCTGGACCCTCTCCCGATTCGCATCGCGAATGAATCGCGGCGGCTTCCGCTGGTCGGCGGTCATCGCATCGAGTCTGGGTCGGCCGCTTGGCTTCACCATCTGGATCGTCGCCCTGTCGATGTCGATCCAGATGTTCATTGAGCCGGATCCCTCCAGGCGGCTCGAGAGTCTGGCCGTCGTCCGCATCGGTCAGGTGCGGACCGGACTGGTGCTGCTGATGATCGGATGGTTCGTCGCCCGGTCCGTCCGGGCCTACGAACAGCTTCTGCTGGAGCCGCGGGGGGACGAGGAACATCTCGATGTGACGATCGTCAATGCGGTCTCCAACTTCCTGATCGTGCTCGTCTGGCTGGGAGTGCTGCTCATCGCCCTGCAGACGTACGGGGTCAACATGACCGCCATCGTCACTCTCGGCGGAGCCAGCAGTTTCGCACTGACCTTCGCGTTTCAGGACGTCTTCAAGAACCTTTTCGGTGGGTTGATGATCCTCTTCAGTCGTCCCTTCAAGATCGGAGACGGCATCGAGCTCTTCGGCAAGAACATCCAGGGCAGCGTGGAGGAGATCGGCCTGTACCAGTCGAAGGTGCGTGGCTGGGACACGGTGCCGTACATCATTCCGAACTCGATGTTTCTGGTGAACCCGATCAAGAATCTCGATCATCGACATCAGCGGCGGATCAATTTCACCGCCGGTCTTCGCTACGAGGACTTCGACAAGGTCGAACCGGTCATCAAGGACATGCTGGAACTGCTGGCCGGGCACGAGCAGATTGATTCCGATGCCACCATCAGGGTGAATCTGGCTGCCTACGGCGCCTCCACCCTGGACATCAACGTGCTGTGCTTCGCCGTCGAAGGGCTTGGCGGCTCGGACTTCTTCGCCCTGCAGCAGGATCTGCTGCTGGCCTGCGGACGGATCGTCGCCGGACACGGTGCGGACTTCGCCTTCCCGACGACGACCGTGGATTTCCCCGGCGGCCTGCCGACCGTTTCCGATTCGTGACGATTCGAGACTGAGCCCGCATGATCGAGATCACCCGATCCCTGCAGATACCCGAGAGCGAGTTGCGCATGGAATGCACGCGTGGCACGGGTCCCGGTGGACAGAACGTCAACAAGGTCGAGACCTGCGTCACCCTCTGCTTCGACGTGGCCCAGTCGGCGTCGTTGCGTCCGGAGCAGCGTGATCGGATACGCGAAGTGCTGGCTTCCCGGATCACGTCCGACGGTGTGCTTCGCATCACGTCCCGCAAGCATCGCACGCAGCTCGCCAATCGACGGGCTGTGCAGGAACGCTTCGTCGAGCTGCTTCGGACGGCCCTGACTCCCCGGAAGAAGCGGAGACCCACCCGGGCCACCAAGGCCTCGAAGGAGCGGCGGCTCAAGACCAAGCGTCAGCGCGGCGACATCAAGAAGGGACGCGGCGGCAGCTGGGACTGAGGTTTCCAAGCGGGTCAGACCTGCGAACGGTCTCCGAACGCAAGGATGCTCTGCTCGATGACCCGGTGGGCGTCGGTCCGGCTCTCCCAGCCGTAGGTGTCCGCGTGCTTCCCTTCCAGATCCTTGTAGATGTGGAAGAAGTAGTCCACTTCCCGCAGCACGTGCCTCGGAAGATGCTCGAGGTCCGTCATCTCGTCCCGCCGCGGATCGGTGGTGGGGACCGCGAGGATCTTGTGGTCGGGTCCCTTCTCGTCGCGCATACCGAGTACGCCCAGGGGTCGGATCTCGAGCACCGCGCCGGTGAAGCAGTAGCCGTCGAGCAGGACCAGGACGTCGAGCGGATCGCCGTCCTCCGCGTGCGTGCCCGGGATGAAGCCGTAGGCGCCGGGGTAGTGCACCGGAGAATGGAGCGTTCGATCCAGCCGGAAGACGTCGAGCTGCTTGTCGTACTCGTACTTGTTGCTGGAGCCGGAAGGAATTTCGATGACCGCGTTGAGGATCTCGGGCGGATTCGGGCCGGGAGGGATGTCGGTCAGGTAGTTGGGCACGTCGATGGTCTCCGGGGTTCCGGGGTCCCATGGTAGCCGATGGGTCCCGCGCGTCTCACGGGCGGGCGAGTTCCTGCAGGACCTCGATGGTGCGTTCGATGCCGTCGTCGTCCACCATCAGGTTGAGTACGGCACGCATCGTCGACGGCCCGATCGAGAACATTCGGATGCCGGCGTCGGTCAGGCGGTTCGAGAACGCCTCGGCGCATCCCGGAACGTCGAAGATGACGATGTTCGTCTCCACCGGAGTGGACGACAGCGTGAGCCCGGGAATGGTCCCGATGCCCTCCGCCAGACGGCGGGCACGCCGATGGTCGTCGGCCAGTCGTTCGCAGTGGTGATCGAGGGCGTACAGGCAGGCACCGGCGAGCATTCCGCTCTGACGCATGGTGCCGCCCAGCAGCTTGCGGACCCGGTGTACTTGATGGATCGCGTCCCGATCGCCGACCACGATGGATCCGACCGGACAGCCGAGGCCCTTGGAGAAGCAGGCGGACACCGTGTCGAAGCACGCTGCGTAGTCCGCGGGTGAAACGCCGCTCGCTGCGCAGGCATTCCAGATGCGAGCGCCGTCGAGATGGCAACGCAGGCCATGGCGGCGAGCGGCATCCGTGACCGAGCGAAGGCGTTCCAGCGGCCAGATGGTTCCGCCGCCGCGATTGTGGGTGTTCTCCGCCACCAGCAGTCCGGATCGGGGATAGTGGGCGTCGTCGTGCTGGACGGCGGCGTCGACATCCTCCGGGTCGAACTGCCCGCCTTCGCCCTCCAGCAGCCGAATCGAGCAGCCGGAGATGGCCGCCCACGCCCCGGATTCGTACAGATAGATGTGGCTCTGCCGATGGGTGATGATCTCATCGCCCGGATCCGTGTGGACGCGTATCGCAGCCTGGTTCGCCATGGTGCCGGACGGCACGAAGCACGCGGCTTCCTTTCCGAACAGATCGGCAACGCGGTCCTGCAGCGCGAGCACGGTGGGCTCGTCGCCGAGGACGTCGTCGCCCAGTTCGGCTTCGACCATGGCCTGTTTCATCGCATCGGTGGGCAGTGTGATGGTGTCGCTGCGGAGGTCGGCATGAATCTTCATGCCAGCAGTCTAGCGGGGGGTAAAACGGTCGTTCCGAAATTGAGCGACCTCCCGGAACCGTTCCAGGAGGCGCCCACGCGCAAGGGATGAGAGATCGTGTCGGGGATGCAGCCCCGGGTGGTTCGTTGGACGCCCCGAGGGGGGCGTGCAGGGGAGGAGTCATCCCCTGCACCCGTACTGCGTTCGCCGGGAGGTGGATCTCACAGGGGGACTCGATTTTCGGCGGGAAATGTCACCTTTGCCTGCTGAGGGGGTCTTCAGGGGGGTCGGAACTGAAAACCCGACGGCATTTTCAGCCAAATGGAACCCGCGTGGATCTCCCCGCGAACAATGTGACGGCGGGCACACCTCGTCCACAACCAAACGAATCACAGGACGGCGACACGCCATGGTGGGATCGCCGTTCCAAGCGGCCGGGACTACGTCCCGGCCGCCGTCGTCTGGCCGGTCCATCCCATCCCACGTTGGTCGATATGCTGTGATCCCGTAGAGGTATCACGGAGCACCGACGCATGAACGCCACCGCCGCACCACGCATGGGCCTGGGACTGGGCAGCCGCCTGTCCTTCATGATGTTCCTTCAGTACGCGATCTGGGGGGCGTGGCTTCCGTTTCTCTACGTCTTTCTGAATACCCATCTCAAGTTCAAGGGGGACGAGATCGGTTGGATGTTCACCGCTGGTGGTGTCGGTGCGATTCTCGGCCCCTTCATTGCTGGGCAGGTTGCGGACCGGTATTTCAACACCGAAAAGTACCTCGGCCTCAGTCATGTCGCCGGTGCAGTGATCGTGTGGATCATGTCCATCACCCAGAACACTCCATCCGACGACGGGGTTGGCAGCGGTTTCTGGCTGTTCCTTTCACTCTCGATTGCATATTCACTGATCTACTCCCCAACGATCGCCCTCACGAACTCGTTGGCGTTCCATCACATGCCCGATCGTGATCGTGATTTCGGTCGCGTTCGCCTCTGGGGAACGATTGGCTGGATCGCGGTGGGGATCTTCGTCGGGCAGCTGCTGCTCCGCTTCTTCACGCCGGCGGATGGCACTGAAGCCGAGCGGCTCACGGAACAGGCCGCGGGCATGACGTATGCCTTCCGCATCAGCGCGATTCTGGGCCTGGCCATGGGGCTGTATTGCTTCACACTGCCTCGGACGCCGCCGCAGAAGGGGAAGGAACGATTCGCGTTCGCCGAGACGCTCCGGGAAGTGCGACGTGCACCACTGGTCACGCTCTTCCTCATTGCAGTGCCCGTCAGCATGATCCACCAGTTCTACTTCATCTACACCGGACCGTTCCTGACGGGCTTCCAGAACCAGGATGGAGGGTTCACGAACGTGGTGAACAGCATCTTCGGAGTCGGCGGCGGCGGCATGATGGTGCTGGGGCAGGTGACGGAAATCCTGGTGCTCTTCCTCATTCCGTTCGTTGCGGCGAAATGGTCAAGGAAGACCCTGCTGGGCATCGGTCTGCTGGCGTATGCCGTTCGGATGTTCCTCTTCGCGGAGGTCGAAGGCGTCATGCAGTCGATCGGCATTCCGAACATGGTGACGCTTCTGGTCGGCGTGTCGCTTCACGGTCTCTGCTTCGGGTGCTTCATCTTCGTCGCATTCATGATCGTGGATGAGGAATGCACCGGCGATGTTAAGGCGACGGCGCAGAATCTGTTCAACCTCGTGATCGTGGGCATCGGCATCGTCGTCGGCAGTCTCTTCACCACCATGCTGGTGGGAGAATGGGCGACGCCGGAGGGGGCGACTGTTCCGGTCTTCGACAAGCTCTTCCTGGTTCCGATGTACATGGCCATCGGCTGCCTGCTGCTGCTGCTTGCCTTCTACCCGAGTCGCAAGGAACTGTCGGAGCGAATCGCCTGATCGCTCAGGTCGGATCGACGTTTCGATAGGCCTCGATGAGGGCGACTTCGCCCTCCTTGCCACCCATGCTCTTGCCGTGCTCCATGCCGACGATGCCGTCGTAGCCGCGGCCGTGCATGTGCTTGAACACGTTGGCGTAGTTGATCTCGCCCGTCCCCGGTTCGCGGCGGCCGGGATTGTCCCCGACCTGGAAGTAGGGGATGTAGTCCCAGGCCGCGTTCATGTGGTCGATGAGATTTCCTTCGGTCGCCTGCTGATGGTAGAGGTCCTGCAGGATGCGGCAGGACGGTGAATCGACCGCCCGCATGATCTCGATCGATTGCGGTGTGTAGCGGAGGAACTGTCCGCGGTGGTCCCGCCAGTTCAACGGCTCGCAGACCATCACGAGGCCGTGCGGCTCCAGGACGGCCGAGGCCTGCTTCAGCGCCTCGATGACGTTGGCGGTCTGCTCCTCCATGGGGACGCCATCTGCGACTTCGCCGCACACCACGGTCATCCAGGTGGCGTTGGTCCGCTTGGCGACCTCCACCGACTCCCGTGCGTGCTCGACGAAGCGGGCCCGTTCATCGGCGCTCCCGGTGGTGAGGCTGGGTCTCCAGGCGCCGTCCATGTTCATGACGAACACG
>PAAB01000052.1 GCA_002591705.1 Phycisphaerae bacterium
CTTTGACGTGGCACCCGGTTGTGCAACGGGTGTGCTCATGGCTGCTGCCCGGGTCGGCTTGGGGAGGTGTACATGACCGCCAACGCCCCCAGGCCAAGCAGCACGAGGATCAGCGTGCTCTCCATGAGTGTGGAGGCGATCGGATGCATCACATCGAACGCCTTGAAGGCGAGGGCGGTCTCCGCCTCGTCACCGGATCGGGCGGCGGCGTGGTAGCGTTGCATGGACTGGTTCAGGTTGGGCATGATCGCGACCATCCGGTACCAGAAGCATCCCGTGGCGAGCACCCCCGTTGCGGTCCAGGTCCAGCGTGCGAACGGGTGCTCGGCTCCGATGCGTTTCCACCAGTGGATCCCGATGCATGCCAGCAGTACCAGGGAAAGGAACACCTGGGTCATGTCCGTGGCGGTGAAGATCGGTTCGGTGACCAGACCCGAGGCCAGTCGGCCGTGCGCCTGGGCATCGACGCCGCTGTACTCGGGAAGGATGGGTGCAAGCTCCGGGAGCACGGAGAAGACGCCGATCGCGGCCACGGCCGCGGACAGCATGGAGGCGATCCACAGGGACGTGGTGCTCCAGGTCACGATGGACAACAGGTAGCGTCCGATCATGATGCACCGGTGGCGATGCGTTCGCCTTCAACCCAGGTCGAGCCGCCTTCCCATCGCTCGCGTTTCCAGATCGGGACCCGCTCCTTGAGCGTGTCGATGAGCCATCGGCATGCTTCGAACGCATCGGCTCGATGGTCGCAGTCAACGCCGATGAAGACACTCCGTTCGCCGACCGGAACCTCTCCGATGGAATGATGGATGATGATGCTGTGGCATGGCCACCGGTCCGCGGCGGCCGTAGCCAGTTCAGCCATCATCCGGTGCGCCATCGGCCGGTAGGCTTCGTACTCGAGCGATCGCAGTGGGCCGTGCTCCGGGTGCGACTCGGGTCGGGTGACGCCTTCGAAGGTGCAGATTCCTCCGCCCGCCGCGTGGGCAATCCTCGCGTCTGGCACCGGTCCGTCCGTCAACTGCACATCGAACCGTTCGTGGGCGTCTTCCATGAGCTCATGGTAGCCTCGTTGCGTGTCTACGTTCAGCTCCCGAGACATGCTGCTGGCTCCCACCGTTTCCGCTCTGGGGTTGCCGCCCCGGGCCGCCATCGATCTGGTCCGGAATCATGGGTGTCGCGGCGTCCAGTTGGATGCTCGTACGTCGGGCACTCGTCCTTCGGAACTCGGGGAATCTGCGCGACGAGATCTGCTGGCCTGCATTCGACGGGGCAACCAGGTGCTTGCGGGTCTCGACTTCTGGATTCCGATGCAGGTGTGGTCGGATCCCGCTGCGCAGCAGCGGGCGATGGATGCAACCTGTTCGGTGATCGATCTTGCCGCGGGCCTGGAGCGATGCACCGTCTCGCTGTGGTTGCCCGATCCGAAGGCCGAGGGTGAACTGCATCACGCGGTTCAGGACTACGCAGCACGGTTCGCGGTGCCGCTGGCGGACCACGCGGCTCCGTTGATGGGGTCCGAGGCCACCCACGGAATCGGAGTCGATCCCGTCGCGCTGCTCGCCGATGGTGCCGATCCGGTCGAGATTGTCTCGCAGGTGGGGGCTCGTCTCTCGTCGGCGCGTCTGGCGGATCTCGATCAGACCGGTCAGCGGGTAGAACTCGGCCTCGGGCGCCTCGATCTGGTGGGGTACAAGGTGGCGATGTCGATTTCACCTCTTTCGCACCTGGTGGTGGATCTCCGTCATCTGTCCGATCCGGTTTCGGCATTGCACAAGGCGTGTGCCGCCTGGGACGCGGTCGGGCCATCCGCAACAGGATGGTGAGCCACGAATCCAACTGTAGAATGACCCCATGACGATCATGCTTCATGGTGTCGATCTCGTCGAGGTGTCCCGGATCGAGCAGATGCTCGAGTCGCACGGCGACCGGTTCACCGCTCGGGTGTTCACCGATGGTGAGCAGTCGTACGCGGAATCCGCCGGCTCCGGTCGTGCCGAGCGGTACGCCGCCCGATTCGCATGCAAGGAGGCAGTCTTCAAGGTGCTCGGCACCGGCTGGGGACAGGGAGTTGCCTGGACCGACGTCGATGTCGTGCGGACCGCTTCGGGACGCCCCGAACTGTGTGTCGGTGGGGTGGCGGCCGAGCGTGCTCGGGAACTCGGCGTGGACGAATGGATCGTCAGTATCACCCACACGGCTGGCCTGGCGCTTGCCAGTGTCATCGCCAGGGGGCCGTAGGGGGGAAGCCATGGGACGAAGACAGTCGAAGCCGGCGCTGTTGGAACTGTTCAAGAACGAGCAGCAGGATGTCGGTGCGTCCCGCCCCGGGGGTCCGGCATCTCAGGCTTGGGAACCCGGTCGGAGCGTGCGGGTGACCGCAGGGCATCTTCTCGTCAGCATTGCGGTGGTCATGGTCCTGATCGTGATGACCTGGATGATTGCCTTTCGTCAGGGAGAACTGCAGGCTCGCGCCGAACTGGAATCTGTCATCTTCCAGCCCGTGCTCGAGGATCCGGTTCTCGACCCCTCTGCGTCCGTGAGGCTCGCGGAGGGCGAACCGGTTGCGGAGGCCGTGGCCGAGGAGGCCTTGGTTGGGGATCCTCGCCAGCAGGGCTTCTTCTACTTCGTTCTGGCAGAAACCCGCCTGGAGGGGGCTCTGAGGCTGGCTCGATTCTGTCGTGAACTTGGACTTGAAACCTGGGTCATTCCACGTGACAATGCTGGACTGGCTCGTGTCATTGCCCTCCCGGGGGTGGTGACCACGTCCCGAACCGAAGAGGCCTGCAGGGTGCTCGACGAACGGATCGGGGCCATCGGACTCCGTTGGAAGGAGTCCGGGGGGACATCGAGTCTGGAAGATCGGTATCTCGTCCGCTGGGACGGGTGACAGAAGACGAATCACGGAGCGGACCATGAGCCTGCATCGAAGCCTGAAGACGAAGCCCGCCGGACTGAACCAGCATCGAAACGTGCTGCGTCGCAGTGAGCGGATCGAGAAGCTTGCCGAACTCGGCGGTTTCGATGCCGAGAACGATTCGCCCTTCGGACTCGTCAAGGTCGGCAACCGCAAGATGGTCACCAAGAAGAAGAAGACCGAAGCCAAGTCCGACGACGCCGCCGACGCCGCCGATGGCGATTCCGGTTCCGGCGGCTCCTGATCGCATCACCTTCTGCCGCACGCGAACATCCACTCCCCGGAGTGGAGTGTCAGCGCATCATGTCCGCGATGATCCCGAGGCCCTCGGCCAGAGTGTCCTCGTCGGCGGCCATGCTCAGCCTGAAGTGCGTGTCGTGGCGGCTGAACACATTCCCCGGAATGAGGATCACATTTCGTCGGATGGCTTCCTCGCAGAATTCCGCGGCGGTGCAATCGAGGTGGGGAGGCACCCGGACGAACGCGTAGAACGCACCGCCGGGCTCGGGAAGATCGGTCAGCGGCGACAAGGTCTCCACGACCATGGTGCTGCGGGCGTGGTAGCGGTCGACGATCGGCTGCATGTCGGTGTGGAGGGCGACATCGGCGCCCGCCTGGGCCATCGAGGGGGCGCAGACGAAGGAATACTGCTGCAATTTGGCCATCTCCGTGATCAGCCAGGCGGGACCGGCGGCGTAGCCGAGTCGCCAGCCGGTGCAGCCGTAGGTCTTGCCGAAGCCTCTGATCAGGAGCATGTCCTCTGAATGTCGGGCCGGACTGGGGCAGTGTCCGGTGGGGTCCAGGTGCTCCGGCCAGGTGAACAGATCGTAGATCTCGTCGGAGATCAGCATGACTCCGCGGCTCCGGCAGAGTTCGGCGAGGTCCCGAAGTTCGTCGTCCGTGAGCACGACGCCCGTGGGATTGGCGGGAGAGTTGACCAGGACGATCTTGGTTCGATCGGTGAGGAGCGGTTCGACCCGTTCGGCCGTCATGCGAAAGTCCGGATAGGTGTCGCACAGCGTGATCGTCGCGTTGGTCATGGGTCCCAGTGCCGTGTACACCACGAAGTAGGGGTCCGCGACGATCGCTTCGTCACCGGGATCGAGAAGCGCCATGAACGAGAGCAGAAGTGCGCCGCTCGTTCCGGAGGTGACGATCGCGTCGAGCGTGTCGGACTCCATGTCCCAACCGACGTCCCGTTGCACGTGGCCGCGAATCGATTGCAGCAGGGTCTGGTCGCCGGTGGTGAGCGTGTAGCCGTTGCGGTCGTTTCGGATCGCATCGATCGCGGCCTGCTTGATCGGTTCGGGAACCGCGAAGTCCGGCTGGCCGATGGAGAGATTGATGGGATGCTCGAGCTTGGCTCCAAGCTGAAACGCCTTCCGGATGCCGGAGACGTCGATGGCGTTCACTCGTCTTGAAAGCAGGTCGTGGCCAGTCACGGCCACAGGGTAGCGAGTCGAAACGAACGGCGAAGGCAATGAAAATCCCCGTTGAAGCACGAGGCCTCAACGGGGAGGAGGGGAGAAAGAATCCGNGTCGNGCCCGAAANAGGCACNACCCGGTCNCCAGCGGATCGGCCAAATCTTNNTGGTNGGGCCACAATTTCCCCATCTTCACCCCTNNGGGNGNTTTCANGNGCNTTCCTGGCCGGTAAACGGGTATGAGACGCCNTCGGAGACCCCGNNGAGCAGCTNNGCCCANNCGGCNGCCTGCTGATCNGGATCGTGGANNTNGGCGATNCGCTCGGTGGCTCCGGAGGNGATCGACAGNCGNTGNCCGGGGTGNTCGAGCAGCTGCAGCAGGGCCGCGGCCCACTCCTCGCCGGACGTGCCCTCGACGATCACGGCGGTCTTCCCGTCGACCAGCCAATCGAGTTCCTGCGAGGGTGCGGACAGGATGGTTCGTCCCGCGGCCATTGCCTCCAGAACCATGGTGCGGACCCGGGTGCCCCGATGTGGGTGCACGATGAGATCGCAGGTCGTCATCAGGTTGCGCACCTGGGTTGCATCGGCAATGGTCGAGACGTGGTCCAGCAGGCCGCGTGCGTCGGCTTGTCGCCAGGCCTGGTGACCGTCGGCTGCGTCGAGTTCCATGCAGATCTGGAGATCGGGAAGGATCCCGACCACCGGTTCGAGGCCGGCGAGCACACCCTGCACGACATCGGGGTCTCCATCGCAGGCCAGCAGGGCCAGTGTCGGCGCAAGTCCGAGTTCGTGGTTGGCGGTGTCCGGCAGTTCGATGCCCGGACGGATGCACTGCACGATGTCGGTCCCGACCCGACGAACCAGTCGGGATGCCAGCGCCGGCGTCGGAGCCACCCAGGCGCCCACATGTTCCATCTTCGCAGACGCCAGCTTGGTGTCCTCGATGGTCCAGGCGGAGACGATCACGGGACATTCCAGATGTCGTGCGGTCGCTTCCGCTTCCGGGTGCAGTCCGGTTCCGATGCACAGCACGACATCGGGCGGATTNCGGTGGACCTGCGAGGCGAGGGACTGGGCCGCCCGCTGGCGGATCCAGAGCGGTCCGCTGGGAGGCATCTCGAGCACCGCATCGGCTCCGAGACCATGCTCCTGCAGCCAGTGGAGGTCCTCGGGCAGTTCGTCGGGGAGCACGAGGCTGCAGGTGATGTCGTGGTTGCATTGCAGCCGCTTCAGGAGTCCTTGAAGCATCGGTCCGTCCTCGCGAATGCGAAGTGCATCGATGAACAGCATCAGGTGCATGACGGATCGCCTTGTGCTCGTCGGGTTCGTGGAGGATGCAGCGGATCCAGGGAGGCGGCCATGTCCGNGGAGACGCGGCACGGTCGTCTGGTCGACAGATCGACGTGGACCCACAGGGTGGATGCGGTGCACACGACGACCGGATCGTCCTGTCGCGAAGCGTCGGTCCGCCAGATCACCGTGTCCCGCCACGACTTGGATCGCTTGAGGTCCCGGACCCAGGTGGCGAGCACGAGACTCTCCTCGGCGTGGACTTCGGCGCGGTAGTCGATCTCGTGCCGGGCGACGAACCACATCGTGCCGGCCTCGAGCATCGCCCGGCGACTCCACCCCAGATGCTCCAGATGCAGTTCGGCGCCGCGATCGAGCCAACGCACGTATTCGATGTTCGAGATGTGTGCGACGCTGCGGCTCTCGCCGGCGGTGGTGGTCTCGATCGCGACGAGCCACGGCCGGGGATGCTCCAGTCGCGGAGTGCGGGCCGGCGCGCCAGGCAGGGGAGTCAGTCGGGCCGGAGGCTCAGGCATCGGTGTTTCCTCCGGCGGCCGGATCGATGGACCGCAGGTAGTTCCAGGAGTAGATCCCCGTATCGTGTCCGTCGGAGAAGCGGATGCGTACGGCGTAGGTGCCGATCAGTTCGGCGTCGACCGCCGTCAACGGGGCATCGCTGGTCGCGGACGTCGGAAGGACGGCCAGGGGGTTGCGTTCCAGTTCCTCACGGAGTTCACGGGCTTCGGCGGAGGGGGAATGTCGCCGCAGGTGGGCGATGGGGTAGATGCTGAGGCGGCCGTCGCTCCAATGCACGACCAGCCCGCGGGTCCGATCGAGTTCGAGGTGTCGTGGGGGCAATGCCATGCTGATCCGATTGTACCCGTGGGGATCCGTCGGGCGGGTATGATGTCGATCTGGAGGAACCGGGCTTGTCCGAAACGGCGACGGCAATCACACATCCCGCAGACCGGCTGGTACGGGCCGTGCAGGATCGTCGCACGCCGGTGTGCGTGGGCATCGACCCCGTCCTCGAGCGTCTGCCATCNGCGGTGAAGATGGGGACGCCCGTGGAGTCCATTGAACGGTTCACGGTCCAACTGCTGGATTCGATCGTGAAATCGGTGCCGTGCGTCAAGTTCCAATCCGCCTGCTTCGAGCGGTACGGCGCCGATGGGGTCCGGGCGCTGGAAGCCTGCATGTCGCACGCCCGCGACCTCGGGCTGCACATCGTGTTCGATGCCAAGCGGGGGGACATCGGACTCAGCAATCAGCACTACGCGGCGGGATTCCACCGCACCGGGGCCGACTGGATCACCCTCAACGGATACCTGGGCATCCACTCGTTGGATCCGTACCTCGCATCCGGGCACGGCGCCTTCGTGCTGGTGAGAACCTCGAATCCAGAAGGCACGGTGTTCCAGGATGCCATGCTGAAGGATGGACGCACCGTGGCCGACGCCCTGGCCGATCTGGTGGTCGAGGCCGACGAGGGGCACGTCGGTGCATCCGGCTACAGCAGTCTGGGGGTGGTCGTCGGCGCAACCCAGGGCGGAGCCCATCGACGACTCCGGGACCGCATGGGGCGGCAGATCTTCCTCGTGCCCGGCTACGGCGCGCAGGGGGCCGGGCTGGACGACGTCCTCGAACTCTTCCACGCCGACGGACTCGGCGCGGTCATCACCGCGTCGCGCAGCATCATCTACGCCGCCGCTCCGGAGGATCCGTCGTGGGCCGCCGCNGCGGCGGATGCCGCCGNNGCNATGGCGGATGANCTTGGNCGGGCGGTTGGANTGCGANCCTGATGAAGNTTCACATCGACAAGTCGAGTCTGCTGGTCCTGNNCTGCTTCGGNCTGGTGGTNGCNGNGTTGATCGTNCTGCTGCCGATGNANGCGACGAAGGTGCTGNTGCTCGCTNGGCATCATGCTGCTGCTGNTGNTCGNGGCCAGCCTNCGGTCGTTCGACGGCAAGCGGGTGGCGGTGCTGGGNTGCTTCGTCGTGGTGCTGCTGCTGCCGGTGATCTTCCGAGGCGATGCGGGGCCCGAATCCTCGGCGGATCGCATGCTGGTGGTGATCACACCGCACAACGAACAGATTCGTACCGAGTTCGCCCGGGGTTTCGAGGCCTGGCACGTGGATCGCTTCGGCGAAGCGGTCAGCGTGGCGTGGAACGTGCCCGGGGGCACAAGCGAGATCCGGCGGATGCTGCTGGCCCAGTTCACGGCCGCGATCAAGGAGGGGCGGACACCGGGTGGAGATGCGGACCTCGTCTTCGGTGGCGGATCCTACGAGCACGGTGTACTGAAGCGTGGGGTGTCGGTGGACACGCCCGAAGGCGTGGTCGAACAGCCGATTTCCTCTCCCGGGGGCCTCGAAGAGCAGTTCCTGCTGGGAATCTACGGTCAGAGGACGATCGCCGACAAGCCGCTCTGGGACCCGGATCAATACTGGTACGGGACGGCCCTGTCGGCCTTCGGTCTGGTCTACAACCGCGATGTGCTTCGTCGCCTCGATCTTCCCGAGCCGAAGACCTGGGATGCGATGATCGATCCCCGGCTGCGGACCTGGATCGCGTTGGTGAATCCGAACCAGTCCGGGTCGATCACCACCGCCTTCGAGACCATCCTGCAGCGACGGGGCTGGGCTCCGGGTTGGCAGATCCTCCGTCGGGCCTCCGCCAACGCCCGGGACTTCTCCGCCAGTTCCCTCAAGGCGCCCACGGACGTCAGTCACGGGGACGCGGCCGTCGGCGTCTGCATCGACTTCTTCGGACGCTACCAGTCGCAGGCCATCGAGGACCACGGGGGAGGTGACCGGATCGGCTACGTGGATCCCAAGGGGGACACGATGGTGGACCCGGATCCGATCTCACTGCTGCACAATGCACCGGACCCCGAGCTGGCGCGGCGTTTCATCCGGTTCGTCCTCGAGGTGCCGGGCCAGTCGCTGTGGCAATTCCAGCCCGATGCGGACGCAAGCGACCTTCTCGGGCCCGGGGAGTTTGCACTGCGGCGGCTGCCGGTCAACCGGAGGCTGTACACCGAGTACGGCGAGCGGATGATCGACGACATCGATCCCTACGAGGAAGCGCAGATGCCCGAGTACCCCGACCGGGCCATGCGGGCCTTCATCGCGCCCATGTTCGGTGCGATGTCCATGGACAACCACGACCTGCTGGTGGCCGCCTGGGCGGCGATCGTCGAGCATCCCGCGTATCCCGCGACGACGGGGCTGGTGACCGCCGACATGGTGGATGATCCGGTCCTGAGGGAGATGCTGACGGCCTTCGACGCGATGCCCGATGTCGCGGGTCCCGATGGTGGTCGGATCGANCTCGATACGGCGGTGGCACGCGGCGTCGTGAAGGCCGGGTGGCTTCGTGGGGGCTGGGAGTCCAAGGGGCTGTGGCCCCCCGATGCCGAAGCCGAACGTGTGCTGCGTCAGGAGTTCCGCGACTTCTTTGCGGGCCAGTACCGGCGCGTCGTCGATCTGGCCGGTGGGGAGCAGGCCGGTGACCGCTGACTTCGTACCCTGCACCGATGCGGACTCGGAGCATTTTCGGACCGCGATCATCGCGACGCTCGGTCCCGCGTCGTGGGAGGAAGCGCAGCTGGAGCGTCTGATCGACGCCGGGGCGACCGTCTTTCGGTTGAACTTCAGTCATGGCGACGAGGCGGCGCACGCCCGGACGCTTCAGCGGATCCGTGCGGTTGCAACGCGTCTCGGCGTCCCCATCGGGGTGCTGGGTGACCTGCCCGGACCGAAGATCCGACTGACCGACGTGCCCGAGGGCGGAATCGATCTGGAGGCCGGTGCCCGGGNGGTGTTCGTCCGCGGGCTCGACCTGGCCGAGGTGGGAGACGACGAGATCCGGGTGGGATGCACGATCGACAACATCGTCGGTGATGTGCAGATCGGACATCGTGTGCTCGTCGACGACGGGCTCGTCTGTCTGGTGGCGCGGAGCCTCGAGGGTGATCGGCTCGACTGCGAAGTCGTGGTGCCCGGTCGCATCAGTTCGCACAAGGGGGTCAATCTTCCGGACACGGATCTCGACATCGACATGCCGACGGAGCGTGATCGCCGCTTCGCGTCCTGGGCGGTCGAACACGACCTGGACTGGGTGGCGATGAGTTTCGTCCGCAGCGCCGACGATGTGCGTTCGCTCGATGCGCATCTTCGATCCTGCGCGGGCACTGAAGATCGCCCGATTGCGATCGTCGCCAAGATGGAAGTGCCGCGAGCGATCGACCACGCACGGTCGATCGTGGAGGAGGTGGATGCCGTGATGGTGGCCCGGGGCGACCTTGGAGTGGAGATGGACCTTGCGCTCGTCCCCTCGATCCAGAAGCACCTGCTGGCCGTGGCCCGCGATGCGCGGATTCCGTGCATCGTCGCGACGCAGATGCTGCAGTCGATGATCGAGTCGCCGGTTCCGACCCGTGCGGAGGCCAGTGACGTCGCCAACGCCATCTTCGACGGCGCCGATGCGGTGATGCTCTCGGGCGAGACCGCGGTGGGGGCCTGGCCCGTCGAATCGGTCGAGACCATGCATCGGATCTGCCGCATCACCGAGTCGACCATGCGTTCGCTTTCGATCTCCACCGGTGGGGATCTCGAAGCGGCGTCGCCCGTGGACCTGGGGCCCCTCGAGGCGCTGGTCGACGCGGCCTGGACCGCGGCGCTGGCCTGCGACGCCACCTGTCTCGTCGTCCCTTCCCGCAGCGGAATCCACGCCCGGCATCTCAGTCGCAACACCTTCCATCTTCCGGTGCTGTCGCTCGCGGAGGATCCCCGGGTGGTGCGGCGCATGCTGCTGCTCCGCGGTGTGACTCCCGTCCAGGTGGACCGCATGCCCGATCGGTCCTCGCTCGTGCCCATGGCCGACGCTCTGGTCCGCCGGCACGGATGGGCCGAGGACGGCGAGACCATCGTCGTGGTGGCCCGGGACGACGAGGTCGACTCCGGGGCACGGATCATCGTGCATCGAATGGGTGAAGGAGGTTCTTGATGCGTGCAATCGTATTGTCCATCGGCGATGAACTGCTCTGTGGCGACTGCGTCGATACGAACTCCTCCTGGCTCTGCGCCCGCTTCGCCGAACGCGGCGTGCAGGTCTGCGAAGTGCTCCAGATTCCCGACGACCGCAAGCGGATCGCGGATGCCTTCCGCTCCGCGTCGGGCCGGTGCGAGGTGATCGTGTCCACGGGTGGTCTGGGGCCCACGCCGGACGATCTGACCTCCGCGGGGCTGGCCGACGCCGTGGGCGACCAACTGGTGCGTGACGAGACGGCGGTCGGATGGATACGGGATCGACTCATCTCGCGCGGCCACGGAATGATCGAGGCCCAGGCCACCATGGGGGATCGGCCGACGTCCGCGGTGCTGCTGCGGAACGCCAACGGCACGGCGCCCATCGTGCACCGTGCGGACGATGCCTGCCGGATCTGGTGTCTTCCCGGTCCGCCGGTCGAGATGCGACCCGCCTTCGAGCAGTACATCGCACCGGAACTTCCGCCCGGGCGGTCCCTCGCCTCGCAGGAGGTGCGTTGCTGCGGCATCATCGAAGCCGATGCCGCGGCACTGCTGGGGGAACTCATCGACCGCGATCGTGCGTTGCCGGTGGGGACGCGGATCAGCCGGGGCAACTTCATCGCCACGGTGCACGAGGAGGGGCCCGAAGCGGATGCACTCCTGGCCGACGTCGCAGCGCGTCTGGCGCCGTGGGCCTTCGGGAGGAATGACGAAGGCCCGCAGCACGATGTCGCCCGCATGCTTCTGCAGGCGGGGCAGACGCTGGCCACCGCGGAATCGTGCACGGGCGGATGGATCGGATCCTCGATCGTCGATGTGCCGGGGTCGAGCCGCTGGTACCGAGGTGGGGTGGTGTCCTATTCGAACGAACTCAAGCACCGCTGGCTTGATGTGCCGATGGCTCGTTTCGAGGCGGGCGGTCCGGGGGCCGTGTCGGGAGAGGTCGCCCGGGACATGGCGGCGGGTATTCGCACCTCGACGGGCAGTGACTGGGGAGTCTCGGTCACGGGCATCGCCGGGCCCGACGGTGGAACCGATCTGAAACCGGTGGGTACGGTATGGATCGGTGTGTCGTCCGACGGTGTCAATCTCGCGCGGCAGTTCCGCTTCCCCGGTGACCGCATCGCCGTACGCCGTCGCTCGGTAGCCTACGTCATGCAATGTCTTCGCTTTGCCATGCTGGGTGCGACGGCTCCCCTCGCACTGGAGGTCAAGGAATGAGCCGCGTGTGGATCGGCCTGGGAAGCAATCTGGGTGACCGGCTGGCGAATCTGCTGGAGGGCCTTGAACGACTTGATGGATCGGACGGTGTCGGTGTGCACCGGGTGAGCACCATCATCGAGACGGTTCCGGTGGGGGTCCGCAATCATCGGGCCTACCTGAACGCGGCGGCGGAACTCGAGGTCGAGCTCGGCGTGGAGGAGATGGTCGAACGCTGTCTCGAGATCGAACGCGGCCTTGGCCGCGAACGTGTGGAGGACGGAGCGGGCCCCGAGCCCCGCTCGCTGGACCTCGATGTGCTCCTGTTCGAAGACCGGGTCGTGGATCGACCCGGCGTGCAGGTGCCGCACCCACGGATGCAGGACCGTGCGTTCGTACTGGTGCCGATGGTCGAGCTTTGTCCCGAGTTGATGCATCCGGTCCTGGGTCGGACCATGCAGGAACTTCTCGAGCACGAAATAGAACGATTCGGGCCGGTGGAACAGCGGTGTGCTATCCTCAAGCCGGGGACGCTGCTGTCCGACGAATCGGTCGGCGGTCCCGCCGGGCTGTCGCCCAATTGAACCCCGATCGGAGAAATCGATGAACCGCTCCTGGAAGATGATGTCGCTTGCCCTGGGTGTGTGTGGTGCCGTGGGCCTGTCCGCAATGCCGGCTTCGGCCGCTGATCAGGAGCAGATCGACGCTCTGATGCAACAGGTCACGAAGGCCTACGAGACGCCCAAGGCGTTCTCCAACTCGTCCACGATGACCATCTCCTTCTCCGGCGAGAAGATGGAGGAGCAGATCTCGTCCATCTTCGGTGCCGATGGCTCGATCGAACTGCGATTGCCGAACGTGGTGATCACGGTGGTGGACGGGTACTTCTACGCCGAGATCGCCGGCGTGGAGGATGCGTATCTCAAGCGACCCATCGGCGAAGGTCTGGTCAAGACCGTCACCGACGTCTTCGGGGGCCCCGAGATCATTCCGTTCGACTACCGGCTGCGGTCGGGGCTGTCCGAGGGATGGATCGAATCAATGACCTTCGGGCTCATGCCGCAGCCCAAGATCACCTCCGTGGCGGACGGCAAGGACGGTGACGGCGTCGAAGTGAAGGTCATCGAAGTGTCCGGTCCGCAGGGGGAAATGAAGATCTTCCTGGATCCCGACACGCATCTCGTGACCGGCGCCGACGCCCAGATCACCCCGGATCAGGGGCCCGAGGCGATGTCCGCCCGCGTGAGCATGAAGATGCGGGCCAAGGGGTACGAGGCGCTTCCCAAGAAGATCTCCTTCGATGCGGGCACCCGGAAGGCGGTCGCCTCGATGGAGGAACTCCTGCCGGCTCAGCCTCAGCCCAAGAGCATCAGTGGAGAGATGGCACCCGATTTCACCCTGCCGCAGTACGCCGGCGAAGAGGTCACGCTCTCGAAGCTGAGGGGAAAGATCGTGGTCATCGACTTCTGGGCGACCTGGTGCGGTCCCTGTCGCAAGGGGCTTCCGCTGCTGCAGCAGTTCTCCGACTGGGCGGGCAAGAACACCGACGACGTCGTCGTCTACGCCGTGAACGTCTGGGAACGCGGAGAGGACATGGAGGAAGTCGTGGAGATGGTCGGCGACTTCTGGACGCAGAACAAGTACACCATGCCGACGCTCATCTCCATGACCGACAAGATCACCCGTGACTACGGAGTGAACGGCATTCCCGTGACGGTGGTCATCGACAAGGATGGTCGGATCGCGAAGATGCACAGCGGATTCTCCCCCAGGCTGTTCGAGGAACTGAAGGCCGAAGTCGAACAGCTCCGGGACGAAAGTTGATCCACCTGGTTGTCGCGGTCGTCGCCCTGTTCGAGCCGGCGGTCGGCGGGCCGGCTGTCTCGCCCTCGGCGGACGATGTGCTTCGCATGCTGCGTCGGTTCGAGCCCTGCCGAATCGAGTCCTCGATGGTCCTCGAAGCCTCGTTTCAGGGCCGTGTCGAACGAAGCCGGCCGCTGGAGGCGATCTACGTCGTCGCGCCTGCGGTGGACGATGGGGAAGCACGGGCCTTGCTGCGGATGAACGGGTATCGAACCATCGTCGATGGGGCCGGTCTTTCGATCACGCACGAGGAGGCCGAAGACGTCTTCGTACGACTCCCGTCCGGCGATTCCCCCTTGGCGGCGATCCGGTCCGCATTCCGTTCACTTCCCGACCCGATGCTCGATCTGATGCTGGAGGACGGGTGGGGGGACTCGGTGGGACAGCCGAGCCTCCAGACCTCGTCGGAGGGGGGGTTCGAACTCCGCATCCCGGTCGCTCCGTTCGAACAGATCACCCTGGTGACCAACGGTGACGGTCGACTGGACCATGCGATCCGGGACCGTCTGCAGGGCGCCGATGGACTGCCGGATGGAATGCGGCTGCGTACGACCTGGTCGTACCGCTGGGACCCTCTGGAGTCCTCGGAGGCCGATGCCGCAGTGCAGTTCGATCGTGAGGGCCGTCAGCGTCTGGCGGATGTCGCCGCCTTGGCGGCGGCGTCCGGATTCGCTCCCGCGCCGCCCAGGTCGCGATCGTTGCCGGCTCCCGATCTCGAACTTTCGGACCTCGACGAAGTCGTGGTGCAACTGCGGGCTCTTCAGGGGCAGATCGTGGTGCTCGACTTCTGGGCGACCTGGTGCATGCCCTGCCGAACCGCATTGCGGTCGATGCAGTCGCTGGCCGACGAGTACGGCCGCACCGGTTCCCCGGTCCGCTTTCTGGCCATCAATGTGCACGAACGGGGGCCGGTCGAGTCAAGGTCGGAGCGGGTGTCCCGCTTCGTCCGAGCAAACGAACTTGATCTGCAGGTGCTCATGGACGACTCGGGAGTGGTGGCGAAGGAATGGGACATCACCTCGATTCCGGTCACGATCATCGTCGACGCCGATGGGGATGTCGTCCACCGGTCGGACGGATTCGGTCCCGGTGCCCAGGAGCGGATCCGTTCGGAGATCGAACGACTGCTCGCCCGGCGCCCGAAGGACTGATTCAGCCTCCCGCGGAGGTGATTCTCGAGGGATCGATCTGGTCCACCAGTTCCAGCACGATGTGCTCGTGCATGGACTTCGCGTCACGGGGACGATTGGTGGGGGAGTTCACCAGGATGCTGAAGCACAGCCGCCGCCCCTCATCGCTCAGGACGTAGCCGCTGAGGGTGCAGATGCGGTTGAGGTAACCGGATTTGGCCTTGATCCGGATGCCATCCAGATTCCGGCCCCGCGAGGTGAAGCGCTTGCGAAGGGTGCCCTCGCCCGGTTCGGGGAGGGACTCGATGAACATCGAGTCATCCGGATCCCCGGGGTCCATGTCCGCAAGCCAGGTCGCGAGCGTGGCGGCGCTCAGCCGATTTTCCCGGCTCATGCCCGAGCCATCCGCCACGTGCAGGGATGCGTCGGGTCTCGGCAGGGCATCCTGCACGGCATGGCGGATGACCGTGCCGCCGTTGTCCCAACCACCGGAGGATCGGGTGTAGTGGGCGCCGAGTCGCTTGAGCACGGCTTCCGCGTAGAGGTTGTGGCTCTTGGTGTTGCAGCGTTCGAGAACCTGGGCCAGTGGCGTCATCACCACGGGACCGAGGGTTTGCCCCCGGAACGCGGGATCGCCTGCATTGGCCAGTCGGACGCGGCCGACCCGGACGCCTTGTTTGGCCAGTCGGTGGGCAAGGTACCGGCCGAACAGGGTCGGCATGTCGTGGACGGTGGCCTCGTATTTCATGGCCGATGTGATGTTGCCGCGGCATGTGAACGCATTGGTGCCCTCCGGCCGTACGGCGGCGAAGGACTGCTTGGATCGCTGGGTGTCGTTGGTCAGCTGGTTCCTGATGTCGAGGAAGTCGTAGGCGGGGCTGATGCGGCTGATGTCCACCGAGCCGCGGGCCGGTCTGGGATTGAAGTACAAGGTGTTGGTGTGGAAGTTCAGTCCGCTCACTTCCGCGCAGTACCAGTTGATGAGCTGCTCACGTGGCCAGGAGGCGTGGGTGAACTCCCGGTCGAAGATCCGGTCGTCGATCACCAGTTCGTCGATCTGATCGATGCCGTCGGACACCACGGCATCGACCCAGAGGTCGATCAGGGACTCCGGATCGAGGGGGCGTCCCTTCGGGTCCTGCATCCGAGCCAGGAGGACCGGATCGCCGAAGGCGGGGTCGCCGTCGCCGATCACCACCAGGCGATCTCCGTCCCGTACCAGTCGGGTCTGGAAGCGGAACTCGGAGCCGAGCAGGCGGGCGGCCACGCCGCTGGTGAGGAGTTTCATGTTGCTGGCGGGGATTCTGGCGGTGGAGGCATTGATGTCGACGAGTCGTCGGCCGGTCTCCGCATCGATCACGCAGACGCTGACATCCTCCAGCTCGAAACCGGCCCGGCGGACAGCCTGCTCGGCGTCTCCCTGCAGGGACCCGGCGGCGGTGGCCACGCAGCACAGCAGGATGGCGGCCAGGGCCCATGGGGTCGTGGAACGAAGATGGTGGCAGGTCAGCATCGAGGCCCTCCATGGCTGCGATGAATGTGGTCCCTTGGATATCGGCCGCCCGCCGTGGCGGCCTGCAAGGAACGGTTCGGTGCCTCTGCAGGGTACCATGGTCATCCGATGGCACGAGACCGATCAAAGGAAGATTCTGGGGCGAGAATCGAGGCTCTGCGGAAGCGTCTCGACGAGGCCAATCGTGCCTACTACGTCGATGCGGATCCTCTGATGTCGGATCGGGACTACGACCGTGAGTTGGCGGAACTGGCGGCTCTGGAGGCAGAGCACCCCGAGCATGCGAGCGAGGATTCGCCGACGCGCCGCGTCGGTGGCGAACCGGTCGATGCCTTCAGTTCGGTCGAGCATGCACTGCCCATGCAGTCCATCGACAACTCCTACGACCCGGACGACATCTCGGCGTGGTGCACGCGGGTTCGACGCGGGCTTGATCTCGCGGACGGCGAGCCCGGTCCTGTGCTGTGCTGTGATCCGAAGATCGATGGGGTGGCCATCAGCCTTCGCTACGAATCCGGTCGTCTCGTGCAGGCCGTCACCAGAGGTGACGGGCGACGCGGTGACGACGTCACGGTGCAGGTGCGTGCCATTCGGGCGATTCCGCTTCGACTCCATTGCGTCGAGCCGCCGGCCGTGCTGGAGGTCCGGGGCGAGATCTACATGACGAACGAGGTCTTCGAACGCATCAACCGGGCCCGCGTGGCTCGGAACGAGCCGCTGTTCGCCAATGCGCGCAATGTCACCGCGGGGACGCTCAAGAGTCTCGATCCCTCGGTGGTGGCGGAGCGGAGTCTCTGTTTCTGTGCCCACGGACGGGGCGTCGTCGAAGGACTCGAAGTGCCGACCTACAGTCGTTTCGTCGATACGATCCGGTCCATGGGGATCCCGGTTTCTCAGCACCTGCAGGTGGTGGAGGGCCTGCCGGATCTGCTCGCCCGTGTGGAAGCATTCCAGTCCCAGCGAACGGAGCTCGGTTTCGGGGTCGATGGCATGGTTGTCCGCGTGGATGCGTTCCCGTTGCAGGATCGGCTGGGATCCACCAGCAAGGCGCCTCGCTGGTGCGTAGCGTTCAAGTACCCCGCGGACCAGGGCGAGACCGTTCTTGAATCGGTCGCCTGGCAGGTCGGCAAGGGGGGAACGCTCACGCCTCGAGCGACCATGCAGCCGGTGGAGCTTGCCGGGACGACGGTCCGGCATGCGACCCTGCACAACATCGAGGAGATTCGACGCAAGGACATCCGCGTCGGCGATCGGATCGTGGTCGAAAAGGCCGGAGAGATCATCCCCCAGGTGGTCATGGTCCGTCTGGCGGATCGTCCTCCGGATGCCGTTCCCATCGAGCCGCCGTCGGACTGCCCGGCCTGCGGTGGGGACGTCGGTCAGGAGGGACCGAAGATCTTCTGTCTCAATCCCGAGTGCCCTGCGCAGCTGCGTGAACGCATCGCCTGGTTTGCCGGACGCAATCAGATGGGGATCGACGGGCTGGGCGAGAAGATCGTGGATCAACTCGTCGACCGTGGACTGGTGCATCACCTGGCCGATCTGTATTCGCTGACCATCGACCAGCTCTCGGAACTCGAGGGCCTGGGAGCGAAGTCCGCCACCTCGCTGGTGGAAGCGATCGAAGCATCCCGGGACCGGGGACTGGGGCGTGTGCTGGCTTCGATCGGCATTCGACAGATTGGACAATCCGCCGCCGGAACGTTGGCCAGGGCCTTTCCGGACATGGACGCCCTGCTGGATGCGGGCCGCGACGCCCTCGAGCAGCTTCCCGATTTCGGTGAGATCACGGCCACCATTCTCCACGAGACGCTTCATTCCCCACGTGGCGAGGAACTGGTGCAGCGTCTCCGGGCCGCCGGGGTTCGCATGACCAGTGACACGTACGGGGATTCGGGTGTCGCCGAGGGGCGGTTTGCCGGCATGACCATGGTGCTCACCGGCACCCTGACGCACGGGACGCGGACGGAACTGGGACGGCGTCTGGAATCCATGGGGGCGACCGTCGCTTCCTCCGTCTCCCGCAGGACGTCCGTCCTGATTGCCGGAGAGAAGGCCGGATCGAAGCTCGCCAAGGCGCAGGATCTCGGAGTCGAGGTCTGGGATGAGCAACGGCTGCTGAGGGAACTTGGAGAGGGCGAATCAAGTCGCTAGCCTATTGCCATGGGACAGATCGCGCTCGGATTCCGCAGTCTACTCATTCGTCTGACGATCTTCTTCGTCATGGCGCTGCTGTTGGCGTGGGCACTGGGGGGGACCCTGTGGCCGAGGCCGGTGACCGCCACGGCGATGTCGATCGAGGCCGGTGGAGTGGTCTGGAACTGGGACGTACGAATCACCTCCTATTCGGAGCCGGCCCTGACGTGGATTCTGTCCATGGACGATGCCCGCGATGTCCACGGTGGATGGTTGGGCGTGGAGGGCTTCGTCGACGGATCGGACGGACTCTACACCGCCGCGGAGGACCCCGAGCAGGGCTGGCAGATATTGCAGCTGCAGGCCGATGGAGGCTTCAAGGTCGTTGCGGCGGTTGCGTCCCGTGCCGAGGCCAACAGGGATCTGCTGCGTCGCCGGTGAGTCCGCTCACAGCATGATCAGGAACATGAGGGCGGCGAGTCCGAGGCGGTACCAGCCGAACGCGGCGAGACCGTGGCGATTCAGATAGCCGACCAGCCAGGTGATTGCCGCGGCGGCGGCGATGGTCGCAGTGATCAGACCCACGACGATCGGAAGCACTCCGAGGGTCTCGAACAGCGTCGGACCGTCGTCGGTGAGATTGGTGAACAGCTTGTAGACGCAGGCGCCCCCGAGGGTGGGCAGTCCCAGCAGAAAGCTGAACTCGGCGGCCTGCACGGGGCGGAGCCCGCACAGCATGCCGGCGACGATGGTGACCATGGATCGACTGGTTCCGGGAATCATGGCCAGGCACTGTGCGATTCCGATCGCCAATGCCGAACGCACGGGAAGTTCGGTGATCTCCGTCAATCCGGTCGTGTCGCTTTTGCGTCGCGGCCCGCGGCCGACGACGATCATGAGCACGCCGCCGGTAGCCAGCGCGATGACGACCGGCAGCGGAGCCATCAGGATCGTTTCGATGGTCTTGTCCAGGAGCACACCGAGCACGGCGGCCGGAAGGAACGCGATGAGGATCCCGATCACCAGCCGGCGTCCGGCGGGGTTCGAGCCTGCGATCCCGGCCAGCATCTGCTTCACGCGATTCGCGTAGAGGCCCAGCACGGCGAGGATGGCCCCCCCTTGGATCACGATCATGAAGGTGTCCACGGCCCGCTCGACTTCGGCGTCCTGGTCGAGTCCGAGCATCCACTGGGTGAGGATCAGGTGCCCGGTGGAACTGACCGGGAGGTATTCGGTGATGCCCTCTACGAGCCCGAGCATGATTGCATCCAGGATTGTCATGGTCGGGTACGCATTCTTCCGGGAGGGGGTGTGGACAGATCTTTATCGACCAGAAACGCTCTCGCCTTCGGGATTCCGGCGGTGTAGGATGGGCGTGTCGTGAAGTTCAGCGAGATCTCAAATCGGTTCCATCAGCATGGCATTCGTCCCACTCGGCGGCGGGAGGCCGTCTACCGGGCCCTGTGTGCGACCCAAAGCCATCCGACGGCTGATGAACTCCGTGCCATGGTGCTCGATGACGGGTGCACGCTCAGTCTCGCGACGATCTACAGCACCCTCGACCTTTTCTGTCGTGAGGGCCTCATCCGCAGGATGTCCATGCAGGGCAGGGCCGACCGCTTCGATTCCACGACCACCAATCATCTGCATCTTCGTCTCGAGGACACGGGCGAGGTCGTCGACGTTCCCGTCGAGATGTCACGACGAATTCTCGATTCCGTCGATCCCGCGATTCTTCGCCGGCTGGAGGAGGACATGGGGGTCGAGGTGGACGAGATCGAACTCAGCCTCGTCGGCCGCAGGCGTGACACCCAATCGGTCGGACTCCCGGGATGATCAACGTCGCGCTGGTGGGACTTCGGGCCAGTGGGAAGTCGACGATCGCCGCGCTGCTTGCTCCGGCCCTGGACCTCGTACCGGTGGACACCGACGATCTGGTCGCGGCTCGCTTTCAGGAGGCATCCGTGGCGGACATCTGGCGGGTGCACGGCGAAGCCGCCTGGCGGGAGTGCGAAGGGCAGGTTGCCGGTTCGGTCCTTGCGGATCTGGGGCAGGTCATCTCGATGGGAGGAGGCATGCCCATCATCCCCGAGGTGTCCGTCGAAATGCGTCGTGAGCAGCAGGCGGATCGGCTGATGGTGGTGTACCTCGATGTCGCGGTCGGCGTCCTCGAGTCCCGTCTGGGTTCCGGTCCGGGGGACCGGCCCGCTCTGCTGGGCGCATCGCCCGTGGTGGAAGTGGAGGCTGTGCATCGCGACCGTGATCCGGTCTACCGATCGTTGGCGGACGTGATCTGCGTGGTCAGCGACGATGAGCCGGCGCAGTACACCTGCGATCGCCTGCTGGCCATGCTCATCGACTAGCGTTGTTCGGTCGGATCAACTGGGGGTGAGACGTCGCTTCATGCGTCGCTTGCGGTTGATCATCTTTCGGCCGAGGCGTGTCTTCATCCGGGCACGGAACCCGAACTGTCGGGCTCTCTTGCGCTTGCTGACTCGTCTTGGATAGTGCATCGCCATGGGTCGGTCCTCGTCCTCCGGCCCGTGCTCCCCAGAATCGGGAAACAAGGCCTGAAGGGGGAGCATGATACCGAAAAACCCATTTCAGTCCAGTCGAGGCTCGAAATCGGCCCTCATGGGCGTATGATCGGGGTGGCCACGTGCCGAAGAAGCGGGTTCTCCAGTCAGCTGACCTCCCAAGCGGGTCAGTCGTCTGCAGTCTCCGCTCGATGGAAAACCTTGATCAAGGGCCCCCCGGGGTCCGGGGGTGTTGTCGGGCATGGATTCAATGGACGATCAGAGGGTGTCGGAAGTCATCGGGTATCGGTTCCGCGATCAGGAGGTGCTCGCCCAGGCCCTGTCGCATGCGTCCGGAACCGAGCATCGGCTTCACAGCAACGAGCGGCTGGAGTTTCTCGGCGACGCCATCCTCGGGATGGTCGTCTGCGAGTACATCTACAGGCAGTTTCCGGGAATCCTCGAAGGGGAGATGACCAAGATCAAGTCGATGGTCGTCAGCCGGCAGGTCTGTGCCGAAGTCGCCGATGAACTGGATCTGAAATCGCATCTTTCCCTCGGCAAGGGAATGAGCTCCCGTACCGACGTTCCATCATCGGTCGGTGCGGCGGCATTCGAGGCGCTCATCGGCGCCATCTACATCGATGGGGGCCTTGATGCGGCCAGTGGATTCATCCTGGCCCATTTGGAGTCCCGCATTCATCAGGCCGAGGTGTCAGGGCATCACGAGAACTTCAAGTCCGTGCTCCAGCAGCACGTGCAGCGGGTGTTCGGTGCAACCCCGGTCTACAGCATCCTCGACGAGCAGGGGCCGGATCATGCGAAGTGCTTCGAGGTGGCGGTGGACATCGACGGAACCCGCTACGAGTCCTGCTGGGGTTCGAGCAAGAAGCGGGCGGAGCAGGAGGCGGCCCTCATCGCGTTGATTGCACTGGGCTGCGCAGACCGCGACGAGGACGGCCGTGTCGTCGTCCGTACCGTTGGGTGACTAGCCGGCCATCCACAGCATGAGCAATCCGGTGGCCACCACGGCGCACGCCACGGCGCACGCCCAACGCAGCCCGGCGCGGTCGGACGACGTCTTCATCTTCACGAGATCAAGCGTCGGGGCGGCGTCCCGCAGGGGGCGACCGGTGCGGGCATGATCCTGCGCAATGGCGATGATCAGAGACGCATCGAAGGTACGCAGCCCCATGCCGGATGCCTGGTCGATCAGTCGCGAACGTTGACCGGGTGTGAGCGGCCCCTCCTGCAGCTGGGAGTAGGCGGTGGAGGCCAGCTGCCATCGCGGATCCAGAGACGGGATCGTGATGCCCGCCGCGGATCGGTTCTCCTGCTGCACCGCGGAGCGTTCGTCACGAAGTGCCCACGCATCGATCGCGGCCGGATCGTGCTGTCCAACGAGTCGCATGCTGGTCGTGTTCGGAAGTTGTGTCATCGCATGGCCCCCCGGAGCGATACCAGATCCTCACCCGGAACCTACTGACGGATACGACTCCAGCGAGTCGAAAGTTCGCGTCGAGTGATTTCGAGTTCGGGTTGTGCGCTCTGGGAGGTTTGCGGGCGGTCAACGCCGGGGGGGCAGAACCTGGCGGGTGGTGCCATCGGGGCCCTGCAGCCGCACCTGCCCCGATTCTCCGGCATCACTGCCGATGCTCACGACCGGAAGTCCCCGTTCGTTCTGGACCGACAGCGTTCCCCCGCGTCGCCGGGCCGCATTGCCGGCCGTGACCACGGGGACGCCGGTGCGATTCATGAGATTGAGGATTCCACCGTCGGTGGTTCCGGCCAGAGCGCAGACTGTCTTGCCGAATTCCGACAGCAGCGCCAGGGTGGCACCGGACTTGGATCCGGTCTGAAGGCTGGCCAGAAGGTGACCGGAACGGTCCAGCAGATCCAGACGGCCGTTCCCCTCGAGGTCGCTGCGAAGGATGCCCACGGGTTCGCCGTCCGGCGAGGAGACCTGGACGGATCCTCCGCCGGTCGTCCGCAGGGTCGTGCGGGAGGCGACCATCCCCTGCGGATTCGTCATGTCGATCGTGGGCATTTCGGATGCGAGTCCGGACACGAGGCTGACCCGCCCGGAGTCCGATTCCAGCAGCAATCGGGTGCCGACCTGCATATCACTTGCAATCGACGCGGAGGTTCCCGAGGCGGGTGAGGCCACCTTGAACGCCGGGCGGCCCGGGGTGGAATCGAGACTGATGGACGACCCGTCGTTCGTCCGGGGGAGTTGCATTCGAGCTCCGGATGGAGTGGACTCCGCCGAGATCGCAAGCTGCCCTGCGTGATCGATCAGCGACCAGTTGGCCCCATGGTCACGCACCCCGGCATGGAATCCTTCGCGACCGTCCGCCGCGCGTACGTGCAGCTGTCCACCGGCCGTGTCGCTGGTGATGAGCACGGTTTCCCGATCGGAACCGCCGTAGACGGCAATGCGACCGGAATGGTCGCCGGATTCGATTCTCGAGGTACGGCGTCCATCGTTGTTCCACGTGCTGAGGGTTCCGCCGGTCTCGGCGGCCCACACGCCCGCCACGGAGTTTCCGGACAGATTCCAGATCGCCAGATCGCCTCCGAAGGCATTCGCGCCCAGCCGGGCGATGTTGTTCTTGCGGTTGTTCCAGACGTCGAGTTGACCGCCCGACTGCCCCGACGACGCGGCCAGCATGACCTCTCCGGCGTCATTGACGATTTCGAGCCGCTTGACCTGGATCGAATCGAACTTCATGAAGTCGGCTCCGGCAAGCACCAATGCCGCCGGGGCCGCCAGAAATCCAGCGGCCAGAACAAATCGGTGGCGTCGTAGTTGCCGTTCCCGCCGGCCGAGGCGGGCTTCCAGGGCTGCGAGTCGGTCTTCGATCCGGTTCGGCGTGGTCATGATTGAATCTCCATTGGGACCAGGTCCCGTTTGTACCACAGGACCGCCGGCCGCTGGTGCAGTCGGGTGGATCAGGGTCCCGGCGGCTGGTGAGCGGCCTTGGGCGTGATTCCCGACCAGCCGGCCGTGTACAGATCACTGGGGGCCGCAAGGTATCCCGGGTAGTCGTTGCGGGCGGCCTCGACCCGGGACGGATCGACCTCCACCACCGCCACCGGGTCGGTGGTCTCGAGCAGCACTTCTCCGTCCGGGGCGACCGCGAACGAAGGTCCGCCTATCAGAACGCCGTCCTCGGGAGCCGGTCGATTGACCGTGAGGACGTAGCTGCAGCTCGTCAGTGCGTTGGCAATGAGCACGGGCCGCCATTTCCACCAGGTGGCCAGTTCGGTCGAGCGCGGAGCGAGGATGCAGTGGGCCCCCTGGGCCGCCAGCAGATAGGACCCGGTCGGGCGATTGACATCACTGCAGATCTGCACACCGAGTCGCATGCCGAACGCTTCGACCGGGGTGGGGGGTCGAGTGTCCGCTTCGTAGTGGCTGGATTCCCAGAATCCGGGCTCCTCCGGAATGTGAATCTTGCGGTAGCTGTAGAGATGGGTCCCCCGGGCATCCAGAAGGATGCAGGTGTTCAGTCTTCGACCGTCCTCTTCCCGAACGATCATGCTTCCCAGCAGTCCGATGCCGACCTCACGGGCAAGATCGGCCTGCATGGAATGGAGGGGGCCTCCGGGTGGTTCGGCGTGTTCGTCCTTTGCGTCCTTGGTGGAGGGAGCCCACGGAAGCGTTGCGATCTCGGGAAGGACCGCCAGCGCGGCGCCGGCCTCCCGGGCTTCGATGAGACGGCTTCTCAACCGTTCGCGTGCATCAACGCCGAAGAACACATCGCTGATCAGAGCCACGTTGATTGGATTGGTAGTCATTGGGCGGAATCATATCGGGGTCGAGTCGAAGGTGCACGTTCCGGATGCCCGAGTCGGTGTACCGATGGAGAACGAGACTCGATCTCGATTGCCAATCGATACCGTTTCTCAGCCGCATGCAGCAGGTTTGATGCCATCATGAAGTCGATGAGGAACCGGGCTCATCGGACGCTCGACGGCCCGGTTCCTCATCAGGGCTCTATTGAAGGAGGTCTCGAATGATCCACGTGAACGACGGACAGTGCGGGCGTTGCGCTCATTACGGTGAGCACAGCTCGGACGACATGCTGGTGCAGATTCGAATCGACGGATTGGCACCGGATGGATACATCAACGAGTGCGGACACCCCGCAGTCGAGGGGCTGCATCTCAGGACGCCGGCCAATGGTGCGTGCGACGGCTTCCTCGCCGCCTGACCCCACTGGGCAGATCAACTGCTTCTTCACGACCCGGCTGCGACCGGGTCGTTTTCTTACATGACGATCGACGAGAAGCCGCAGTCGACGTAGAGCACCTGTCCGGTGACGCCCGTCGAGAGGTCGCTGAGCAGAAAGACCGCCGCGTCTCCGACTTCGCGTCCCTCGACGTTTCTTCGCATGGGGGCTCGTTCGGCCACCACATCCATGATCTGTCCGAAGCCGCCGACCGCCATCGCGGACATGGTGCGGAACGGACCGCCGGAGATGGCGTTGCACCGGATGTTCTTGGGGCCCAGATCGCTGGCCAGGTACCGCGTGGTCGATTCGAGGGCGGACTTCGCGACACCCATCACGTTGTACCCGGGTGCGGCCTTCTCGGCGCCGTAGTAGCTGATGGCGATCATCGATCCGCCTTCGCTCATCAGCGGGGCGGCGCGATCGGCCATGGCCGCGAAGGTGTAGGCACTGATGTCGCAGGCCTGGGTGAAGACCTCGCGGGGGGTCGAGAGGAATCGTCCCTCCTTCAACCAGTCCTTGTCGGCGAACGCGATCGAGTGCACGATGAAATCGAGTTCGCCCGCGTCCGCCTTGATGGCGTTGAACACGTCGTCCAGTTGTTCGTCCGACGATGCATCCAGGGGCCGCATCCAGGGATCGGTCACGCCCAGGGATTCGCATGCCTTGCGAACCCGTCGTTCCATCTTCTCACCGGGAAGGTGTGTGAACATGCATTCAGCGCCTTCGCGGAGGAGCGACTCGGCGATGAAGTATGCGTAGCTCCGCTCGTTGGCGATGCCGACGATCAGTCCCTTTTTGCCGTCCATGAGGCCCATGGGATCTCCTTCGTGTCGTTGGGCGTCCAAATCGGTACGCCGGAATCATGGCAGCAAGCGGTTCTGCTTGCAACCTGCTGCCTTGCATCCGCGAACCGGGCGGGCGACGGGATCGGATGGGGGGGCGGTCTCCACTCGATTCGCCGTCAATCGACGGCGGCGGGTCGAAAACACGTTCGAAGCCTTCGGGGTGGCTCCATGAACACGCGCGGAGGGACTCGAACCCCCAACCCTCGGTTCCGAAGACCGATGCTCTATCCAATTGAGCTACGCGCGCAGGGGAAGCAGGAAGTGTATCCGAAGCCACTGGGGGTTGCCGGGAGGGATTCCCGGTCATGGCAGATCGGGGTGGAAACGCCACGGGCGTCGAGTGGCAAGATCCTCCGGGGGCACGAGCGTGTCCCTGATCGACCGGACGAGCGTCGGCATTCCCCGGCCGGTCTTCGCGGAGACGACGGCGTCGGCGTCCTCTCTCGCGGCGAGGTCCGATTTGGTTCCGATTCGCAGGTCCGGGGTCCTGGGAAGATCGGGCCACTGGTGCTCGCCGTCGGCGGCGGCAATCAGGAGGTCGGCCTGCGTCACCAGCCGTCGGGCCAGTTCGACCGCCCGTGTTTCGACGGGGTCGTCGGTGATTCGGATCCCCGGGGTATCGAACCAATGGACGACCAGCCCGGCGCAGTCCACCTCCGCGGAGACGAAGTCCCGGGTCGTGCCCGGTGCGTCACCGGTGATGACCCGATCGCGTCCCGCGAGCGCATTGAGCAGGGTGCTCTTTCCGATGTTCGGCTCGCCGACCACCACCACCCGAGGTGGGTGCAGCAGATGGTTCAGTCGCCGTGATCGCGCGTCGTCCTCGGGCGTCCAGGTGCACTTGGTTTCCCAGTTCACGGGTTGGTCAAGCAGCAGATCGACGGCCAGTGGAGACGTGGCGGTCGCGAGCGTGGCGAGCATCGCGGCCTGGACCCCGTCGGCGGCCTCCGGCCACCGACACCCCGACGCACCGGATGCAGGGACGTTGCGTTCAGCGAGCCAGTGCAGAAGACGCTGTCGCACCCGGGGGCCTCCGTGCGGCATGATCTGGGCCGTGGTGGCATCGATTCGCACCACCAGGCAGTCGTCGATGCCACCCGGGCTGGCGAGTCTGACGACGCCTTCGGGCCAGCCGACGGCGGGCGTGAGTTCATCGAGGATGGTGTCGACATCCCCTTCGAGTTGGAGGATTGCGATCGCACCGGGGGAGGGCGAGGTCAGGGTGCGTACGACCGGCATATGATTCAGTCGTCCCCGCCGTCGGCAGCCAGAACCTGCTGGGCGGCGATGGTGATCCCGGCCAGGGTCAGATTCGGCACGATTCGGTCGATGAGTTCGTCGTCGGAGAACAGCGTCCGGGCATCCCCACCGGTGGCGATCACCATCGGGTACGCCCCGTAGCGGAGCGCGTAGAGCTCCACGAGTTGTCGAACGGCTCCGCGAATCCCGTGGTACACCCCGTGCAGCATGGCCTGGGTGGTCGAACGTCCGAACGGGTCCTCGTCCGGTTGCGTGAACTCGACGTCCGGCAGGGCATCGGATCCCCGGTGCATGGCGTCCATCTGCATGGACGCACCGGGAGTGATGGCGCCGCCGTGGAAGGTGCCTTCGCCGTCGACGAAGTCGATGGTGATGCAGGTTCCCGCATCGACGATCACGCAGGCCTGCTTGGCCGTGTTCCACGCCGCCGAGGCATTCAGCAGTCGATCGACGCCGGTGAGCGTCTCCGGGTCCAGTTCCTCGGAAATGGGAATGGGCAGGTCCCGGCCGATGCGATACGGCGTTTCTGACAACTGGTCGGTCAGCATCGAGGCGAGGGTGTCGGCGGTGCTGTCGTTCACCGACGCCAGCAGGACCGCCTTGGGGGTGCCGTCGGGCAGGTAGGACCACCAGGTTACGACCTGGTCGATGATTCCGGCGTGGTCATCGTTGGTCAGGCTGACGACATCGGTCAGTTCGCCGGAGACGTGGCGTCCCATCTGGGTGCGGGTGTTTCCGACGTTCATCGCGATCAGATTGATGGAAGCAGACATGATTCGCAGTGTATGGGAAGCCGGCCGATCGTGGCCGATCGACGGCGAGCCGGGTATGCTTCTCCGCATGAGCGAAGCCGTGACCGCCAACATTCTCGATGGTCGTGAACTGGCCGATCAGGTCCGTCAGGGGCTGGTCGATCGGATTGCGCAGCTGGCCGACGCCGGGAATCCCGTCCGGCTCGACGCGGTCATCTGCGGCGGCAACGACGCCGGGTCGGTCTATGCGGCCAGTCAGGCCCGTACCTGCGGACAGATGGGCATGGAGTATCGGTTGCACGAGTTGCCCAAGGATGTCTCGCAGCAGCAGCTGCTGGACGTTGTCGAAGGCCTCAACGATGCACAGGATGTGCATGCGATCATGGTGCACATGCCGTTGCCCGAGGGCGTGGATCCCGACGTGGTCCAGTCGGCCATCGATCCCGACAAGGATGTGGAAGGTGTGAATCCCGCCAACATCGGCAACGTCATCTACGGCCGTCGCAGTCTGCTTCCCTGCACTGCGTTGGCGGTCATGACGATGATCGAGTCGACCGGTGTGCCCATCAAGGGATGTCTGGCCGTCTGCGTCGGTGCGAGTCGGATCGTCGGTCGACCGGTTGCCGTCCTCCTCATGCAGGCCGAAGCCACCGTCGTCTCGACGAACGTGCATACGCCCGATCTGGCCTCGATGACCCGGCAAGCCGACATCATCGTGTCCGCCGCGGGAGTTCCATCGCTGGTGACGGGTGACATGGTTCGTCCCGGTGCCGTGGTGATCGACGTCGGAATCAATCGGATCAAGGATCCCGCGACCGGCAAGGCGCGCACGGTCGGGGACGTCGATCTGGATTCCGTCGCCAGAGTCGCCTCCTGGGTGTCGCCGGTCCCCGGTGGAGTGGGGCCCGTCACGGTGGCCATGCTCCTTCGAAATACGGTCGAGGCTGCGGAACGTTCGATTCGAAACTGAACTCAGCCGAACAGTCGGCGAGCTGCTTCCTGGTACCGCTCCAGCGTGGTCGAGAGGATTTCCTCGGGCAGCGGAGGTCCGGGAGGGGTCTTGTCCCAGTTTCCGGCTTCCACCAGAGTCAGCAGGTAGTTTCGGACGTACTGCTTGTCGAAGCTGTCCTGATCACGACCGATCTCGTAGTCCTCTGCGGGCCAGAAGCGGGAGCTGTCGGGGGTCAGGATCTCGTCGATGAGCAGCAGTTCGTCGGTGCGATTCCCGTTTTCATCCAGGGCCCATCCGAATTCGAACTTCGTGTCGGCCAGGATGATGCCGCGTTCGGCGGCGTAGTCGCGGCCCCACGAGTAGATCCTGAGTGAGATGTCCCGGAGATGTTCCATCACGTCCCGGCCGGCGATGTCGCAGGCCCGATCGAAGTCGATGTTCTCATCGTGCCCTTCGACGGCCTTGGTGGCGGGAGTGAAGATCGGTTCGTCGAGCCGCTGGCACTGCTGGAGACCTTCGGGAAGCTTGATGCCGCAGACCGATCCATTGTTCCTGTATTCACCCCAGCCGGAGCCGGTGATGCAGCCGCGGACCACGAACTCGACCGGAATGACTTCGGCGGCGCGGCCGAGCATCATTCGTCCTTCGCACTGCGAATAGTGGGACGGATCAAGACCGGGAACGTCTTCGGGTCGGATGCTGAGAAGATGGTCCTTGATGATGTCCTGTTCTCGCACCATGCGGAACCATTCGGTGCTGATGCGGGTCAGTTCGCAGCCCTTGCCGGGGACGGGGTCGGGCAGCACGACATCGAAGGCGCTGATGCGGTCCGATGCGATGATGAGGACCGCAGGGGGACGTCCTTCGGCGGCGGGAACTTCGTAGATGTCCCGAACCTTGCCTTGTCGGCGGCCGGGAAGGGGGAGGTCGGTTTCACGAACGGCGTGGTGGGTGGTGGTCATGGGGTGGGATCCTTCTGCTTTTCCTCATTCTATCGCATCCGGGCGGCCTGCGAAACCTTGCGAAACGGCCCGGTGTCGTCACAATGTGAACGCTCCAACGGTCGGCCGGAGCCGACTTCTGATGCCCCCGGTTTCGGACTGGCGACTGCCCATGCTGCGTTTTTCGGTCTACGATCAAGACGGCCCCGCCAAGGACTGGCCGCTGCACCACGCATGTCTCGTGGATCAGGACGATCGGGTCGTTCCGGGGACGATTCGATTCCGCGACGGCTGCATCGAATGCTCCGCCGGCAGTCAGAGGGCGATCGGCCTGCGACTGCTGTACGACACCGGTGAGACGGGCAATTTGGCGATTCAGACCTGTCTGCTTCCGCATCGTGACCATCCCTACCACCTGTCGGTCGAGCTTGCCCGGCACCGGATCGCAACCTTCCTGGTCAAGAGCGAGGAGTGGCAGATGCTCGATCTGAGCATGGAACACCCCGCGATGCGGCAGTGGGAAGAGGCCCGTCAGACGTTGACCAGAGCGCTCGTGGCCCGCGATCCCGCGGTGGCCGAGGGGCACGCCCGGCACGCCCTGTCCCTGGGCATCGAAGCTTCGGAGCGACTGGCCCTGGCCCATGCCGAAATCCTGCTGCACCGTCGGTACCTCAAGCGGCCTGCTTCATCGGGGACGTTGGGGATTCGTCTGGATCCGTCCAAGAAGGGCAAGGCGCTCGAGGAACTGATCCAGACCCAGTTCGATCTGCTGGTCATGCCGCTGCCGTGGTCGAAGCTGGCCCCCCGGCAGGGGCAGTACCACTGGGACGAATGCGATCGATGGATGGGGTGGGCTCAGGACAACGGGGTGAAGGTGGTTGCGGGGCCGCTGCTCGACATGAACGCCGGTGGCCTGCCGCAGTGGGTGTACCAGGGTGGATCGCTCGATTACGAACGTCTCGGCGATTTGGCATACGAGCACGTCTCGATGGTGCTGCAGCGTTACGGTGATGTGGTGGGGATGTACAACATTGCATCGGGGATCAACACCAACGAGCTGTGCTCGCTCGATCGAAAGCAGATGATCGATCTGACCCGGACGCTCGCGGTGCTCATCCGTCAGGGGCGGCGTGGGCGTCGGGTGATGGTTGAGCTTTCGCAGCCCTGGGGGGAGTTCACGTCACGCAATGACCAGGCCATGGCGCCGCTGGTGTATCTCGAACAGCTGATCCAGGAGGGAGTCCGTCTGGATGCCGTGGGAGTGCAACTGCTGATGGGGGACGGGCAGGGAGGAATGGTCAGTCGGGATTTGATGGAGGTCTCACGGCTGCTCGACCGCTTCTTTCTGCTCGAGCTTCCGATCATCCTGTCGAACGTCGGTGCCCCGAGTGAGCAGATCGGAGCGGCGGGTGGATGGTGGCATACCCAGTGGTCGCCGTCCCGGCAGGCGTCGTGGGCGGCGAGGATATTCCCGCTGGCCCTCTCGAAGCCCTACATCGAATCGTTCTTCTGGTCCGATTTCTTCGACCACGAGGACACCATGCCCCCTCGTTCCGGCCTGTTGTCCGTCGACGGGCGGTCGAAGCCGGTGCTGCAGAAGCTTCTTGGAGTCCGCAAGCGGTTCCGCCAGCCGCTGGGACCGCTGAAACTGCCTCCCAAATCCGGCGGCAGCCGGGCTTGAAGCGATCCGCGGTCGAGTTCCTGTCGTGTCTGACGGCGTTTGGTGCGGTTCTGCTCTGGATGCTGCTCCAGGATCGGATGCCGTGGCCGGATCCCGGGCCCGGGATCTCGGAATCCGCCTGGACCGTCGACCTCGCCACGGCCGGCGATGCCGAACTTCAACTGCTTCCGGGCATCGGTCCGGTGAGATCCCGCGCTATCATTGCACTGCGTGCGAGCCGTCCGGGGATCTGCGTCGAGGATCTGGCGATGGTGTCGGGCATCGGGCCGATCACGGTCCGTCGTCTGGTCGATTCGGGGCTGGTTCGTGGTTCGGGTTTCATCTGCAAAGACCGAGATGACTGAAAGAGAAGCACATCACAGCTGGCTCGATCTGCTCGAACATGATCCGACCGTGGCCGCGTTGGATGCAGCGATGCTCGGCGGTGGTCATGTCCATGCAACGGGCCGATGCGGTTTCAGCACGGTGCTGATCACCGCGCTGCTTCATCGACGCCGACCGATGGCACGGGTGCTGGTGGTGGCCCACCTCGACGACGCCGACGATGCGATGGAGACGCTGCGGTCACTGGGGGTGGAGGCGGTCCGGTTTCCGGCCATGGAGCGATTGCCCGGCGACCGGTCGTTTCGGACGGACCTGCTGGTCGATCGGATCGCGGTGTCGAACATGCTTCGCGAATCGGTCTCACACCCACGGGTGATCGTGGCCCCGGTCCACGCCCTGATGCAGTCGCTGCCGACCGAGGAGGCGCTCGAACGCAGGTACCGAGTCCATCGGGTCGGCGATCGGTGCGATCGGGAGGAGCTGGTCTCGTTTCTGGTCGACGGCGGCTACCAACGCGTGACGGCCATCGAGGAGCCGGGCGAATTCGCACTGCGCGGCGACATCCTCGACGTCTTTCCACGGGGTTCCGTTCCCGCCAGGATCGATCTCGACGACGACACCATCGAAGCCATCTGGACCATCGAGCTCGACACCATGGGGTCCCAGGAACGTCTGGAACGGCTGGATCTGCTCTCGGATCGTGCAATGGATGCCATCGACGAGGCCGGTGACCATCTGATCGACCGGTTGGCGTCGGAGTGCGAACTGGTCGTCGACGATCTGGCCGAGGTCACCGAGCAGGGGCGGAACTATCTGCACCGGCTCGATGATCAGCAGGGAATCGTCAGTGTGGAGGACGTGTTCGCTGGTGCGGGGCATCGACTGGGGTGTGTGGCCACCGTCGTGGATGTCGCATCGCCGGGACGTGACGATGCCTCGATCGAACTTCCGGTGGGGCGCAACGAGCCCTTTGCACAGGATGTGCGTGAAGCGGTTGCGGATCTGCTGGACCGTGCGACGAAGGACGACATGATCGTGTGCTGCCGGACCACGGGGGATTCGAGCCGGTTCGGTGAACTCCTGGAGGGATGTACCGGGGGTGGTGATCCGGACGGGGTCCGGAACGTGCAGCTCGATCTTCCGCACGGGTTCCACTGGCGTTCCCCGGCGGGTCGATCGGTGGCCGTGCTTGCCTACGACGAGTTCGTGAATCGTGTGCACCTTCGCCGTCGCACCCAGGCCAATCTCGAGGCACGGCCGATGGATGCATTCGTCGACGTGGAACCGGGTGATTTCGTGGTCCACCGTGATCACGGCATCGCCCGCTTCGTCGGTCTGCAGGTGATGGCAAGAGGGGACGGCCCCGAAGAGGAGTTCCTGACCCTGGAGTTCGCACGAAGCGCCCGGCTGCACGTTCCGGTGGTCGACATCGAACTGGTTCAGAAGTACATCGGGGCCTTCGGTGGCGAGCCCGACCGATCCGTACTCGGTGGGGCGTCCTGGNCGCGACGCAAGGACAAGGCGGCGGATTCCGTCCGTGCACTGGCTCTGCAGATGCTGGAGATCCAGGCGGCACGCAAGGCCCTCGAGGGCACGTCGTTTCCCGCCGACACCACCTGGCAGCGCGAGTTCGAGGCCGCCTTTCCATGGGACGAGACCGATGACCAGATTTCGGCCATCGAGGCCGTCAAGCGCGACATGGAGTCCTCCCGGCCGATGGACCGGCTGTTGTGTGGAGACGTGGGGTTCGGCAAGACGGAAGTCGCGATTCGGGCCGCCTTCAAGGCCGTCGAGTCGGGGCGGCAGGTGGCCGTGCTGGTCCCGACCACCGTCCTGGCCGAGCAGCACGGCCGAACCATCCGCGATCGCCTGGCCGGCTACCCGTTCCGCGTCGAATCGCTGAGTCGTTTNCGCAACGCGGCCGAGCAGCGTGAAATCCTGCAAGATCTGGCGTCCGGAACCGTCGACGTGCTGGTGGGGACCCATCGACTGCTCAGCGACGACGTCCTCTTCCGCGATCTGGGGCTGGTCGTCATCGATGAGGAACAGCGCTTCGGTGTCGAGCACAAGCAGAAGCTGCTTCATCTCCGTTCGACGGTGGATGTGCTCACCATGACTGCGACGCCCATCCCGCGCACGCTTCACATGTCGATGCTCGGCCTGCGGGACATCTCCTCGCTCACCACGGCCCCGCAGGATCGNCGAGCGGTGGTGACCGAACTCATGACCTGGAGCGACGATCGCATTCGTGATGCCCTTCGTCGCGAACTGGCTCGGCAGGGGCAGGCCTTCGTGGTCCACAATCGGGTCCGCGATCTGGACGAGGTTGCGCAGGCGATCCGCCGTCTGGTGCCGGATGCGAAGGTCGTGGTCGGGCACGGACAGATGCGTCCGGCGGAGCTGGAACGGGTGATGTACGACTTCATCAACGGGAAGGCCGACATTCTGGTGAGCACGAGCATCATCGAGTCGGGCATCGACATCCCGACGGCCAACACCATCATCATCGACGAGGCGGACCTCCACGGCCTGGCGGATCTGCATCAGCTCCGGGGTCGCGTCGGGCGGTTCCGGCACCGGGCGTACTGCTACCTCGTCCTTCCGCAGACACGAGTGGCCTCGGAAGTCGCCATGCGTCGCCTGCAGGCGGTCGAGGGGTTCTCGATGCTGGGGGCGGGTTTCCGCATCGCGCTGCGCGATCTCGAGATACGCGGGGCCGGAAATCTTCTCGGGGCCGAACAATCCGGGCACATCGCGGCGGTGGGATACGAGTTGTACTGCCGCCTGCTGGAGCAGGCNGTGCAGCAGCATCAGCGACTGGAGGCGGGAGACGGATCACCGCTTCCCGATCCGACCGCCACCACCATCGATCTCGGGCTGGGGGGGATCGTGCCGGAGGCCTATGTTCCGTCGCCGGTGAGGCGTATGGATGTATACCGGAGGTTGTTCCGCTGTGACGACGAACACGCGCTCGACTCGGTGGTCGAGGACATCATCAGTGCCTACGGGCCCGTTCCGACCCCGGTGCGTCGACTCATCGGTCTGGCCCGGATCAGGGTGCTGGCCATGGTGCACGGGGTACGGTCGATGCGGCGAAGGGATCGTGACGTGATCGTGCGGGCGACGCGGCCCGAGGCGGTCCGGGAATCGCTGGGCGGCCTTCCGGGTCGGGTGAGTCTCGTGCAGACCGGGGGACGGGCCGGAAGCGGGGGTGGGGGGGTGCCGGAGGTCTACTGGCGGCCGGAAGGCGGTCTGGAGGATCTGGACGAGGTGATTTCTCTGCTTTGTCGCGCTCTGGCCAAGGGGTGATGGTCGAGTTGTGGAGACCCGGTCGGAAGGTGACCGATGCAGAGGGAGGAGCATCGAGTCGCTGGAGGCGACCGGGGGCGTGAGTCCCGGCTCCGCGGCTCGCCGGCATCCCGGGAGGATTCCGGCCCTACACGGATTCATTCGATGCTCACCGAAAAGCAACGAGAAGTCCTTCCCACCACCCGTGAATCGGTGACGCACAAGTTCTCCGTCAACGGCTACGAAGGCTATCTGACCATCGGACTGTTCGACGACGGGCAGCCCGGCGAGATCTTCATGAAGATCGCCAAGGAGGGATCCACGCTCTCCGGACTCATTCAGGGGTTCTGCCGCTCGTTTTCGATTGCATTGCAGTACGGCCTCACCGTCGACGACGCCGTGGCCCGGTTCAAGGGCATGCGGTTCGATCCGGCGGGGCCGACTTCCAACCCCAGGATTCCGCAGGCATCGAGCATTCTCGACTACGTCGCAAGGTACCTCGAGGATCAGTTCGGTGAGGCGGCCCGATCCGACGTGGCCTGACGACGTCCGTTTCATCCAACAGAAAAATGACAGCGAGCCCCCGGGGGGCTCGCTGTCTTGTTGTTGCATTGTCTGCNTAGTCCGCTTCGGTCGTCTCGGCGGATTCGGTGCCCGCATCATCTTCGGACGGCTGGCCGCCCTCGGAGGATTCCTCCGGGGTCTCGGCGGCCGCTTCGACTTCCTTGATGATGAGGTTGCCCTCGTCGTCGAACTCCATCTCGTCGCGCTCCTCCAGCGGCTGATCGGGCTCGACCACCACGGTGATCTCGGTTCGCAGGTCCTTGTCGAACTGGATGGGCACGGGGTAGGTGCCGATGCGACGGATGGCGGCGGCCAGACGAACGGATCGTGCACCGACGTCGAGGCCGTTGGACTGCAGTGCGTCGCAGATGTCCCGCTGGGTGACCGAACCGTACAGGACGCCCTGGTCGTTGCAGCTNCTGGTCAGGGTCAGGGTGACTTCGACCATCTGNTCCAGCAGNTTNTCGCGGGCGNNNCGGAGGCTGGCCAGTTCGGCCATNGCCTTGGCCCGGTCCTCNTCGAGCATCGCAATGCGCGATGCNGTNGGNACTTCGGCGAANCCGTGGGGNANCAGGTAGTTGCGGGCGTANCCNCGCTTCACGCGGACCACNTCCCCGACGATGCCGAGGTGTTCGATGTTCTTNAGNAGAAGCAGTTCAATGTNCCGTGCCATGATGTCGCTGTCCTTTCGGGAAAGTTGAGGAGTCCACGGGCGGGCGGACCCCAGCGATCTGTGTTTTCAACCCGTACGGGTCAGAATGGAATCTCGTCCTCCGGGACGGATTGGGGAGCTGCGGAAGTCTGGGAGGGGGCGTCGCCTCCGCCACTTCGACTGTCCACGAACTGGAAGTTCTCGATGACGACCTTGAGCTTGGATCGGTTGTTCCCATCGCGATCCTGCCACTGGTCGAGCTTCAGGCGGCCCTCGATGAAGACCGGGCGGCCTTTGCGCAGGTACTGGCCCATGACCTCGGCGGTCCGGCCCCATGCTTCGCAGTCGACGAACGTCGTCTCCTCACGATTCTCGTCGTTGACCCGGTA
>PAAB01000053.1 GCA_002591705.1 Phycisphaerae bacterium
AAATTTTTCTTAAATGGTAAAGAAACAGACTTATCTTACAATATAGGAGCTTCATCTTCAGGAATGCAAAGAATTGACAATGCCGGGCAATTTTATATGGGATTAGGGCCGGGTGGTGCTTATGGTAATCAATTTCTTCTTTCTGACTTTTACCTTGTAGAATCAATGAGATGTACACCGGAAGATTTTTGTAAATATGAAAATGGCAAATTAGTTCCAAAAACCTTTGATAACATTCCACAAAATACTTATGGTATGCATTTAGATTTTCATCCAAGCAACATGGAATATGATTCAAGTGGAAATCTAACACTCGTCAAAGATAGTTCCGGAAATGGAAATCACCTTACAGTAAACGACTAAGGAGAAACTAAATGGCTTTTAAAAGAAACAACAATGTAATCGATAATCCGGGTAATAACTTTGCTACGTTGAATCCGTTAGTTCAATCATCAGCAACTTTAAGTGGAGGTAATTTAAAGTGTGCTATGGGTTCTTCCGCCACAAAAGTATTTGGAAATTTTTTACTTCCTAACTCTGGAAAATGGTATTGGGAAGTTATGTTTATCTCAGGAGGAGATAACAATGAAGCTGGTGGTGGAGTAGGAATTGCCAAGACTACTTCAAGCACTTCAACACATGTTGGTAATGATGCAGAATCATATGCTTATCGACAAAATGGACATAAGGCTAATTCAAGTTCAGCAGAAGCATACCATGACTCTTATACCAATCTTAAAGTAATTCAATTTCTTTGGAATGGAGATAATAAATCAATAACTTTTGGAGTAGACGGATCAATGGCTACATCTGAAGCCTATGCTGAATTGAGTGGTGAATTCTACCCTGCATTTGGAGATAATAGTTCAGGTTCTAGTGCAACATTTAGCGTAAACTTCGGTCAAGATCACACCTTTGCTGGAACCAAAACAGATTCTGCTGGACACGCACCAACAGACAGCAGTCCAGGTCAATTCTACTATCCACCACCTGAAGGAGCAAAAGCACTCTGTACTGCAAACTTGCCATCGTTTGATGGAAATCCACAAGAGCATTTTCGAGCAGTGACTTGGGTAGGAGATGATCCAGGAAACGGTAATGAACGTTCTGTTACTGTTGGAATGAAAGCAGACCTAATCTGGGCAAAAAATCGTGACACAACAGACTGGCATCAAATATATGATAGTGTTAGAGGATTTGGACCTGGAAAAAATTTGAATAGTGACCAAAATGGCCCAGAAGACAAAACAGGTTATGGAACAAAATTTTCTCACATTGTAAGAACAGATGATAATAAATTTTATACTCAAAATGGTATCGAAAGTCCATATTATTATTACTTTAATGAACCAGGGAAAAATTACGTAGCCTGGACTTGGAAAGCCGGAGGCGGTGGAGGAAAATATAACATTGATGGTGTTCCTTTTGCCGACTTTGCTGATACAGGTTTGACCGCTGGTGATATTACACCAGACGGTATGAGTGTAAACACCAAAGCAGGATTTAGTATTACAAGTTTTAATTCTGGTGGTGATAATCCAGCAGCATCTATTTCACATGGATTAAATCAAAGACCTGACTTTTTTATAATGAAGCAAACCGATGGAAATGGTGCCTGGTGGGTTTGGAGTTCAGCATTTTCAACGGCCAGTGATTATTTATATTTACACATGACTGATGGGATAAGTCAACTCACACAACAATCTGACATGTGGGGTAGCGGACATGATGCTACAACAATCGGATTTAGATCAGGTTGGGGTATTTTAGCGAACAAACAATATATTTGTTATGCCTGGCACTCAGTTCCTGGTTATTCTGCATTCGGCAGTTATACCGGAAACAGTTCTGCAGATGGTCCTTTTGTTTATACTGGATTTAAGCCTGCTTTTTTAATGGTAAAGCGAGTAACTGGTTCTTTTAGTGCTACGGACGGGTTATGGACAACACTTGATAGCACAAGAAAACCTTTCAATGGTGGCGCACCTAATTCACTTTATATGAATAATAGCGATGTAGAATTTACTGGTAATGCAAATAGAATCGACTTTCTCTCAAACGGATTTAAATTAGCAGATTCTAACAACAATGTCAACTCAAGTGAAAAATTTATTTACATGGCATTTGCTGAACATTCAATGTAAAACATTTCAAATAAATACAATAAACAATTTTTGCTAACTCTTTCATAAGATAAAAAAAGATGCGTAAAATACAAAGAATTCGAGGACTTGCAACTACGCCAAAAACGGTAGCAGAGAATGCTTTATATACAGGTCACCGTGGAGAGTTAGTAAGTATTTTTGATGCCGATGGTAAGGTAGCCGAACCATTTCTCATGGTTCATGATGGAGTTACTGCAGGTGGATGGAAATACAATGACCTTCAAGTTCCTGGTGGAGAGACAGAAGGAACAACAGATACAGGATCACAATCAGGTCAATCAACTCAACCAGCAAACGCACAAGGAATTCCTGCTGGCTGGTTGACTGAAAGTGTGATTGATTATTCTGCTTACTTTGATGGGAACAGTTACTTCAGTAATCGAACTACTAAAGATGCAACCAACGATAATTTATTTACAATCAGTATGTGGGTTAAGAACCCCTCTCAGCACTTGTTCGGTTACAATGGCAATACAGTCGGTGAATTTGCAATAGGTTCTAGTGGTGATTTATATTGGTATCAGGAAGATTCAGGCACAGCAACCTATTATCTTGCTCCTAAAACAAGATTTAAAGATCCTTCTGCATGGTATCATTTTGTATTTGTATATGACTCTGCAAATAATACCCAAGATGAGAGAATGAAAATGTGGGTTAACGGAAAACAATTAACAGAGTTTGAGTCTTATAACAAATATCCAAGCAATGGAGCAGGTAGCGTGTTTAATAAACCAAATATAGTTTTAGGAGCAAATGGTAATCTTTCAAATTGTTTTAATGGTTACATGGCAAACGTTCAATTCATTGATGGTGTTGCGTTAGACGAAAGTTACTTCGGAGAAACGGTTGAAGGAAACTGGATTCATAAACCTCTTCCCGCTGATCAAGATTATGGAACAAACGGATTTTATCTGAACTTTGCAGATGAATCAAACCTTGGAAAAGACGTGTCAGGAAACGGTAACAACTGGACATAAAAAACAAATAGGAGAACATAAATGGCACTCAAACGATCGATTGATACACCAACTAACACTTTTGCTACGCTGAATTCTTTAGACAAATATGCGTCAACTTTAAATTTATCTGAAGGTAATTTAAAGATTCATAGTAATCAAGCAGATTACAGAGATGCTTATTCAAATATGGCTATGAGTTCTGGTAAATGGTATTGTGAAATGTGTGTGTCTTCTTCAGCCAGTCAACATCATTTTGGAGTTACTTCTCAAACAACAATTTCAAACTTGGGTGAAAGTCAAGGCGATTCTACTAATGCAGCTAATTCTAGCATAGGTTCTGCTTATTTTTATAGTGATGGTAAATTTAGAACTTATATTGATGGAACAAGAAGTGATTTCTCTGGTGGTTCAAGTCTTTCTAGTCCTAATATTGTTGGTGTTTTTTTAAATTTAGATGAAAACTTCATTCGTTTTTTCTTGAATGGTAGTTTACTTGGAACAATACCAAATTTGAGAAATGACCGTTATTTCTTTTCGTATAATTATCAAATGAATGCTGATCGATCAGAATGTTATCTAAACTTCGGTCAAAACCCTAACTTCTCTGGCAACTATACACCATCAAGAATCTACATTGACGCATCTGGTTACGGTGAATTTGCCTATGAGCCACCTGAAGGGGCAATGGCACTTTGCACAGCCAACATCACACCGGCTAACGTTATCTCTGCTCCATATGTTGTTGATGAAACAGGCAATCATTCGATCTCTGTAGCCGGAACAAAAAACGTAGAGATTTCAAGTAGCAGTCCTTATCTTACTAATTTCAGTGGTAGTGTTTATATAGATGGAAGCAATGGTTCTGCCGTTCAAGGCCCAGGTAATTTTAGTCCTACAAATAACGATTACAGTATTGAATGTCACGTAAAATTTGATGAAAATGGTTGGGCAAAACAACCATCATTTTTTCAAGCAGTTCGAATGGATAATGGAAACAAGACCAATCAATTTTGGTTTGGTTATATGGGTAATGCTTTAGTTGTTTCAAAACATGGTGATGGAAATTTTTTAGTTGAATGTCCTTGGACTCCTGAAGCGAATAGATGGTATCACATCAAGGCAGAAAGAAAATTTGGAGTAAGTTTAAATCTTTATATTGATGGTGAGCAGCTAGATGACTTTAAAAATGAAGATAAACGTGATGCTCATAGAGATCATAACTTTGCTTCTAATTCAGATGGAATGGCTATTGGAGCAAGAGGTACTGGTGATGTCATAAGTGGTTATATTCATGGAGTTAAATGGAAAATTGGAAACGAGATAAGATATTCTCAAGAAAGAGATGGTCTTTCTGAATTCAGCGGCTCTGCAAGAATTTCTTTTGAAAGCCCAGAAATTAGTGGTTCACCAAATGCTCGACACACCGAAATGAAAGCACGAGCTGCACAAAATTTCAAAGGTGGAAGTTATGTGTTTGATGGCAATAAAAATAACGCAATTAAAATTCCCGAAACAGGATCAAACTTTACATTTGGGACGGATCCATACACTTTGGAAATGTGGATGTATTCTAATCCTGGGATTGAGCCTGGAAGAAGACCACTTTTAAGTCATAGATATTCGAATGTTTCTACTACAAATGAATGGGGTTGGTTTGTAAATGGGAATTCTTTTGAAGTGCATCATCCAGGTAATGTAATAATAAGTGGAGATTCTTGCTTTGGTGGTGATTCAACTGGTCAATGGTTTCATATTGCTTGGTGTAGAGAAGGAACTGGATCAAATCAAAGTAGTTTTTATGTAAATGGCGCAAGAGTTATAAATCATGAATTGAATGGAACCTACAATTGGTCAACTGATGGTGATTTATTTATTGGCTATGATTGGGAAACTGGAGTTAGTTTCTCAGGAAAATTAGCAGATATTCGAATTACAAAAGGTGAGGCACTTTATACTGGAGAAACTTTTGATGTTCCAACCGAACCACTCACCGCAACTGAAAACACTACATTACTTCTTCAACCTTGGAAACAAGCAATCACTCTAGGTGGATACAAGCAAGCAGATAAAAGTCAAGAAGGCGTAGGAGATTATTTCAGAGCAATGATTTGGAATAGTGGAAAGCCTAATGGATACGAACATCATGTTGGATTTAGACCTGACTTTTTCTGGGCACAACAATATAACGGTGATGGCGTTCATTGGTGGGTAGATTCTGTTCGTGGGGCCGCATCTGGACTAAGTTCTGGAACTACAAATGCCGCCTCTGGAAGTTTAACTGAAGGAAGTTATTCTGGATATAATGGATACAATGGTTTTGAAGATTTCACTGACAATGGTTTTATGGTAAATGATCATGCCGGTGGTGGAGAAATTAACTACACACCTAATAGTTCTCGAAGTTATGTTGGCTTTTTAATAAAAGCAGGTGGAAAGCCATCGGCAGATGGAAAAGCAAAAATTGATGGTGTTGAACAAGATTGTTCAGAACTAATGACGGGTGATTTGACTCTTCAACCAACTAAACTAAGTGCTGGAACAAAATCTGGATTTAGTATTGTTCGATTTACATCTTCTGGCGGAAAGATTCCACACGGATTAGGAAAAGTTCCTAATGTAATTATTTTCAAAGGAACTGCAAGTGTTGGTGGTTGGTGGATGTATCATACAAGTTTAGATAATCCAGCAACTGATGGTATGCCATTTCATGACACTGCAGGTGGTCCTAATTTCAATATAAACTTCGGTGGAATTGCAGATGAACTTGGATTTTATTGTAAATCAGGTCAAGGTGCTGTTCCTGCAGATCAAGAAACGATTGCTTATTGTTGGACAAGCATTCCCGGATTTTCTTCATTTGGTAGATATGATGCAAATAATAGTAATGATGGCCCATTTATTAACTGTGGGTTTAGACCAAAGTTTGTTTATATAAGGTCTCTTTCTCAGGGAAGTCAAGCAAGAGAAGGTTTGGTTTGGGACTCTTCGGGAAGAGAAAATGGCGGTAATGGTATTGGTCCTTCTGATGCTATGAAAGTAGTAAGTAATACTAAACCTTATGATGGTGCTTACGCAGATCAAATAGCATTTTATAATGATGGATTTAAAGTTATTTCGAATTTGACACCAAATGTAAATAAATTTTCTGAATCTTACATCTACATGGCATTTGCTGACGAGTCTTCTTTTGGAGAACTCGGACCAAAGTCAAAGAAAAATCCAATCAGTGTAAATCCAAAGCAAGGATTTAAAGCAATAGCTTGGAATGGTAATGTAGGAACTGAATATACATTGCCGGTTGGTTTTGACGCTGACTTAACTTGGATAAAATGTCGAACTACCCCTTACCATAATAATGTTTATGATTCTGTTAGAGGATATGCTTCAAACAAAAATCTTATAACTGATCAGAGTTGGGCCGAAGGATCAGATAATTCAAGTGGTTGGGGACATTTGGAGCGTGACGGTAATGGAAATCTTGTAACTAAAGATGGACATTCCAATCAGCAACTTTGGGTGGCAAAAGCTGGGGAAGAGTATGTAGCCTGGAACTGGAAAGCCGGCGGTGCTCCTGAAGCTGGATTTCAATTGAATGATGCAATGGTAGACGAAGAAGCAGCCCTTTGTAGTAGCATCACAGCAAAAGCAGGAGCTTCAATCACTCCTTTTGCAATGAGTGTGAATACTGAAACAGGATTTAGTATTGTGAAGTATGTTGGAAATGATACAAATCATAGCACAGTACCAACTGGACTTGATAATGTAGATTTCGCTATAGTTAAAAATTTAAACAGAGGTGCGGGCACGGGTAATGCAGTTTCTAATTCACAGTGGGTAGTATATCATAAAAGTTTATCGTCCGGAGATGTTGTATATTTAAATCAACCTGATCCTGCTTCGGTTGCATTCAACAATTACTCTGGTGGTATTCAGAAAAATGCTTCAAACAGTAGTTTAATTGAATTAATTACTAGGACTTCTGATGGTTTTACATGGCCTTATTCTGTAAACAGTAGTGGTGATAATTTCATATTATATTGTTGGAAAGAAATTCCTGGCTATTCTGCATTCGGTAGTTATACCGGTAACGGATCTACAGACGGTCCTTTTGTTTATACTGGATTTAAACCCGCTTTTGTAATGATAAAACGAACAACAACGGAAAGTTGGGTAATTGCTGATAATGCACGAGATCCACATAATTCAATGACGAAATATTTACTTGCTGATGAACCAAATCCGGAAGGTTCTGGTATAAGCTACGATTTCCTTTCTAATGGATTTAAATCGAACACTAATTCACAAAATGAACCCGGAAGTACTTACATCTACATGGCATTTGCAGAGCAGCCTTATGAGTTTGCGACAGGACGGTAATTTCTAACAATAACACAAGGAGAAGCCTATGTGTCATAAAGATACTTCAAAGAAAAAAAGAAAAATGTTGAAGAAACTTGCAAAAATGAGCAAGAAAAAGTTAGCTAAATTATTGAAAAAGAAGTAAAAAATAAAACTTGACATTTTGATTNNAGTGTGNTATGATCAAAGCATACTATATATTAAAGAGAGCAGCATAATGGCTTGTTGCTCTCTTCAGCAATCGCTCAACTGAGGATTGCGTTCNNGACACGACTTTGTGTCAACACAACCTGCTTACAAAAGAGGTAATATGGGTTTTTTCATCGACTATTCCAACCATGATCTCGATCGTTTATTTCGTCACCAAATTGGTGTTTTCGCTCGCTTAGATGAAATCTTTTCGGAGCAAAGATTCTCTACAGCAGCAAATACATCATTTCCACCTCACAACATTCGTGCCAAAGATAATCACTATGTGATTGAAATGGCAATTGCTGGTTTCTCAAAGGATGAGATTTCCATCACAAAAGAAAAAGATCATTTGACAATTGAAGGAAAGAAAGAAGATAAATCGGATGCTGATGAATACATCACCTACCGAGGAATTGCTTCACGTTCATTCCGNAAGTCTTTTGCGTTNGGNGAGAACATGAAAGTTCTTGCAGCAGATGTAAAGGATGGAATGCTTTATGTAGCACTTGAAAAGGAAGTTCCAGAGAAGGATAAGCCTGAAGTGATTGAGATTGGCAAAGACGAAAGCACAATTGAGAGCGTGCTTAAAAATGTCAAGAAATTGATCGCCTAATATTCCAGGGAGCAGTGTCTATGCTGCTCCCTACTTTNACACAACATACACANTANAGGAGNAAAATTTGTACACACCAGCAATGCTTGCTAGTCCATTCGAATCAGCAAAACATAGAGAAATGAAAGCCTACTTTGAAACTGAATATCGTGGAGAAGCAGAGTGGGCTTATTATAATTGGTTAGATTCCACCATAAATAAAACGAAAAAAAAAGCCTTTTCACTCGTTTCTTTCGTTACTGGTTTCCTACCGAACAGCAACTAATGGAAAACTATTTCTCTCAAGCCACTGATNNNGNTGANTTAGAACGCAGACAAAAAATTTGGGAAGAGAGAAGTAGAAGATATAAAGATCCAGGAGCCCTTTACTAACACACATACACACAGGAACAAATGTATATTTCAAAAAATGAAAACAATTCTTACTATAAAACATTATTAGAAAGAAATGTAAAACATCCAGAACTCCTTCAGTATTATAAAACTGAATATCGAGACACGCATGATGCTCATTATGAATACGAGCAATACTTAGAGAAAAACAAAGTCAGCAAATGGGAAACCATTAAGAATTTTTTTTTCAACGGAAATAGAAAGTCAAGAAGCGATCTTGAAAAGTATCTTGACCAATCTAAAACCTTAGAAGATGTTGAACGTCGACATCGTGAATGGGATCGTAATCGTCAATTAGGAGGGAGGACTCATTATGCCTGAAAATAAATCACCATATCAAATTCGCCAAGAACTTTTGGGAATGGCAAAAAACTATGCCGAAAACATGTATCAGATGCAACAAGGAATTATCGAAAGACAATTTCAACTTGCTGAAGAAGTCATGTTAAAAAATGAAGAGCAAGGTATGAGAATGTTTGAACAGACAACAGCAAACCTTGAAAANTATTGCAAGGACTATCCTGGCGTCGANCAGATTCTTTCTTATGCGAGACAGTTCCAAGACTTTGTAGATAACAAAGATAANAAGTNACTTACATCACTCTCTAAATAATAGAAAGAAATTTCAAATATTTAGGGAGTGAGTATGTTACANNTNGGANTNGATTTTTCCATTAGCAGTCCTTGTNTCTGNTTTTGGNATTCAANTAAAAANCATCTGTTTGAAAANTGTGAGTTNTTCTTTCTCTCTTCAAGACCTAACATCTCAAAGATAGATTTCCCCTCAAANGTAACTCACGCAATGTCTTCNTTTTCGAAAAACAATTCAATTCGTTTTTCTGAAAANGCAGGACTTCTTGTTGAACAGATCAANANNAGACTTGACAATTCTGAAAAATCTGTTATAATGTTNGAAGGNTATTCAATGGGAGCAAAAGGCCGTCTTTTTGATATTGGAGAAGCAACNGGAATNTTCAANTTGTATTTGAACAATGAAGGATATCAACCAGTTATAGTTGCTCCAACCTCAGTNAAGAAGTTAGCAGTTGGCAAAGGCAATGCTAACAAATGGCAGATGTTTGACAAATTTATGGAGATAAATAAAGGATTNGAAAATTCTTCATGGATNGAATTNTTGAAAACNGATAAACAACTATTGGCACCGTTGCCAGANATAGTTGACGCTTATCACATTGCTAATTCTCTTACGGTAACATATGATTAAAGCAACGATAGCACAAGANAGCACCAACTCAAATGGTGACCGTCTTCTCACATTTTCTCTCACTTATGGTAGACTTATTCATAGTGAGATGCTACGCCATCGAGCTGCATCACATTCAGTCAAAAGCTCAAGAGCAATTCCCCTTAAAAAATATCGCAAAGAGGTAGAAGAAAATCCCTATATGCCTGTCAAGTTTGGAACCAATCAAAGAGGTATGCAAGCTGGAGAGGAAACAGATGCATCAACATCACATGGTAAAACAGTCTGGAAGATTTCAGCAAAGATTGCTTGTCTGATGCACAGCATGATGGAAAAGGCAAACATTCACAAAGAAGTTGCCAATCGTATTCTTGAACCCTATGTATGGGTTGAAGAAACTCTAACAGTTGAACATGATGCTCTTGTCGAAATGGGCAAACTTCGAATACATGAAGATGCTCAAGAAGACATTCGTGTTGTAATTGAAATGATGCTCGAAGCCGCAGAACAAAACACACCACTTCTTCTAAAGAACGATGAATGGCATTTACCTTATGTTGTTCGTAAAAGAAGTGAAAATGGTCAGAGTAAGTTAATTTATCTTGACAATGATGGAAAAATTCTTACACTTGATGAAGCAATTGTTTGTTCAGCCGCAAGATGTGCAAGAAGTTCTTATGCCAACCATGATAACAGTATGACAACTTACGAGAATGATTCAAAGTTAGCAGATCGACTAATTGGTTCTGATCCAATGCATCTGTCACCATTTGAACATCAAGCAAGACCCTTTAATGATGAGAAAGAAAGGGGAAAGTTTTGTTCAAACTTTCGACATTTCTTTCAACAACGAAAAGCAATTGAACTTGAGGCATGGAAATATGAGAAGAAACCAATACATGAAGAAGAACGAAACAACGTTTCGTGAAATAATTGAGCAGAGATGGAAAGAACCAAACCCACTTATTCTACAGAAAATACAAAATCAAGTTGATATACATGGTTATCCATCTATATCACAATGGCCCGAATTTTCAAGAGGAGAAGATCCAATTGAACTATATTCAACCATGATGTATTTTCTACTGAAAAGTGATTTGCCTATTCCATCTCAAAGATATGATGAACATGAACTTTGTGAATTGTTTCTGAAACACAAGAATGTTGAAGTAGCACCTTTCATATCAACAAATGATTTGAACACAAAACTCATACATCGTCTTTCAGGTGAACCGTATGAGCATGATTATGATCAATATACTCTTGGTTATTTTCCTCAAAATTTAAAACTTAACAAGCTATCAAACTTCTTTGCTCAAAAAGAAAGAATGGCTTGTGAAGTCAAGCATCGTGAATCTTGCAACTTTCTTTGGAAGACAGAAAGAGGAATGTCTCGAATGATGGATACAATCAAACGTGTCAAACCAACTAATCTGACAGAACTTTCTCTAAAGAAAACTCTTGGCATCTCTGGTCAAGTTGCTGCTCAGTTCAACGTCAACTCTTCAAAGAACATTTACAATCTCATCAAAGGAGATTCCATCTTTGACATTTCTTGTGGATGGGGAGATCGATTGACAGGTTTCTATCTTTCAAGAAAGAAGAGTTATATTGGCACAGATCCAAATCTTCGAATGTTTGAAGTCTACAAGAAAATGTGTTTGACTTACGAGAAATGGTTAGGCAACTCAAAACCGAAAATCACTGAAACAAATACCTATTTTGAAATGAATGGAGTTAAAAAAGTTCGAATCTACAATCAACCTGCTGAAGATTTGCCCTTTGATGAAATTCCAGATGTTGATTTGACGTTTTCCTCTCCTCCATATTTTGACAAAGAACTCTATGCTAAAGATGCTGATGGTGCAGACAAGCAATCGTGGAATCGTTACACGACTCATGACGCTTGGTTAAATGATTTTCTCTATGTGATTCTTGACAAAATGATTCCCAAATCAAAAACAACAATCGTCAACATCACAGACATTGGCACAGACATTAGTGGCAATCGAAAAAGAATTTGTGATCCGATGGTGAAAAGATATCTAAATATATTTGCAGGTATTATTGGTTATCAACAGTCAAAGTTTCTCACTGTTGCTAAAGATGAGCCTGGAGTATATACGGAACCTTGTTGGGTTTTTGGAGAAAATCCATGTAAACAACAACAATCAATTCTATCTTATTTTGAGTAAATTATGATACATCGAATCACAGCAGTTCTTGATAAAGATAAAGTATTTGAAAAAATAATCAATCTAACATATCTTCTTTCAGTTGAACCTCATGCCGAAAAAGAAAAATGTTTTATTCGTTTTACAACGACAACTGAACAATTTAGTTTAGTCTATAATAATATGGAGGATATGCAAGAAGATTATGATAAAATACACTTAACATTATCTGACCAGTTTAACTCTGTTCACACTGTCATCGATAAATGTATTGATATAAAAACAGAAAAAACTCTTCTTGGATAATGGCTTGACATTTCTTTTAAGATATGTTATGATCAAAAGGCAATCATGTTAGCAATCTATATCTTTGGATTTTTAGTTTGGTTCTTTTCGGATATAAAAGAAGAACAACTACTAAAAAATAGACAACAACAAAGTTCAGCAATTAGCAGTGGAAGTTATAACAGCAAATAAAATTGATGCGGCTCTGATTGACATTGATGCAACAATTGCGAGAAAAACCCAACCTCGTTCTTCATTTGACCACTCTGACGTCTTGTTGACAGATGAACCGATCGAAGAAATGGTTGAACTCATTGAAACTTATATCTTTCATACAAACACTTACCCAGTTTTTCTCACAGGTAGAAAAACAATTGGTGAAGAGTATACGAGACAATGGATTGCTACGCACACTGGATTTAAAGATTATAAGTTATTCATGAGAGGTGCTAACGATTGGCGACCTGCTTATGCTGTGAAAAAACAAATTGTTCGTAATGAAATACTTCCCTACTACAACATCAAACTTGTCTTTGACGACGAGCCAAAAAATGCAGAAATGTTCAAAAAACTAGGATTGATTACACTTCAAGTTTTTGCATAGGAGAACTCTATATTATGTCTACATTCTACACAAATGTTTCTTTGATTGGTGATAAGATTCATTTGCGATACATCGAGAACGGCGTTCGCAAACAAAATAAGATTCGCTTTCAACCTTCCTTCTTTGTGCCTCATCGAGAAGGCACACACGTCTCTCTCACTGGTGAAAAGTTTATTGAAATCGCCTGTGAGTCAATTGCCGAATACAAAGAAAAACTTAACTATCTTGATGACCTAACACGAGAAAAGGCTTCTGGAAATCCCAAGCATGAGTTTGATTTCATTTACAAATATTTTGATGATGAGATTTATTTTGAAATGGATCAAATCAACATTGCCTATCTTGATATTGAAGTCTACGCAAATGATGGAAAGTTTCCAGAGCCAAGTGAGGCAGCCTATCCAATCAATGCGATCTCAATAAGAATGCATGGCATCACTCACGTATTTGCTCTTCGTTATGATTCGAATTCTACTTATGATAATGATCGAGAAGATATTCATATAAAGCTTTATGACCAAGAAGAGATTCTTCTTTCTGAATTCATAGATTTCTGGAGAAGGTCTGATATTGACATCATCTCAGGTTGGAATGTCTCAAACTTTGACATCACTTATATTTGTCGAAGAATCGAAGATATGTTTGGTGATCGAGCACTGAACAAACTTTCTCCTTATGGTAGAGTTTTTTCTTATACAAAAAGAAATAGTTTTGATAGCAAAGACCTAATCTATTCGATTCGTGGATTGTCTCAGATGGATTATCTTGCTCTTTACAAGAAGTTTACTTTTGCCAATCAAGAATCTTACAAGTTAGATTACATTGCAAATGTTGAACTTGGTGATCGAAAGACAGACGTTTCTGACTATGATAATCTATTTGAACTTTATGAAAAAGACTTTCAACTCTTTCTTGATTACAACATTCAAGATACTGAATTGATTGAGAAACTTGATGGCAAGCTGAAGCTGATGGAAATTGGATTGTCTCTTGCTTATTTCTCAAAAGTTAACTTTGAAGATATCTTCTCTCCAATGCGCTATTGGGAAAACATCATTCAAAACTATCTGTTTGATCAAAACATCGTCAATCCAATTGAAAAGAAAAAGAACTTCAAGTCTGAAAAGTTCAGTGGTGCTTTTGTCTTTGAGCCGATTCCGCAAAGAGCAGAGCAAGTTGTTTCCTTTGACTTCACTTCTCTGTATCCTTCTGTGATGATGGCATTTAACATTTCACCTGAATGTATTGTCAGTGAAGACGATATTACTGTTGAACAAATCATTGATCGAAAAGTTGATCTCTCAAAAGATTATGAAAAGAATCTTGTTGTTGCAGCAAATGGTGTAAGGTTTCGCAAAGATAAGATGGGATTCATTCCTGCTCTTGTTGAAAGAATGCTGAACCTGAGAAAAGAATATAAAACCAAGATGTTAGAGAGCAAGCAAGAGATCGAAAGAATCAAGAAAGAAGGTGGAAGCAAGCAAGAGATTGCTGAACTTCAAAGGCTTGTAGTTGCCTACAACAACAAGCAAATGGTAACAAAAGTTGCTGCTAATTCCTTCTTTGGTATTTGTGGTCTGCAACATTTTCGCTTCTATGATATTCGATTGGCAGAAGCAATCACTCTCTCTGCTCAAGCCGTCAATCGCTTTGTTGAAAGATACATCAAAAAGTATCTCAATGATACATTTCAGTTTGAAAAAGAAAAGACGTTCACTGTCTATGGTGATACAGATAGTCAATACTTTCAATTAGATCCAATCATTGAAAAGATTGCTAAGAATAAAACTAAGGCAGAGAAGTTAGAACTTGCTAAGAAGATTGGTTATTCAAAACTCACAGAAAAGATTGACCAATCAATTGAAGAGTTTAACGAGTATCTGAATGTCTATCGACCTGAGCTTTCGATGAAGTTGGAAGCAGTTGGTTCAGGTATCTTTATCGCAAAAAAGAAATATATTCTT
>PAAB01000054.1 GCA_002591705.1 Phycisphaerae bacterium
AGTTCCACCACCCTCGAGCCGCTCCATGGGTTGCGGGATGGGATTGGTGGCATCGGGCGACTGGATGTTCATGAGGTGCCAGGGCGCGAAGTCGGTCTCGAGAATCACCGTGGTGTTCTCCGCCAGAGCCTGTTCGAGGGCATCCAGCCAGATCAGGAAGATCGCGAGGTCCTCGTCCTGGGACATCTGCTGGAGATACTTCGCAGCCTGCTCCTCACCGCGTGTCCGAATCTCCTGGGCCCGCTGCGACGCGAACGCCAGAATCTTGTCGGCGGTGGTCTGGGCTTCGGAGGAGATCCGCTGGGCCTCGGCGACACCGCGTGCCCGCTCGTTCTCGGCCAGCGTGTCACGACGGGCCTTCATCCGGCGGATGACGGCCTGGGAGGTCTTCTCCTTGAGGAGGACCCGACTCACGCCGGCGAAGACCGGCAGCACCCCCTCGGCCTCGAGGGACTGCATGCGGGAGAGGATCTCCCCTTCGGCCTCCTCCAGTCGACTCTCCGGCCCGAGCAGTTCGCTGAAGCGGTACTGGCTCAGGACGGACACGGCATCACGGAACTTGGACTCGAGGATCGGAGGTGCCTCTCCGATCGAGGCGAAGCTCTCGTAGAACTTCAACGGACCGTCGCCGTCGATGTCGATCTTCCAGAACATGAAGGCCTCGACGACGATCTGCTGTCCATCGCGGGTCTGCAGGTTGTCCATCGGCGACTTCAGGAGCTGGGTGCGGGTGTCGAACGTCTGGACCGAATCCGCGAAGAACGGAAGTCGGAAATGAAGTCCGGGCTCCTTGATGATGCTGCTTTCGTCGATCTTGCCGAATCGGCTCCGGATCCCGACCTCGTGGTAGGAAACCGTGTAGGTCATGCTGAACAGAAGCAGCACGGCCAGGATGATCAGCCCGACGATAATGGCGACGACCTTCTTCATGGTGTCGGTCCCTCTTCGTTAGAAATACCCTCGAAGATCGTGTTCGGCGAAGCAAGGTCGCGCAACTCGACGTTGACGTTCATTCGCTCGGGAGCAATCCCGACGATGTACTTGCGGAGTCCCTGCAGCTTGCGGACGTAGGTCTGCATGATCGACCGCTGGCGGTACAGCTGGGGTGCAGCCTGGTAGGCGGCAACCTGACTCTTGACGCGATCCGCCTGGGCCCGCTTCTCCATGATCTCGATCCAGCGATCACGCTCGGCCGACTGGATCAGCGAAACGGCCGACCCACCTCCCTGCTGGAGAAGCTGCTCGGCCTGCACGATGCGTTTCAGAAGCAGCTGGCGAGCGGCTTCGGCCTCGGGAGATCCCGATCCGTGTTCGGAGATCGCAGCGTCAAGCGACTGGCGTGAATCGTTGGTCAGATCGATCGCATCGACGATGTCGCCAACACCGTCCGTGTCCCCCACGATCGCCGTGTACAACGTGATGCGGTTTCGCTCGGCATTGGCGACCAGCTGGTCCCGCTGCTGGACGGCAAGCGGCAGATCCTGGAAGTCCTTGGCGGCATCGCCGGAGGGGCGAATCATGGGAATGTTGATTGACAGTAGATCGACCCCCACCTCGAGCTCATCGAAGCGGTTCTGGATGAGCGTCTGCAGCGATCCGGAAATCTCCGCACGTTCGTCCGACAGCACCTCGTCCAGTGAACGGGTCGCCATGTATCGGGTCACTTCGGACAGGGCCAGATCACGCAGCCCCTGCTCACGCACGGTCAAATTCTGTCGACGGGCGACCCGGTCCGTGCCGAATCGGAGGTAGCGAAGCAGGCCCGAATTCCCCTCGCTGTCCCGGGACTGGATCCTGTACTCCATGAGGATCAGCATGTCCACCAGGGCGTATTCACCTCCGAAGTCGCCGTCGGCGTCCGCCCCGGTGGACTGGTCGATCAGTTCGCCGCCCAGACGGGACCGACCGACGATGAACGGCTCCAGCTTCTCGCCCGGGGCGAGCTTGATCTCGTCCTCCCACAGGAATCCCGGCCGCCGCGTGCGGTCCATCGGAGTGAGCGGAAGTTCGCGGACCCTGCCGACATCGAACAGCGCAGTGGTCTCCAGCGGCCAGGGAAGCTTCCAGAAGAAACCGGAGTCACGCACCGAAGAGCCGTCGCTGGCGACGATGGCGCCCGAACGCAGGCGGAGCCCCTGCTCCCGCCCGCCAACCACCGACAGCGTCGAAAGCCCGATGAGGACGATGAGCCCGAGGACGGTGAGCCAGGCACCGCTGCGAAGGAGCAGCTGGTATCCCCACGAACTGGTGATGTCGAAGCCGAACTGGTAATTGACCGCATCGTTGATGGATCGGACGAAGTTGTCGGGCGTGGCCAGCAGGCTCAATCCCCTCGAGTCGTAGGCCGCCCGCGGCCAGTCCCCGCTCACCCGCGGTCGGTACATGTTCAGGATCAGATTGAGGACGATCTCGATGGCGACTGCGACCATCAGGACCGGGATCAGCCACGCCGCGACCCAGATCACGCTGTCGATCTCGAAGAACCTGAAGATCGTCCCGATCACGACCGCCATGAGCACGATGACGTTGCCGACCATGACCCCCGCACCGGCACGGAGATTCTGCCAGACCCCCAGGGCGGCCATCCCGGCCAGATAGCGGGAGAAGATGAAGCAGATCACCGCGAAGCCCAGCCCCACCGCGATCAACCAGCCCTTGCTCTGGGTCAATCCGAGTTCGAGCCGGTTCGTCGGCTCGGCAATTTCGGACAACTGATCGAACATGATCCAGGCGAGGATCCCCAGTAGGAGAACCACCAGGAGACTCGCGCCGGGCATCACCCACTTGTACATGAGCCGCAATCGCCGGGCAGCAGTCCTGATCTCCTCACCGGATCGGTCGAAGATGGATTCGCCCGTGGTTCCCGAGGCGGTGAGCTCCCCCTCCTCGAGGGCCTCCAGCCGCTCCAGCTTGTGCTGATTGAAGATGACGATCATCCCCAGCCACACCACGAGGCCCACATAGAGGTACCAGGCCGCATACTCCGCCGTCGCATCCCCCGCCCGCAGGCCGAAGATCAACAGCACCGTCGCGACGACGATCTGCAGGAGAAAACCGAATCCCGCGATGTTGGTCGCCCGTTGGTAGGCGAGGTGGTCGATCCTCATCGGTGAATGACTCTGCCTTGGTACCGGTTGCCAGTCCCGACCCGGATCAAGGCCACACAATGGCCCACGCGAGACGCTTTCCAGTACGTCGTACCTATGCCCCCGGGTTCGTGACGGAGAGTCGCAATGTAGCAAAAAACCTCAAATGGGGACCCACAAGCGGGGTTCCTCTCCAGATCATCGTGGTTTTTGGGGCCAAGAGACCGAACCATCCCATCCCCATCCGGGTACCATCACCAGCCCGATGTTCCAGCAGCTCTTCGCCATTGCCAGAAACACTTTTTTCGAGAGCATTCGCCAGCCCATCATGCTGGTGATCCTCGTGGCGGCCATGGTCCTCATCGTGCTGAGCAACCCCCTCTCGGCCTTCACGATGGACGAGAACCAGCGGATGCTGATCGACATCGGGCTCGCAACGGTCTTCCTGGCCGGAGCAGTGCTTGCGGCCTTCATCGCGACGAACGTGCTCGGACGCGAGATCGAGAACCGTACCGCCCTGACCGTGATCAGCAAGCCGGTCAACCGCCCGGTATTCGTGATCGGGAAGTTCATCGGCGTGACCGCCGCCATGGTGCTGGTGGGACTCTGCATGACCTTCACGTTCATGCTCGTCGAGCTGCATTCGGTGCTGGAGACCGTCCGCGACCCGGTTCACCTGCCGGTGGTCGTGTTCGGCGTCGGAGGCCTGCTCCTCGGGGTGGCCGCGGCCGCCTGGTGCAACTACTTCTACGGAACCGTGTTCACCAGCAGCGTGATCTGCTTCGTGACTCCGCTGCTCTTCTTCGCCTATCTGCTGTCACTGAATTTCGGTCCGGAGTTCGACAGCCAACCGTTCCTTCGTGGATTCAAGGACCAGATCTGGCTGGCGGTGATCGGAATCATGACCGCGATCGTCGTGCTGTGTGCGATTGCCGTCGCCGTCTCCACGCGGCTCGGGCAGTTGATGACCCTCGTCACGACGGTCGGACTGTTCATCCTCGGGCTGCTTTCGGACTGGATCTTCGGCCGCAACATCTCCCGCATCGAGGACAACTGGCTCACGCTGGCCCGCAATCAGGGGATGGTCAAGCAGGAGGAAACCATCCGAGTCATGCGATGGGCCTCGGGCGAGATCGAGGAGAGCACCAAGATCATCGACGTTCCGACGGTGCCCCTCATGGAGGTTCCGGGCGTCACGGGGGCTGAAATCGCGGAATGGACCTTCTCCTGGATGGGCTACAGCATCCTTCCGAATTTCCAGATCCTCTGGCTGTCGGACGCGTTGACCCAGAACCTGATCATTCCCGGAGGCTATCTGCTGGAATCGGTCATCTACGGGGGTCTGTATTCGGTCGCGATCCTCGGAGTCGGGATCTTCCTCTTCCAGCGTCGCGAGATCGGCTGACGCCACGCTGCCTATCATGGCCTGCGGACCATGGCAGACTCCCCCAAACACATCCGGATCCGCGGAGCCCGCGAGCACAACCTGAACTCGGTCGACGTGGAGATCCCGCGTGACCGACTGGTGGTCATCACCGGCGTGTCGGGTTCCGGAAAGAGCTCCCTGGCCTTCGACACCATCTTCGCCGAAGGCCAACGGAAGTACATGGAGTCGCTCAGCGCGTACGCCCGTCAGTTCCTCACCCAGATGAGCAAGCCCGACGTCGAATCCATCGAGGGCCTGCCCCCGACCATCGCCATCCAGCAGCGCAGCGGCGGGCACAATCCACGATCGACCGTCTCCACGACGACCGAGATCCACGACTACCTGCGTCTGCTCATGGCCCGCTGCGGCACCCCGACCTGCTGGGCCCCCGTGGGGCGGGGAACCTGNGGACGCCCCATCGAATCCACGTCGGCGTCGCAGATCGTCGATCGACTTGCAACCTTCGAGAAGGGCTCGAAGCTGATCCTGTGTGCNCCGGTGGTCCAGGGGCGCAAGGGGTACCACCGTGAAACGATCGTCAATCTCCAGAAGGACGGGTTCGTCCGCGCCCGGGTCGACGGCGAGATCATCGACATCCGGACCGCCCTCGCCGAAGGCGGCGAGAACCCCCTGAATCTCGGCCGCTACGTCCGACACGACATCGAGGCGGTGATCGACCGGGTCACCGTCAAGAGCGGAATCCGGCCACGACTCGCCGACTCGGTCGAAACCGCGCTCCGAATCGGCGAGGGACGCCTCCTCGTGCTCGACGGCGATGCGGAGCACCGGTTCAGCGACCGCATGAGCTGCCCCGATCACCCGCAGTGCAATCTGGACGAACTTGAGCCGCGGCTGTTCTCGTTCAACTCCCCCGCCGGGGCGTGCCGAACCTGCGACGGACTCGGAACGATCGACGAGTTCAACATCNCCCTTGTGATACCCGACGAGTCCATGCCGGTCAGCACGAAGGCGATTCCCGCCATGGTGGGACGGGGCCGGAGGATGAACGCCTGGAACACCCGACAACTTCGCAAGTTCTGCGAGGGCATGGCGGTGCCGAGCGGACGCAAGATCGCCCAACTCGACGAGGAGCAGCGACGCGTCCTGCTCCACGGAACGGATGGCCCCAAGAAGCGCGGCACATTCCATTTCGAGGGCATCCTCCCGATGCTGGAACGCCGACTCAAGCAGACCGAAAGCGATTCGATGCGGGAGCGGCTCCGCGCCTACATGAGCACCACGGTCTGCCCCGCCTGCCGTGGGGCGAGACTGCGTCCCGCGTCGCTCGCGGTCATGCTGCCCACCATCGAGGGACCACAATCCATCGCCGATCTGTCCGCGCTGACGATCGGACGGGCTGCCGCCATCCTGCAGGACCCCCCGCTCGACGACTCGCGTCGCGTCATCGCGGAACCGATTCTCAGGGAGATCCGGTCCCGACTGGGATTCATGGAATCNGTCGGACTGGGCTACCTCTCACTCGATCGGGCCGCCAACACCCTCTCGGGCGGCGAGGCCCAGCGCATCCGCCTGGCGACCCAGGTGGGCTCCGGCCTCGTCGGAGTCTGCTATGTACTCGACGAACCGACCATTGGACTGCACCAGCGCGACAACGATCGACTGGTCAGTACGCTTCGCAATCTCGCGGACATCGGAAACACCGTGGTCGTTGTGGAACACGACGAGGGCATGATCCGGTCCGCCGACCACGTCCTCGACATCGGCCCCGGTCCCGGAGTCCACGGAGGGAACGTCGTCTCACAGGGAACGGTGGATGATCTCCTGGCGGATCCGAACTCGCTCACCGGACGCTACCTGTCCGGCGAACGAAGCATCGAGCCCACCTCCGGGAAGCGNACCTTCGATCCGAAGGTCGCCATTTCGGTGCGCGGCGCCGCGGCGAACAATCTGCAGGGCATCGACGCCGTCTTCCCCCTCGGGGCGATGACGTGCGTCACCGGCGTGTCCGGCTCCGGAAAGTCCACCCTCATGAATCAGGTTCTGCTTCGTGGCGCCATGCAGCAACTGCACGGAAGCCGNGACATCCCGGGCGAGCATGACCGCATNGAGGGGTTGGATGCCGTCGACCGCGTCGTGGCGGTNGATCAGTCACCCATCGGTCGAACGCCGAGATCCAATCCTGCCACCTACACCGGAATCTTCGACGGAATACGAAAGCTGTTCGCCGCCACCCGGGAGGCCAAGATCCGCGCCTACGAGCCGGGACGATTCAGCTTCAACGTCAAGGGCGGACGGTGCGAGTCCTGCCAGGGCCAGGGCGTGCAGAAGATCGAGATGCATTTCCTGCCCGACGTCTTCGTGACGTGCGACGACTGCCAGGGCAGCCGCTACAACCCGGAGACGCTGGAGATCCGATGGCGGGACCGCACCATCGCCGATGTGCTCTCCATGACGGTCGAGGATGCGGTGGAGTTCTTCGAAGCCCACCAGAAGATCCACCGGATGCTGGCCTGCCTTCGTGATGTGGGACTCGGCTACATCGAACTCGGTCAGCCCTCGACCACCCTGTCCGGTGGCGAGGCCCAGCGCATCAAGCTCGCCCGCGAACTCGGCACCCGTCAGCAGGGCAAGGTGCTCTACGTCCTGGACGAGCCAACCACGGGGCTCCACTTCTCCGATGTGGAACGGCTCCTGTCGGTGCTGAATCGACTGGTCGACCGCGGCCATCCGTTGGTCGTCATCGAGCACAATCTGGACATCATCCGGCACGCCGACTGGATCGTCGATCTCGGTCCCGAAGGCGGCTCCGGCGGCGGAGAACTGGTCGCCATGGGCCCCCCCGAGGCCATCGCATCGGTCGAAGCGAGCCACACGGGACGCTATCTGACGCCCGAAGCGCTCACGACCGTCTGAAGATCAACCAACGATTGCCGCACCAGTTGAACACCAGCCCGAAGGCGGAACCGATTGCGGAGCCGATCACTCCGGCGACGGGAAGGACGGTCACGTCGCTGAACAGCCAGGTGACCGCGTAGACCACCAGTAGCGGCACGGCACAGACGGCCATGAACCCGGCGTATTGACTGATGATCGACCCCCGCGCGTCCCAGAACGCAAGCCGTCGATCCCAGACGAAGTTCCAGGTCATCGTCAACACGATGGCGATCAGGATACGCAGCCAGTCCGCCATTGCCGAAGGCCCGATCGCGCCGAGCAGGGCAAGCAGACCGGCGTACACCCCGATCCCGGACAAGCCGACCAGGGCGAACGGGACAAAACTTGCCAGACGCGGGTACTTGAACCGGCACAGGTTCAGGATGTGGAGCAGGTACTCCCACTGCACACGAAGCGTGAGCTTGCTTTCACCTTCACGCCTCGTACTGAAATGGATGGGGACTTCCGCCACCTCGACACACCGACACTTGACGATCAGTTCAAGTCCGATCTTGTAACCGATCGGATCCAGCGTCTCGCCGCGCTCGACGGTGCATCGTCGCAGACAGAAGAACCCGGACATCGGATCGCGCACGGTCGTGAACGGCCGCGCCATGATGGTGGCGATCTTGGAATTCACCCAGCGAAGAACACCCCAGCCGTCCTCCGTCGAACCCCCCGGGACGTACCTCGATCCCAGCGAGAAGTCGGCCCCCTGCTGCACGGCAAGAACCATGTCGGGGATCGACTCCGGAGGATGCGAACCGTCTGCATCCATGACCACGACGATTTCTTTCGTGGAACGCTCGATCCCCTCCAGCACCGCGCTCGAGAGCCCCCGTTCCTCACGCCGAACGATGAGCCGTTCCCACGCATTGTCCCGAGCGGCGAACAGCTCCTCGGTTCCATCGCCGGAATCGTCGTCCACGACGACGACTTCCAGATCCCAGGAGCCACGGAGCAACTCCAGACGATCCAACAGGGACGGAAGACTTCCCGCCTCTCGGAAGGTGGGGATGATCACCGAGATCGAGTTGGAACCGTGCTGCGTCACCGTGTCTTCCTGCTGGGGCTCCGGTGCCGGGTGGAACCGGAGTCTGTTCTCCATCGACCGTTCGCACCGACGACCTGAACCGAGCCCCCGATTTCCCGCTCAGAGTGCGAACGGATCGGCACCGGTGGATGAATTTCGGCGTCGGCTCCCGAGAATGGCCTGACAGAGGTCCAGATCCTGCGGGGTGGTGATCTTGATGTTCATCGGATCCCCCGCGACGACATGCACCGTCTCACCGAGACGTTCGACCGCCTGCGCGTCGTCGGTCACTCCCACCGCGGCACCTTCGTAGGCTCGCAGCAGCAGGGCTCGATCGAAGACCTGCGGCGTCTGGGCCGCGACCAGCGTACGACGNTCGACGGTGTCGACGATCGGCCGGGCTTCCACGGCCCTCCGACCTGCATCACCGAGAATGGAATCCGCAATCCCGTCACGTGCCTCACCGGCATCGTGGGCCTGCTCCGGATCGATGCGCTTGATCGTCGAAGTCATGTCCACCGCGGGAACGACCGCCTTCAGGCCGGAGGCGGCTTCGAACAGCCGATCAAGGAGCTGATCGTCGACCAGCGGCCGCGCTGCGTCGTGCACAGCAATGTGCGTTGCATCATCGGGAACGTGGGACAGGGCGTTGCGAACCGTCTCCCATCGATCGGCCACCCCCCCTTTCACGACCGTGACTCCGTGGAACCCCAGAGCGGCACCGTAGCGATCCCGAAAGGCCTCGAAGTCGTCGGGCGGCCCTGCCACGATGATGCTTCCGACTTCCTGCCGGCGCGTGAACGGCTCGATGGACCGCATCAGCACGGGCCGGCCGGACAGATCCCGGCCGAGCTTGTCCTCACGGCCGAATCGGGCACCGTGTCCGGCCGCGGGAATGATCACGCAGACGTTCATGATTCACCGGGATCTCCGGCGTAGCCCACAACGCTGAAGGGTTGTTCCCAGCTGTTGGATCGCAGCATGATNNTNCCGNCGNAGACNCCNNCGACGCCGGCACGGGGGGAAACGCTGATCCGCAGATCGGTGCTCTTTCCATCGACCCCGACCCGCGAGGAAACGAGATCGACATCGAACTCGGGCGANNTCGACTCNACCAGATACACNGGNTCNGCAGTGGCGGGNTCCTGATTGCCNTTGAGNTGNAGCGTGAANTCNACCGGCGTNCCGGNATCNGNTCNNNCNACGACTGCGTACCGNTCGNCCGTGAACCACGGNCTGTGCNCCCNNGGGCTGCATNCGATGCAGNCGNTGNTTCANCGGNACGGCNACNACCGGAACGTCCGGTCGATCCGTCTCGACCAGGACGAACTCCGGAACGGTTTCCCCCTCTTCGTTCAGACCGGTCACGGGATCGTATCCCTCGACCCGCCACCGCAACTCGTGACGCAGGGACGTCACCGATGAATCAAGCACCGGGACCATGAACTCCGGCTCGGCTCCGTTGCAGCGAAGGATCCGGAACGGCGTTCCGTCCTCGCTTTTCAGCTGGATCACGCCCTTGGTCGAATAGGCGNCATCGTCGTACCCCTTCGGATGCATACGCAGATTGGACGGCGTCGAGGAAACCGGCAGCGAGATCTTTCCCGAGATGCCGATCGTGGTCGGCTTGTGGCCCGCGTACTGAAGAATGACCTTCATCGAATTCTTGTCGGAGGGCCGGAGCCCTCCCGCCATGACGGCGGTCACGGGCATCGCTTCCCCGGGCTGCAGCACCGCGGGCTCGATTTCCACCGTGGTGCAGGAACAGGTCTTCTTGGTCCCCGTAATCTCCACCGGCTCGGCTCCGGTGTTCTTGACCTGCACCGTTCGTCTGGTCACGGACCCGGGAGGCATCAGTCCGAAATCGAACTTCGCGGGCGTCACCGTGACGGAGGCCTCGGCCAGCGTGTCGGGGTTCACGGCCGGGGTGCGGGCGGCTGCAGNCTGGGCCGCAGGAGCCGCAGGTGTCTTGCGAGCTCGTTGGGGTGTGGATTGCATGGACGTGGCAAGAAAGACGATGGCCAGGACCAGCAGCCCCACCCCACACAGGGTCAGGATCACCTTGGGAGCAAGGCCACGTCGGATTCCGGAGTCATGTTGCATCATTACTACAGTGTAGCCCGGCACAACCAGCGACTGCCTTCACGTTGACGAGGGGCGGTCGGACCGCGAAGATGCACCATCTACCCCCGGCTCGACCGGGATCCAGGCCGAAGTGGCGGAATTGGCAGACGCGCCGGATTCAAAATCCGGTTCCCCTTGGGGAGTGTGGGTTCGAGTCCCACCTTCGGTATTCATCATCCCAGCAGATCCGGCCTCGCAAGTCCTTCCAACGCTTGTTTGAATGTGCCGAGGGACCCAACCAGGCCGAAGAATCGGCCGGGGAATGATGCCTCTTGGGTAAATCCCCATTGCATTCGGTCCGATCCATGCCACATTTTTCGTGAGTGCAAAATCCCTCCCCCGGGCCTTCAGCAGGATTTCTCGAATGGATACGCACCATTCCCCGGCTCCTGACGTACAGGTGACATCCGGGGCCGAAGGCCGAATGATCAGGGATTCCAGGAGGCCTCCCGGTGAGTAGAGCGCTATCCCTTCCGGGGAACACCCAGCCTGTGGGGGCCGGGGGCGCAACGTGGGTCGTGCCACAACCAAGGTTGCAGTCTGTCCCGGCTGCCCGCAATACCCGCTGTACGCCCCTTGGCGTAGGCCGGTCGAGGATTGCCCCATGAACTTCTCAACCAACCACCCCCAACGACGTTCGATGCCTGATGAACCCGCTCGCACCGACAAACTGCTTTCACTGCTCGGGGGCAATGTGCGATTCGAGCTGATTCGTCATCTGGCTGCGGGGCCGCAGTCGGTCTCGGGCCTGGCCGAAAAGCTAGACCAGAGCATCGGCCTGGTCAGTCACAACCTCCGGCTTCTCCGCCAACACGATTTGGTGGAGGTGAAACCCAACGCACGGCAGCGGATCTACAGCCTTTCACCNTCGATCCGGTGTGAACCGTGCGAAAACCGGGTCCGGCTGGTCTTCACTCTCCCGACCATGGACAAGATCGCCCTCGACATCCCCCTGCCGACGGACTCGGCATCCAGTGATCCCGTGCCCACCATTCAGGTGCCAAGGACGACGATGAATCGNATCCAGAAGCCGGCCGGATGAATCCTCCCCGGTGGGAACAACGGGCTGCAAACCACTTCTGAACAAGGACTTTCCAACCTTGATTTCGATCTTGCCCCCTTGCAATGGGTGATGATCGAGTACCCTGAGGCCATGGGGAGAAGGTCGCGATTGGTGCGCCATCTCCTTCTGGATCGAAGAGGATGGAGAGAACCAGATGCCTCAGAACATCGCCCACCGTGTGGCCCTTGCGGCCACTGGACTGCTGCTGACTCACGCCGGGCTCGCCATGGCCGCCCAGCCCCGATTTGCTGCATCCCAGAAGATGGAACAACNTCTCACCAGAGGNGCAGCACCNCAGTGCGATGGCAGCTCGNCCGTCATCTCCGAATCCATTGACTACAACAGCATCGACGGCACCGGTTCGCTCAACTGCAGCACCAACGANGGCACGTACGGGCACGCCTACGGGCGGTACCACGACCTTGCCGTCGTGGCCAACGGCAGCGATCTGGAACTGGTCTGCGTCACCTGGGGCATCGAATCCGCCACCTTCGCTCTCGGTGCCACCGTCAACGTCTACATCGATACGGACGGCATCGAGACCCCCGGCAGTTCTTCGGGCGACCTGCAGCTGATCGCATCGAACAGCGGCCAGCTGAGCATCGGTACCACCTACTACTACACCGCCAGCTTCAACTCCGAAATCCTCCCTGCCGACTCCCTGGTCTTCGTTGAACTCGTCATCGCGGACGGCACGGACCTNGGTGACCACTACGTGGGCACCAACGGCCTGGGACAGATCTCTGCCAGCTGGATCCGGACGACGGACGGCTTCTGCGGCCTCGGCAACTGGGCCACCATGACCAACATCGGCTTTGCGGACGTCCATTTCGTCGAATACATGGAGGTTCGCGGCGCCACTCCGGCCGATCCGTGCGACGACCCCCTNCCCGCCTCCTGCTCCGGTGACATCTGGGGCCCTCTGGACGGACCGGACGGCGAGGTCAACGTCAGCGACCTTCTGAAGGTCATTGCCGACTGGAATCAGGTGGGCGATGGCGTGTCCCGNCCCGCCGCGGACTGCGCCCCCCTCCCCAGCGGCGACTGCACGGTGGACGTCTCGGATCTGCTGAAGGTCATCGCCGACTGGGGCAGCGTGTGCGAACCCGCGGCGACCGGCTCCTGCTGCGTCGCACCGGGCGAATGCTTCGACGATGTCGTGCTTGATGACTGCCCGATTGGAAACTGGACCGAGAACACCTCGTGCAGCGATGTTGGCTGCGAGGTCGTGGAACTCGATCTGTACCTGAACGAGCTGCGCACCAGCCACCCGGGACCCGATGACGACGAGTACGTCGAACTGGCCGGTGCTCCCGGCACCTCGCTGGACAACGTGTGGTACGTCCTCATNGAGGACAGCAACAGCAGTGGCGACTACGGCGTGGTGGACGAGGCCGTCCTTCTCACCGGCTACACAATGCCTTCGGACGGCATCTTCCTGATCGCCGAAGAGACCATGACGCTGGCCACGCCCGATCTCGTGGTCGAACTCAACCACGAGAACGGTGACCAGGCGACCTACCTTCTGGTACGAGATTTCACCGGATTCGAGGGCGACGACCTCGACACGGATGACGACGGGCAGCTTGATGTGGTCCCGTGGTCGTCCGTCATCGATTCCGTGGCCTTCCTCGGCCCCGATCCCGACGACGGCAATGCCGTCTATTCGGACACCACGGTGGGGCCGGATGGCAATTTCGTCCCCGGCCACGCCATTCGCTGCGGAGCCGGCTCATGGAACGTCGGCTGCTTCGACCTGCTTGCCGACACGCCCGGCGCGGCCAACAACTGTGAAAGCGGCGATTCGGACGGTGACGGCGAGATCGATACCTGCGACAACTGCCCCGACCTCGCCAACGAGGATCAGGCGGATTGCGACGGCGATGGCATCGGCGACGTCTGCGCAATCGCGGACGGATTGGCCACCGACTGCAACGCCAACGGAATTCCCGACAGTTGCGACACCGACTGCGACGGAAACGGNATCCCCGACGACTGNGATCTGGCNNACGGNGCGANCGACTGCGACGGCAANGGGATCCTCGATGCCTGNGANGACGACTGCAACNCCAACGGNATCGCGGACCCCTGCGACATCACCGACGGAACCTCCTTCGATGACAACGGCAATGGCGTCCCCGATGAATGCGAAACCCCGGTCTTCGTCATCAACGANATCAATGCCGACCCGTCCAGCAATCCCGACGGCACCTACGGCGATGGCGACGCCAACGGCGATGGTGTGGGCAACTTCGGCCAGGACGAGTTCATCGAATTCGTCAACTATTCCGGAGATGCGATCGACCTCACCGGCTGGACCGTNTCCGACGGNGCNNCGGTGCGGCATGAGTTCCCCATCGGNACCGTNCTCGATGACCAGTGTGCATTCGTCCTGTTCGGCGGAGGNACTCCCATCGGCAGCTTCGGCGATTCGATCGTGCANACCGCTTCGACCGGCTCCCTGGGCCTCAACAACGGCGGCGACACCATCACCCTCACCGACGGCAACGGAGACGTGGCCCTCTCGGTCACCTACGGCAGTGANGCCGGCAACAACCAGTCCATCACGCTGGCNCCGGACGTCTTCGGCACCGTNTTCGTNCGGCATTCCGAGGTTTCANCCGACGGCAGCCTGTTCTCACCCGGNACGCGGGTCGACGGNACTCCACTGGGGTCCTGCGAGACTCCCGAGGATACCGANGGCGATGGNGTCCCCGACAGCGTCGACAACTGCATCGATCTGCCGAATCCGAACCAGGCGGACTGCGACGACGACGGAATCGGCGATGTCTGCGANCTTGCCGACGGNACNCAGNTCGANGACAACGGCAATGGNGTCCCCGACGACTGCGAAGGAGACNTCCCCACCACGTTGTGGATCAACGAGTTCCACTACGACAACNCNGGNNCCGATCTGAACGAGTTCGTGGANGTGGTGCTTCTGGACGGGGTCGACCCCAGCCAGGTCACCGTNTCCCTCTACAACGGCAANGGCGGCGGAGTCTANCANTCNNGNAACGTNGGCAGCGACTTCACCGNGGGNGANGCNGGAGCNGGCTACACCNTCTACAGNCTGATCTTCGACGCCAACGGCATCCAGAACGGGCCCGATGCCATCTGCATCGACCTCAACGGCCANGTGGCCATGTTCATCTCCTANGAAGGAGCGTTCGCGGCCACCGACGGCCCGGCCGCCGGGCTCAGTTCCGTGGACATCGGTGTCGCCGAAGGGGCGACCACCCCCGGCTCCTCTCTGGGCCTGACGGGCACCGGTGGCTCGTCCGCCGAGTTCACATGGACGGAAATCATCGATCTGGCCAATCCCGGGGCCAGCAATGAGGGCCAGACCATCACGGTCCCCTGAGGTCCGCTGCTCCGTACCCATGACACCCCCCGCACCCCCCTCTCCGAGGGGGGTGTTTCGTAGGGGGGGCCCCCTGAGGCCCCATAAGCATACAGATGGTCCATTTACTACAGATTCGTGCATTGCAGGCTAAAAAGAGCCTTCCCAAACTCAAGAATCGTGGACAAATGCTTGACAGGCTATGCCTTAGCATTCATTGTAGAGGTGTGTCAGCAGGCCTTCTGGGCTCTGATGGCATGGAGAGGAGAGGCTGCGAATCCATCGCAGCATTGCGCTGAGAAGGAAGAGCTCTCCAAAATCGATGGACAGCACTCTGGTGTTACCCGGAGTGCAACAACCTCATGTGTGTGTGGAGGTTGGGTCCTACCCTGTCGTACCTGGCGCCCCGCGTGTCAGGCCTTTGAGAGATGTGTTCGCTAGGAGGGGAATACTCACTATGAAAACCCTACCGTCTTGTTTATGTATCCTCGGTTTCGCGACCGCCTCTCTGGGCGGCGCGGGAACCGTACTGCTGGACAATATTGGTGCCGAAGACGGCTCCAACATGTTCGGCGGCTACGGGGCTGCCAACCAGATCTTCGAAGCAGCATTTTCTGCTTACGATATCGGCACCCTCGAAACCTTTGAAAACCCTGATGGCCTCGGAGCAACCTCCGTGCAGGCAGTGGTTTCCGGTTTCCCCGGAANCNCCTACGTCGGCCCTGATGGAATCGAAGGCTGGTCCGTCAACTTCTACTCGGGCAGCGGCACCNCCGGTGCNTACTGCACGAGCCTGATTGGCGANNTCGCNAACTACGAGCTGACGCCCGCAGANGTGACGTANCTNCCGGACTTCGCACCCAACGNTCAGGAACCGCAGAACGGCTGCTTCCTGGTCACCCCGAACCTCGGTGGTGGTAACGAGCTGCCCGCCGGTCTCAACACCGTCGGCGTGATCCCCATCAACCCGTTCGGAACCAACGGACAGATGGNCATCACCCAGGCGGGTGCTGATGCNNNCTTCCCGATCGATCCGGACTCCATCTCCGCCAACCCCGGCAACGGGTTTGGCAATGGTGCGTGCTCCGATAACGTCGGTCTGGCCGTGGCACTTCGTGTCTTCGGTGGCACCGCCGACCCCTGTGGTTCGGCACTGCCCCTCACCTGCCCTGCAGACGTGAGTGGTCCGGCCGATGAACCTGATGGTGGGGTCAACGTCAGCGATCTTCTGGCGGTCATCGCCAACTGGAACGCTGTCGGCGACGGTACCTTCCGTCCGGTCGGCGACTGCCGCCCGCTGCCCAACGGTGACTGCGCAGTCACCGTTGCCGACCTTCTCGGCGTGATCGCCGAGTGGGGAAGCGACTGCGTCGAACGCGGCGCCTGCTGCTTCAGCGACGGTTCCTGCATCGCAGATGTTGCAGAAGCCGACTGCTCCGGCACCTGGCTCGGCGTGAACTCGACCTGTGATTCCTGCCTCAGTGGTGCATGCTGTGCCGCCGATGCTTCATGCACCCAGTCCACCGAGGCTGCATGTGCTGGAAACTATCAGGGCGACGGCACCGACTGTGCATCCGTGGTCTGTGGTTCTGCCCCGGACAACAACACGTGCGCAACCGCAACGTCGATCGCCGATGGCGAGACTCCCGTCACCACCGTCAACGCAACCACCGACGGCCCTTCGAACTTCGAAGGCTGTGTCGAGGAGAACTTCGGTAACCCCGACGTCTTCAACGACGTGTACTTCTCGTACACCGCATCCTGCGAAGGCATCGTGACCGTCAGCCTCTGCGACACCGTCGACTACGACTCGCGCGTCATCATCTACGACACCTGCGACATGACCAATGTCGTGGCTTGNAACGATGACGGCGACGGNTGTGCCGACTTCACGTCGCTGGTCACCTTCGGCGCNACGGCTGGCTCCTCCTACATCATTCGTGTGGGNGGATACACCGATGGCNNCACGGGNTCNGGCACGATGAACGTCTCCTGCGAACCGTNNGCTCCGGGCGCTTGCTGCCTCGGAACGGACCTCTGTCAGGAAGTTCCCGGCCAGCTCGACTGCGAAAGCTTCGGCGGCACCTGGCAGGGCAATGGTTCGTCCTGCTTCGATGTCGACTGCGATCCCACACCGGCCAACAACCTGTGTGACGACGCTACCGAGGCCGTCCTGGGCGCCAACGCCTTCGACACCACGTTCGCAACTGCCGAACTGCCTGATCCCGATGACACCGACTGTGCAGACACCTATCTGGACTGGGGTGGTTCCCAGGACGTTTGGTTCTCGTACACGCCGGCCGAAGACGGATCGCTGACGCTTGACACCTGCGACGCCGNCTCGTACGACACCTCCATGGTGCTGTACACGGGCGACTGCGCTAACCTGGTCCAGGTCGCCTGCAACGGTGACGACGGAACTGGTTCGTTCAGCGGCTGCCAGCTGTACTACTCGGCAATCGTCAACTACCAGGCTACCGCCGGAACCACCTACCTCATCCGCCTCGGCGGCTGGAACGGTGAAACCGGTGCAGGTACCCTGAACGTGTCCTTCACGGCAGCAGACGCCGTTGGCGCATGCTGTGTCGCAGGCAACTGCGAAGGTGACGACCTCACCTTCGACGACTGCGTCAACACGCTCGGTGGCCTCTGGGGCGAAGGCGAGCTTTGTGCTGACNTCGAATGCCCGCAGCCGTACCTCGGCTGTGCATCTGGTGATGAGTTGGAGTCCGACATGGTCGGCACCAACGGAAACGCTTGCGTATGTCCTACCGACGGTTTCGATACCGACAACCTGGACTGCAACGGCNGCATCAACAGCACCGTCTTCCAGAGCTACACCTCCTACACGTTCGGTACGAGCGTGTGCGGTGAAGCTTCGGTGTACACCGACATCACTGGCNGTACCTATCGTGACCTCGATTGGTACGAGAACGCCGATGTCGATGCAGGCGGNAACTTCACCATCTCAATCGGTGGTACTGCCCCGATGGTGTGCGTCCTGTTCAACCTGGACGACTCCACCAACAACGGCTACGTGAACACTCCAGGCTTCATCGGCNNGGGTGATCTCGAATGGCCTGCAGGCAGCAACGTGATTCTGGCTGGTCCGAGTGACTTNGACACCACCTGGACGTGTGGNTCCGGCTTCGAAGGGTANACCTTCAGCGTCGGCAACGCCGCTCCGTAAGGATCGCGTACCAATGGCGTGATACTCGAGTCACGTCAAGGCAACATGCCTTACCCCGCCCCCCGGCTTCGGCCGGGGGGCGGTTCTTTTTGGCCCAGGCAAATCGGGTATGGTGAAACACGATGAGATTCGAACGGCCCGCACGAACCGCNATCCTTCGACTGATGCTGATCTCGCTGGGCATCAACGCCGTCCTGGGNGTGTCGCTGGTGCTCATCGACGACTCGGATGCACTCATCCGAACCACCCTGACCTCCGTCCTGCTGACCTGTGCCCTGGCACTTCTCCTGGGCGGAGCAAACGCCACCGCATCCTCCCGCTTCACAGCCTTCGGACTGGGGCTCATCGGCTCGGTCCTGGCCCAGTTCCCTCTGGGCCTGCTGGCCATCTGGAGCCAGGGGCTGCCCAACATGCTCATGAATCGAGTTCTGGCCAGTTGGACCCTTCTGTTCTGGCTCTCGATCCCCTTCTGCACTGCCTTGATCCTCATCGGATACCGGCCCACCCGATACACGGGACGGCTCGCCGCTGCGGGAACCCTGGCGAGCACCCTGATCCTGCTCACGACCATGTGGGCATCCTGGAACACCTATCTGACCTTCGGGCTGCCCATTGCCGCCGCCTTCGCCATCGCCACCTGTGCGTGGCTGGGCTCACTGTCGCTGATCACCAGATCGAAGCGGCTCACTCCGTGGCAGTACCTCGGCGTCCTCCTGTCGGCCTGCACTGCATGCCTGTGGATCTACGTTGCCCATCAGGCGACGAGCAACAACATCGATTTCCCGGGGACCTTGGCATTCAATCTCACCATGGCCTTCGGGCTGTGCACCCTTCTGATCGGCATCGTCGCGATCTGCCGGGCCATCNAACTNNCGCNNGNANCNNCCTGGATNCGATTNGCCACCNTNGCCNCNACGACGGCNGCCGTCNTGCTNCAGGANGCGGCNNTNNTCNTGGACGCCNACTGGCCGGACGATCTTTCCAGNCGACTGGCGATNTCNGCCTGGATCCTCNCCGGCTGCTGNCTNATGGCNATGTNCGTCATGGCATGGAGAAGTTCNTGGGATCGAGCCAATCACCAGACCGGCCGCATGATGTCCATCCAGTGCCCNGCGTGCGGCCGNNGNCAGAAACGCCCCCTNGGAGANTCCACNTGCGATCGATGCNAGCAACCNCTGTGGCTGTGGTGCCGGATGGTCACCTGCCCGGAATGCCACTACGACCTCTCCGGGGCTGCATCCCCACAGTGCCCTGAATGCGGGCTGGATATCGGTGTTCCCACGGATCCACCCCCGTTCGTCCTCAGCGGAAACACGGGACCCAGAGACTCTCGGACGCCCTGTGAACCGGGCACGACAAGCTTCCTGCCGAACCGTCACCTGGACGGCTGAAACCCACGTCCGATAGTCCGCGGATCGGACGCCGGGAGAAATCGGTTTTTTTCCCACCCCCCTACATGCTGTGGTCTGGTCACCAACCGCCACCCCAGATCGTATCGTTCGACCTGAAATGTTCCGGAGGCCCAACGTCCGTCCAATTATCAGTTGGACCAAATACCGATCCGATGACGACATCAGCATTCGTCAAGACCACCACCAAGCGACAAGGGGCCGACACGATGAGCAAGCAGCAGTTGATGAACGGGATCACCGAACTCAACCCCTCAGCCGATCCGACCTGGCTCGAGCACTTCGACGAGCCGGCCCTTCGCCTCTATCTCGATCACCTGCAGCTCACCATCGAACCCCGGGGAACCAGCTGGGAACGCACGAGCGAAACCACGGCGGTGGTCTGCCGTCGATCGGCCGCCTGACGGCACTGGACAACTGATTTCTGGCACGCCCGGTGCATGGCCCTCGCGGTCCTGGTGGGACACCGGGCGTGTCGTTTTTTGGTTCAGAACCGGGGGGCGCGGGGAGATTCGCCTTCAAATTCCTCGTCCTCGGGAGGCGGCAGGATGGTATCCCCTTCATCCGTGAGCACACCGAAGTCGGGGGTCGGAACGTGGTCCCTGAGCCCCAGCTGATCGCAGCTTCGCAACAGCAGACGGTGCTCAAGGAGCGACTGGACCTTGGTCAGGAGTTCGAGCTTGTTGACCGGCTTGGCGATGTAGTCATCGGTGCCGCAATCCACGGCACGCTCGAAATCCCCCACCTCGTTCAGCGCCGTCACCATGATGATGATGACGTCTTTGGTCGTGGGCTGGGCCTTGATCTTCTGGCAGACCTCGAATCCGGACATGCGCGGCATCATCACGTCCAGCAGGACCAGATCCGGCTTGTCCGCATCGATGGCCTCGATGGCCTCGAGCCCGTCGGTCGCCGTGGAGATCGAGCATCCCAGTTCCTCCAGGTAGGCCTGCATGAGCTCCAGATTCTGCAGATTGTCGTCAACGATCAGAATCCCGGCCTGCGAGAGATCCGGGGCGTCTTGGTCGTCTGGTAGGTCGGGGGAAGCGTTCATGGTGCACCTGAGGAAGTTGGTTGCAGATCATTCTAACATCGGCCGGAGCGGCATGAGCACCACCAGGGCCTTCTGAGCCTACAAGACGCCCGATCCTGATACAATGTCCCTTTCACTGGAACAGCACCGGGACAGCACGCATGTCGAAGTTCACTCGCTCAGTCTGGATGGATGAGTTCACCACTCCCACGGTCGATTCCCTCCGTGGAGAAATTCCCTCGACGCACCGGCCGCTGTTCGATCAGGCCAAGTCGATCTTCATGGATCTCGACGAGATGGAACAGGGATTCGCCTGGTACGGGGACTGCTGGCACTGGGTGATCACATTCTCCCTGGCGGATCATGATGACGAACTGCCCCTGGGCATCATCATTCCGTCCCCGGAGGATCTGCAGGTTGCCATTCCCATGGATCGGGACTTCCACGAGTCGATTCCCACCAAGCGGATGAAACGGATGATCAAGGACGGCTTTGAACTGGCCGCCGATCCGTTTCACACCTCGTGGGGTGTCTGGAGCATTGCCACCAGCAGCATGCTGACGGACATCGGCCAGTTGGCGAAGCAGAAACTACGCTGGATCCTCGACAATCACTGACCTTTCCTCATCACCATCCGAAGGCGATTGATCCTCCTCGATCGGTCGCCACCCGTTGCTGCGCCAGACCTGACGAGACAGATCAAGGNCCAACAGCGTGCCCAGATCATGAGAAGACAGACGCTCCATCGGGCGTCCCCGCCAGGCCGTCAGGGACCCCGACCATGAATCCTCGCGACCTCCCAGGAGACGCAGTTGTACCTGCAGTTGGGCGACCAGCTGCGCTTCGGTCAGGGAGCGGCGGCTCGAGGGATCGTCGGGGGCCGACAGTTCGTCGATCAGACGCCCCATGCCCCCCGCCACATCGTCCTGATGGACAAGCAGCCGCTCACGGACTCCCGGAAGATCCCGGAGCAGGCGACGGGCATCCACCCGACGGCCGCACCGCGACCAGGACAGCACATCGAATGCGGCGATCGTCGCCTGATCGGTGCGTCCCGGCACGACCATCGAACCCGGCAGCAGACGCGAAGGAGCATCCTCGGCGAGGGCAAGCATCGCGCGAAGAGTTCGCATCGTCGATTCGTCATCAACGAGACCGACGATGCCGCGCAACGACGCCACTTCCCAGTTACGGGCGTCCAACGTCGCGGCGATGGCGAACAGTCGAATGGCCAGCCGGCGTTCCGCTTCGGTCGATGAGGCGTCAGCAACCTCCTCGGCCAGAAGAAAGTAGGACTGCGGATCCGATGGATGCAGCGAACCAAGCTCCCACCGTTCATCGATTTCCACCGGCGCAGACGCCAGCAAGGCGATCACCAGAATCGTTCCCGCGAACGGCCTGAACAACATTCGAATCATGTTCCACCCCCGAATCCCTGTTCATCAAGGATGTAGAGCAGATGGCGAATCCGCATCTGCCACAGATCGACGATCGCCGATTCAACGAGCAGCATCTGCTCCAGAACATCCACGGCACGATCACGGCGAAGCGAAAGCTCATCCCGCGCCTGGTCGAGTTCGCTCGAATCGATCGGCTGAATCCGGTTGATCCAGTGAGCCAGAAGCTCGTGAAGCGAGATCTGTTCGACCAGGTACCGCTGCAACGCGTCGCCGGCGAGGACGCTGCGTGCGGATCGTCGGTCACGCCAGGCATCGCGCCAGCCATCGTCGTGATCTCCAGCCTCCACCGCAATCCGATCCTCCCACGCGGCGACCAGGGCCCGGGCGGCCTGCTCCGGCGAACCCCCCGGCTCGGACAAGCGGCCCATTCGCGTGGACTCCCGGCGAATCGATTGGGCGATGGCCGCAGCGATCGAATCGATCTCACCGGCCGAGGTCAGTCGCAACGACAGGGCGTGATTCACCAGAGCCAACCGGACCTCGATGGGCCAGCGGGCCGAGTTCGACCGGGGGAGTTCCGTTCCGGTGACGGATTCGACCAGATTCGAGACGTCCGCGGACTTTCGAGCTTCGGGAATCCGGTCGACCATGGCCTGGGCGACATTGGGTCCGAAACTGAAACGTGTCTCGATGAGGTATTGAGCCGCTTGGCGAACCGCCAGGCTGGCCGACAGTGCCTCACGAACCAGTACATCGGCATCGATCGGTCCCAGATCGTCGCCGCTCTGATTCTCCAGTTCCCGAAACATGTCGATCTTGTCGTCACGGGTGCGTCCACGAAGGGAGTAGAGACGGGCCCATTGACCATCCGAACGCCCCTGAATGCCGCCTCCCGGTCGCATGGCGGGAACACCGACACCGGGATCTCCAAGCTGTTCGATCACGACCTCGAGGTCGTTGAGTGACGCAAGCGTTCCTTCCCCTCCATGCAGCACCAGGGCGTTCGCAGACTCCGCAAGCAATCGCTCCATCAGCACTCTCTTCAGCATCGGCACCGAACCACGCGTGCGATCGATCGCTCTCGTACGCTGCAGCAACTCGAGCCACGTGCCCGCCAGCTGCGGATCGAATCCCTCGGGTACGCCCATGTTCGCAAGTTCGGTCCTGCGATCCGGCCGGGGCCAGGCGGCGAACGCTCGATCCTTCATCCTTCGCCGCATCGGCATGTCGGCATCGGGCGGCGGAACGAACGATCGCTCGAACCAGGACGTCTCCGGCAGCGAAGCCAGAATACTGGCCAGCACCCAGACATCCGTCGGGCCGATGTCCGGATCGTCGAACCATCCGAGCACATCACGCTGGAGCGATGCATGATCCGACCAATCAAGACCGACCAGCAACCGGCCCAGCACCATCTGCGGCAGTCCGGGGCGCGAAAGATCGGTGTCGGTCCTCAGCACTGCACCCAATGCGACCAGAAGCGTCCGGTTGCGAATCCCGGGATCACGAACCGAGTCGACCGACAGATACCAGAGCCGCCAGGCGGACTGGGAATCGGTCCTGACCACGAGCGCTTCGGTCATCGACGGCACACATCCCGCCAGCCAGTTCCCAACCGCATCCTCGAAGTCCTCGTGATTGACGTCAACATCCAATGCGTTGCGCATGAACTCCGAGGCCAGCAGTCGCCCGGAAGGCGAGACCGCAGACCGGGCGGCAATCACGGACGCCATGCCATACCGCCACGCACCACGAGGAATCGCCAGAGGATCGGCCACCAACTTCGGAGCCCCGGGTGCGATCGCACCCAGCAGCGGCCCCACCAGTCGAGGATTGGCTCCCGCCACCTCGATCACGTCCACCACGGATCGTCGCAACGCACGAGCCGTCGAATCGTCAGCGGCGAACCAGCTCGAGGATGACACTCGAGCCGCCGCGTCCCAGGCCTCGACGAATGCCGGATCGAGCGCCTCCATGCCGACGGCACGCCGTGCCAGCATCTCGAGTGATCGCATGACCCCGGGCGAGGCATCGACATCGTCGAGCACGATACCCGGCAACGGAGTCAAAGGAAGAAACTGTGCCGGCGAGAAGGCATTTAGTGGCGCGGCTCCCTGGCCCCCGGGACTCATGGGCCCGGACTCGATCACCGTCGCCACCACGCGATCGGATGCTTCGGACGCCATGCCGGCACTTCCGGCCGTGGTACTGCCGCTGAAGAACAACAGACGGTACATGAGCAGCACCAGGAGCGCCCCGATGCTGCCGAACAGGATGCACAACTTCAGAAGCGAACGCCGGTCGCCGGATCGGAGTTCCGGTGCGTACTGCACGACCACCCGTTCGACGAATCCCGGCTCCATCGCCCGCCGCGATGCGTCATGGTGACTGTGGACACGTTGCAGCGGCGGAAGTCCGCTCTGCACCGGGCGGGCGGCGAGTTCACGCAATTGCTCGATCAAATGCGATTCGGAAACACCATGCATGGCGCCGACCGAGGCCAACCTCGCCCTGGCCATCGCATTCCACCCTCCGGATGATGCGAGGATCTGCATCAACTGCCGCTGAAGCGGATCCAGGACCATGACTTCGGCTGCTTCGGCCGGGGAAACGGAGGACGGGCCCGGGGTCGTGAGGGGGCGCGTCGTATCCGTTCCGGGATGTTCCTGCGGAATCCTTGCTCGATACCCGTCATCCTTGAGCAACCGTGCCGCCTCGCGCAGCATCTCCCGCGCCTCCTCCCCCATGCGCGATCGACCATCCGGATGGTCGTAGATGCGGGCCAGTCGGGAGACCAACGCGGCGTCGACGATCGGGCCACTGCATGCGTCCGGAGAGAGACCGAGCAGCGCCAGCGGTCCACGGTCGGAATGCACTCCGATGAATCGCAGCGTGGGATCCTGAGAACTCATGGCGACACCCCATCGAGGCGACGCCGCGTCGCTCGAAGCCTGGATCCCCACGGCTCCGGCCCCCAGTCTGGGAAGAGAACCAGATGCTGCTGCAGCACGCTGCGTGCATGTTCCGGATCCAGTTCTTCCAGCAGTTCCAGCAGATTGACCCTGGCCTCGAACCAGGAATCACTGCCGGATGCGGTGCCGCTGACCAGCAGACGCCAGCATCGCACTCCCTCCACCCGCTCGTCCTGCGAGGCGGCGAGGAGCCCCCTTCCCCTGAGAAAGGACTGGTTGCGCGGGTGCACGGTCAGCAGATCGCCGTAGAGCAGCCAGGCCTGCCGCGCGGATTCCGGGTCTCCGCCGACCGTCCAGATGTCCAGTTCGGCCGCCGCAACCGTGGATGCAACCGCAATCATGCCCGACTGCGCAAAGGCCTCGGCAATCGTCGGATGGTCCCCGAGGATCAAACGACCGAATCGGACCAGCCGTCGAGACTCCTCTCGTCGATCGGCAACGGTTGCAGCCTCCTTCCAATCGGCCAGTGACCGACGAAAGAGTTCCCGGACGGCACGACGCGTCCAGAGACCGTCGGAATCCGTCTCAAGCAGCAGATCCGCCGCCAGCTCCGCATCCCGGAGTCGATTCTGCCGCAAGGCCAGTTGCATGCGACGAAACGTCAGTTCCTCCACGAACCCGCCCGGCAGCTCGATCGCAAGGTCAATCGGAAGGCATTCGTCGAGCACCGCGGATGCCGCGACGAGTCGCAGCAGACGATCGTCCAGGGCGACCTGCAGCACTCTGCGACTGCGTGCAATGGCGCGTCCCGCCGCCACCGCATCGGACCGCCCGAGCACCAGATCATCCATCAGCAGAGGAACCGCCACCGCGAGATAACGGCTCCCACCCTGCAACTGCTCTTCACCGGAGGCTTCGGAATACAGGCGGTAGAGCATCCGGGCCGCCTGCTGCTGCGCCCGATCCCAGGCCGGATCCTGCTCGTCGACACGAAGCAGCGCATCGACGATCTCGAACGACGGCTGCTGCAGATCGGTCCTGCGCACGATGAGCTCACCGGAACGACCTCCCTCGGGGAAACGTGCCAGATACGCATCCATCAACTGCTGCAACGCGCGGGCGAGTGATTCGTCGTCTCCGAGGCGCACCAGACGATCCTGACAGACGATCGCCATCCAAAGCGCTTCTTCATGGTGGTCGGGATCGGGCTGTTCCAGTACCCAGAGGAAACGATCCCGCGCCGCTTCGATCCGGCCCTCGAGGTACAGGCACCATCCCAGCAACGCACCGCAGGCGACCCGGGCCGTGCCCCATCGCTCCGCATCCGGCTCGCTCATGGCGGCCTCCAGTTGCCGTGCCGCCTCCTCCCACGCCGCTGCGACGCGCGTCACCTGAGCCTCCCCAGCCCCATCGGCGAGCAACTGGGCCTCCTGGTAGAGCAGGACACCTCGGGCGTAGGACAGTGCGAACCCCGTGCGGTCCGAGAGCACATCCCCGTACCGCTCGACGAGATCGTAGAGATGGTTCAACGCATTCCTTGATGCGAGTTCCGCGATCGCACGGCCCGCAAGACGGCGAGACCATGCGGAGTCGTCGCCATCCAGTGCATGCACCGCGGCCAGTCGCCACCACGATGTCGGCACCGCCACCCGGACGGATGCGAGCGAATCAAGCAGTTCCGACGCCATCTCGTACCGGCCGTTGTCGAGCAGCACGGCAAGACGCCATCCGGGAAGGATCTCGCGTATCGACTCCGGAACATTCCTGTCTTCCAGAAGGTCGAACCACTGACTGACCGAGGACTCGGCGGTCTGGGTCATGCCACGACTGGCGGCCATGCCCAGAATCGACCACGCAACCAGTTCACGACTGCGAAGGTCACGCGAGACGTATTGCGGGCTCAGCGATCCCGGCTCGAGTTCCAGGAGGGAGGCGAAGAATTCCTCGGCACGCTCTGCAGACAGGACATCATCGGACAACCAGGCGCGGTAGTAGTACGACCAGCCCAGCAGATAGTCCACACGACGCAGTAGCTGCTCCCGGCGGAGCATCCGTGATCTCCGGGACGTGGAACGCAGCGGCGCCATCGGACTGATCACCCGTCCCGAATCCTGCTGCAGTTCCAGCGTTCGCTCCCGTATCCGATGCAGCTCTTCCAGAATCTCGTCGAGCATCTCGATGGCACGCTGGGTCTCCCCCAGTTCTTCGAGCCGAAGCCGATGCCGCTCGGCAATGTCCTCGACGATCAGATACCGGCCATTGATCAGTTCGACCCGGAGATCGTCGACCTCGTCCTCGGGCATGCCCTCGAGCAGCTCCAATCCACGTCCCTCGAGGTAGGAGCGATCGACGGGATCCGTGGCCAGCATGAGCTGCTGCGCATACAACCTCGCCAGACGGCGGGCGGCGTCCGAACGATCCTCGCCCGAAAGACCATCCAACTGCTCCTCGAGGTGCATCACGAGAAGACGATCAAACCCACGGTCTTCGAGGTACAACGCGACATCATCGGCCCGAACACCACCGCATGCGAAGCACGTCAGCAGGATGACGATCCACCGGCTACTCATCTGGCACATAGGTCACCTGCTCGAATCCGGCGTCGCGAGCGGCCTGAACGGCCGAAAGGGCGAACTCGACCGGTATTTCGCCGGACACCCTGATGAACACCCCCAGCTCGGTCGGAAGATCGCGCAGCACTTCACGCAGGCCGGGCAGATCACGAAGCCGCCGACTGCCGATCACGTACGACGGAACACCTTGGATCGCCACCACCTCCACGACCTGGGGCTGGTAGTCGATTTCGGATCCGGCACTGTCGGAATCACGGGTCTGGATCGCGGATGTCAATTGATCTTCCGGCCGGGCCATCACCGTGCTGACGATGAAGTACACCAGCAGCAGGAAGGTGACGTCGATCATGCTGGCGAGATTCAACGTCAGCCGATCGACCCGTACCCGAGACCGTCGCGCCCGAAACCTCATGGTCCGCCTCGCTGCGACGGGATCTCGGTCCCCATGCGGGTGGATCCGACTCCCAGCTCATGCAGCAGTCGAACCACTTCGTTGAGCCGGGTGGTCGATGCGAGGGCGTCGGCTCGAACGAGTACCCTCGCCTCCCGCGCCTCCTCCTCGCTGAAGGCCGCTCGAAGACGAGCTTCCAGTTGGGGAAGATCCACAGGATCGTCGGAGACCGACAGCAGAATGGTCCCATCCCGGCGGATGTTGATGATCAATCCCGCTTCTTCCGAGGCCGGCCGTTGCTCCCCCTGCAGCTTGGGAAGTTCGAGATCCGCACGCACGTCACGCGCAAACTCCGACGTGACCATGAAGAACACGATCAGCAGGAACACCACATCGATCATGGGGGTCAGTTCGACCATGAGCGAGCGGGAGCGGGGTGTGCGGCCACGAAATCTCACTGTCCCGTTCCGGCGGAGCGGCCTCCGCCCTCCTCGAGGTGCAGCAGCAGTCGATCGATCTCCCGCGCGGAGTCCGAAGCGAGGGAATCGATCCGGTTGCGGAAGTACGTGTACAACGCAACGCAGGGGATCGCCAGGATGAGCCCCATCAGGGTGGTGACCAGCGCGAGACTGATGTTCGAAGCCAGTTCCTCGTAGTTCGACCCCGCACTGCGCGAAACCGAATCGAACGCTCCGACCATGCCGATCACCGTGCCCAGCAGACCGAGCAGCGGTGAAATCGTGCCGATGACCCCGAGCCCGTCCGTCGTACGATAGAGCCTGGCCGTCTGATCCTCGCCGGCCTCCTCGATCGCGTTCTTGATCTCGAAGACCCCGAATGCGGACCGCTGGTAACGAAGCAGCCCCGCCCCCAGCACCCGGGTGAGGAAGGAATCGTGCATCGGATCAAGGCAGTATTCCAGTGCACCGTCGATGTTGCCCGCCGACATGCGCTGCTCGAGATCCTCAAGCTGTCCGTCGGGAAGCACGGCACTTCGTCGAATCTGGATGAAATGGTAGACCACCAGTCCGAGCGCGACGATGCTCAGCAGAATGATGATGAAGCCGACCGTGCCGCCCTTCAGAATGGTGTCCCACCATGTCTTCGGGGCATCCCCCGCAGCCATACCGAGCAACATCGGAATCAGATTGCTCATGGAGCCTCCTTGTCTTCTGTGTGTTGTTGGCCCAGGACATCCCTGCGCAGCACGGGGTGACCGGGATGCATTTGGCGAAGGTCCGCCCGCATCCGGTGCGCGGCATCGTCCCTGCCCATCGACTCGAAATGACGGGCCATCATAGCCATGGCGAGGCCGGAGAGATACGGTTGCGACTGCTCCCACCGGGCCGGTACGTGGGACAGCGAGAGCAGGCCCCGACGCTGCTGATCGAGCCCGGTTTCCATGAGCATGGAGCGCCCCAACTGGTAGCGCCCCCAGCATTCGCTCCACGGCGGCACGGACGCGAGACCCGCAGCGATTTCCTGTCGCGCCGATGCTCGCACCTCGGCATCGCTGTGGAGCGTATTGATCATCAATCCGAGCAGTCTTGCCCCCGGATTCCCCTCGAAACCGGACGTCTCGAGATCCACGGGAGGCACATCCTCCCCCAGCCCCTGTCGAATGCTGTCGGCATACAGTCGGGCGATGGTTCGCAACCTCTCGTCATCACCGGGATCCCACTGCTGCAGCTCGACGAGGCGGGACGCCAGCCCGGGACCGGCAATCCACGCCGGAGGCAGATACGGGCACAACCCGGTCTCCTCATCCCACAGGTGCGTGAGGCCGGAGGACCGATCGCCGAGTGAGGGAGGTTGGAGTTGGCGATAACTCATCGTCTCCACTCCGGCGCGTCGCAGTCGGGCCACTTCCAGAGCGGGCAGCAGCGCCGAATCGATCTCACCCCGCATCAAGCGACAGCGAAGCAGTCCCTCGGCCACGACCAGGGCGGTCTCGCTCGTCCGGCCGCGCATCTCCGGAAAATGCAGCTCGAAGATGGGCTCGGCCAACGCAACCTCGCCTCGCTCCAGACGGACTCTGGCCCTCCAGAGCTGCCGGGCGACCTCCAGGTATTCGGGCAACCTCGGAATTCGATCGTCGGCCAGACGGACGTCGGCGATTCGGTCCCACGACAGCGTCATGGATCGCTCCCCCGCTCGGTTGAAACGAACGCCATCCTCATCGACCCGGGAGACCGAACAGGCGATGACCTCCTCCCCGCCGCGCGGCCGGATCTCGTCCACGGAGATGACGGTCAGGAGAATGGCAAGAACACCGTGGATCATGGCCGCCTTCGGGAGTTGGTATCGACGAACCGGTAGACCCCGCCGGAATCCTTGGCGATCTGCATCAGCAGATCCTGACTCCGATCGTCATCGAACGCAATGGTGTTGATCACCGTTCGCAGCCCACGATCATTCAATTGCGCAACCTGCTGGGCGGACATCGAGGTGATTTCCCCATCGGTGAGGAAGAAGATCACGTCCGGACGCTCCTCGAGACCGAAGACTCGACGAAAGGCCGGAAGCGGCACCGTCAACCCGCCCACACTGACCCGATCGATCCAGTTGGCGACACCGTTGATGACGGGAGACCTGGCCATCAGCCAGGATTCCTGCATCACCGGCTCCTCGATCGAGCTGCTGTAGAACAGGATGTAGAACCTGGCGTAGTCGGGAAGACTCCGTATGGAACGGAGAAGCTCCTTCTTCGCCTCCTGCAGCCGTTCCCCCTCCATCGAGGCCGACTTGTCCACGATGTAGGCGAATCGACGGCCGGCGGTGGTGATTCCGAAGAAGGATCCGGCGGCACCCGCTCCGCCCAGGCCCTCGACGTTGCCGCGGGCCCCGGCCCCCCCCAGGGTGGGCGTCGCTCCCGCTTCGGTGAACTCGAGCTCGGCCGCGCTCGAATCCGCCGTCAAGGCCCCCTGATCCGAGGCGTCGAGCAGATCATCCAGGGTGTCCAGAGTGGATTCCGCCGGCTGCTCAAGACTGCTCTCGGGCAGATCGGTGAGTTCCTCCTCCGGCAGCAGCGAGGCGATCGAAACCTGAAACTCCTGCGGGGGACGCTCGGCCCGGGCCCGCTCGATCAGATGAAGACAGATCATGAGACCGATGTGGAACAGGATGGACAGCAGCACGGCCCACACCAGGAGATTCCGGAGACGCCCCTGGCGAAGCAGCTTCTGCTGCTGACGCACCTCCTGCACCTGGGCGGCAAGCGAAGCCTCGACCGGCAGATCGGCCCCAGTGGTTGTACGTCGCTCATGCATGAAACATGGTCCTGAACGAAGGATATACCGGATTCGGCCTCCGGTACGCATCGTTCCGGATCCACGAGCACAATCGGTTTCCTGCTTGACCCTGCCCGCTCCAGCGGGTCAAATGCGTGTTCGAACAAGGTGCCCAGCATGTCCGATCATCCGTTCTACAAGCGAGTCCTCCTCAAGATCAGCGGCGAAAGCTTCTCGGCCCCCGGTGGCTTCGGGATCGATGCCAATGAACTGAGAACCATTTCGGAGGAGATCGTCTCCGCCGCCCAATCCGGCACCGAGATCGCGGTGGTGGTCGGAGGAGGCAACATGCTCAGGGGCGCCGACCTCTCGAAGCGGATCGACATCGACCAGTCGACCGCCGACTACATGGGAATGCTCGGCACCATCATGAACGGCATGGCCCTGAAGGAGGCCATCGAAACCTGCGGGCACCAGGCCCGGGTCATGTCCGCCATCGACGTGCCCGCCATCGCGGAGCCATTCATCCGCAAGCGGGCCATTCGACACTTCGAGAAGGGCCGAATCATCATTCTCGTGGCCGGGACCGGCAATCCCTTCTTCACGACCGATACCTGCGCCTCGCTGCGGGCCACCGAACTCAACGTGGACATCCTGCTCAAGGCCACGAAGGTGGACGGGATCTACGACTCCGATCCCGCCACAAACCCCTCCGCCAACCGCTACGACGTGCTCAGCTACCAGGAAGCCCTGGAACGTCAACTCGGCGTGATGGATCTGACCGCCCTGTCGATGTGCATGGAACGCAACCTCCCCGTGGTGGTCTTCGACTTCAAGCAGCACGGAAACATCAAGCGGGTGATCGAGGGAGACCCGATCGGTACCCTACTGACCTCCGCGGCACAGGCCGCAGAACCGAGAGCCACGTCCGCGAACCGGGCGTGATCCACACGAGACACGGTCGCCGGCCTGTTGAAACGGCGGCCAGCAAGGAATACGACGATGAGTGACGACGTCCTCCGCGAATCAACGACGAAGATGGACAAGACGATCGAGCACTTCGAGCTCGAACTCCGTGGCATCCGGACCGGACGGGCCAGCACGACCCTGGTCGAGTTCCTGAAGGTCGAATGCTACGGCTCCATGTGCGACCTGCGCGACGTCGCCGGGATCAGCGTTCCGGAACCCACGCAGATCCTGGTGAAGCCCTTCGACCCGACCACGAAGAACACCATTGCCAAGGCTCTTGAAACGGCCGACCTCGGACTGAATCCCCAGGTCGAGGGGGATGCCGTCCGCATCCATCTTCCGCCCCCCTCCGCCGAACGGCGAAAGCAGCTTGCGGGTCAGGTCAAGAAGCTCTCCGAGGACTCGAAGATCGCGATCCGGAACGAACGCCGCGATGCGGTCAAGAAGATCGATGCCATGGTGAAGGACAAGAGCAACTCCTTCTCGGAGGATCTCGGCAAGATCTCGAAGTCCAACATCGACGATCTCACCAAGGATGTCACCAAGCGGATCGAAGACATCTGCACCCAGAAGATGTCCGAGATCGAGGACGCTTCCTAGTCAGGATCGAATCAGAACTGCTTGCGAAGCCGTGCGGGGGGTATGCCCAGCTGCTGCCGGTATTTCACCACCGTGCGCCGCGCAATGTCGATCCCCCGCTCCTTGAGCGCCACCGCCAGCATCTCGTCGCTGAGGGGCTTCGTCCGGTCTTCCGCCTCGACGATCTCGCGAAGGATCTCCTTGACCGCCTCCCAGCTCACGTTCCGCCCCGACTCCGTCTCGGTTCCTCCGGAGAAGAATCTGCGAAGAAGGATCATGCCCCGAGGGGTCTGCATCCACTTGTCCGCAACCGCCCGGCTGACCGTGGCGACGTGGACTCCCAGCTGCTCGGCCACATCGACCATCGGCATGGGCTTGAGGTGCTGCGGCCCGAGATCGAAGAACTCCCGCTGCCTGGTGAGTACGACGTTGACCACGCGCAGCAGGGAGTTCGAACGCTGATTGATCGACTCGATCAGCCATTGGGCGTTGCTCACGTTGCGACTGATGAAGCCTCGGGTCTCCTTGTCGAGCGAGTCGTCCTTTGCCATCTCCCGATAGCGAGGTGAGACGCGCAACGGAGGCAGCATCCCGTCGCAGAGGGCGGCGAGATAGGCGTCGGCTTCCTGGTCGTATTCGACGATGACGTCGGGAATGATCGGAGGCACCTCGACCTGGACAAGCTCCCGACCGGGAGCCAGATTCAACCGATGCATCAGCGACATCGCATCGCGAACCTGATCGATGGTCAAGCCCGTTTCGGTCGCGATGCGGGGAAGCCGGTTCTGAACCAGGTCCTCCATGTGCTCCTCGATGAGTCGGCCGACGACCTCCCAGTCCTCGGTGTCGTCACCGAGCTGCTGACAGGCTTCCACCTGAAGAAGCAGGCACTCCTTGGTGCTCCGGGCGCCGAGCCCCGGTGGATCGAGCCACCGCTGGAGGATCGGCAGCGTCGCCTCCAGACGCTCCAGCGTCATCCCCTGGGACTGCGCATTCGGATGCTGTTCGAGGATGGTCTCGAGATCCGAACCCAGCAGCCCCTCGTCGGTGATGTTCTGGATGAGAAGGAGGCCCGCGGCCTCCGTGTCGGGATCGACCTCCGCAAAGGTCCACTGGTGCTGCAGCTGATCGGCCAGGGGTTTCCCCCGGCCCTCCAGATTCGCCATGGCGTCCATCTTCCAATCGCGTTCCCCCGCCTGACGCGACGGAGAGAAGCTGGAGGACGAGTATTCATTGTCCATGGCCTCCGAATAGCCGCGTTCGAGGGATTCGAGACGTCGGAAATCATCGGCCCCGTCGGTCCCCTCACCGACCACCATCTCCTGCGAGTCGATGTTGTCGTCGACCCGGTCCTCCACGACCTCGCCGCTGCCGTCCCCTTCGGCGATGTCCAGCGCGATGTTCGATTCCAGTTCCTGATCGACACGTTCCTGCAGGGCCAGCAGCGGCATCTGCAGGATCTCCATCGACTGGATCATCCGCGGGCTCAGCTTCATCTGCTGGCCCAGCTTCATCTGCTGGTTGGTTTCAAACTGCATCATGCTGACGTCCGAAGGAGGAAGTGGTCCACCGACCCGATTCTACGTGGTGAATCGAAGTCCTCTCGGAGAAATGACCAATCATGACGCGGATTCATCCAATGATTGACGCCCTTCGATGGCATCCGCCAGCACCGCGGCGCTGGCGTACTCCAACTGCGTCCCGCTGGGCAGACCTCGGGCCAGACGCGAGGTCCGAATCCCGCGACGCGAAAGTTCATCCGCCAGATAGAGCGAAGTGCTGTCGCCCTCCAGCGTGGGATTGAGGCCGAGAATCACTTCCCGTATCTCCACCCCGCGGCAGTTTCTGGCGGCGTCCTCGATGCGGTCGAACAGCGATCCCACCGTGAGATCGGTGGGCTCGACTCCCGCAAGGGGATCGATTCGACCCGTGAGCACGTGGTACACCCCGGTGTAGATGCCGGTGGCCTCGATGCTCATCAGATCCCGGGGCTGCTCGACCACCAGAACCGTGGAGGCATCGCGACGGACGTCGCCGCAGATCACGCAGGGATCGGCCTCGGTCAACTGGTAGCAGATCGAACAGCAGGCGACACGCTCCTTCGTATCTTCGATCGCCCGACTGAACGACCGTGCCTCCTCCCGGGAACCCTTCAGGACGTGGAATGCAAGTCGGGTCGCGGTCCGACGCCCGATGCCCGGCAGCCGCTCGAACGATTCGATCAGGCGTTCAACCGGTTCTGGATAGCCGCTGCGTCCCGAAGCCATGCTCAGTTCAACTCCTACAGTCCAAGGCCGCCGGGCGGCAGCGGCAATCCCATGTCGCCGGCGACCGACGAAAGCTTTTCCTGCACCGCCTCACGGGCACGATCGAGTCCTTCGTTGACCGCCACCCGGATCAACTCCTGCAGCTGACCGGATTCGAGCGACGAGGTCCGCTCGTCATCGATGACGATGGATTCGACCTGCATCGCGCCGTTGACCACGACACGGACCACCCCATCGCCGGCCTCGGATTCCAGCTTCATGTCCCCCAGATGCTCCTTCACCTCGGCCATCCGGGCCTGCATCTTGGGAAGGTCCTTCATCATGCCGGCCAGCGAAGCCATTCCCTTGAGTCCATCGAACATCATTCCGTCTCCTTCATGCGTGGAGCGGACTTCGAGTCCTCGACCTCCACTACCACGGCATCGAACTCCCTGAGCACCGCCCGCACCTCGGGCTGGTTCTCCATCGGCTCGAGGGCCTTCTTGTCCACCACGCGATCGGACTTTCGAACGACTTCGATCTTGACCGATCTTCCGATCACCCGTTCGACCAGTCTGGCCAGGGCCTCACGGCGGGTTGACGACACGCCGCCGGGCTGCGGATCGATCTGATCGAGCGTGAGCACCCCGTCGCGGTACGCCACGACCCGCAATCCATCCACCGTGGCCTGGGCACTGGATGACGTCGCATCCTGCAGCACCCGCTGCCAGATCTCGCTTGCAGTCATCGATGCAGCCGTGGGCTTGGATTCTGTTCGCTTCGGCGGCGGTGGAGGCGGCGGTGTCCCAGTCACCGGAACGGACGGGGCGGGCGCACGAGCTGCCGGTGGCTTCGGCGGTCTGCCGGTCGTCACGTCGGACCGGCTACCTTTTTTTTTTGGAAGCGACGATGCCCCTCCCTGCAGCAGGGCGGGAATGCTCGCCAGGTGCTCCGCCATGCTCAGCCGCACCAGCAGGGCATCGAACAATGCACGTGAGGAGGCCGTGAACCGGGCGTGCCGGGCGGTCGCTTCGCAGCGGGCGATCATGTGCAGCACGCCGGCGGCATCGACCCCCTCCAATCGGGCCCGAAGGGCCGAACGACCTTCCTCGGCAAGAGGAAGCAGTTCCGAATCGACCCCGCAGGTGATGCCGATC
>PAAB01000055.1 GCA_002591705.1 Phycisphaerae bacterium
CGCCCCATCCACCGATGACGTCGAGCAGGTCCATCACATCGACCCAGCCGTCACCGTTGATGTCGCCGGCACGGTTGTCCGTGCCCCAGACTGCGATCACGTAGAGCAGGTCGAGCACGTCGACGTTGTAGTCCTCGTTGGTGTCGGCCCGGCAGAAACCGGAATCACCGTCGTCGCCGCAGGCGTCGCTGAAGTCGTTGCCGCCCAGGTCGTACCACGCACCCCAGATGTGGTCGGGCGCGTTGCCGCAGACGCTGCTGTCCTCGATCGTGAAGGTGCTGAGGGAGCAGAACACGCCGCCGCCCTGGCCGGAGGCCACGTTGTCCGAGATCTCTCCACCGGTAAAGGTCGGCATGTTGAAGGTGTAGCAGGCGAAACCGCCTCCGAAGCGGGCCGTGTTCTGGCTGACGATGCAGTCGGTGAACGAAGGCGAGGCTCCGACCTCCAGCAGGACACCGCCGGCGTGACGGTTGGCTCCGTTCTTGCGGATGGAGACGTTGTTGTAGGAACCGGCCCCACCCACTTGGTAGATGCCGGCACCATCCTCCAGGGCGGAGTTGCCCTTGATGACGACCGTGTTGAGCGAGTGGTAGCAGAGGTTGGCGTAGATGCCGCCACCATTGGTGGCCGCGTTGTGGGACACCTCGCACTCGTTCATGGTGAAGTCGCCGTACTCGGAAGCGATGCCTCCGCCATTTGAAATGGCTGTGGCGTTGTTGTACTTGAAATCACACCCGTTGAAGGTCGGATCTCCCTCGTAGATGTGGGCTCCCGTCCCGCTGTTGTAGATGAACTGGCAGTTGGTGAAGGTCGCGGATCCTTCGATCCGGGCCCCGGCGCCACCGTTGCCGGGATCCACGCCGCCACGGAACACGAGGTTCTCGAACGACGCGTTGGACGTGACCAGCAGGACGCGATCCGAGGAGCCGGTCGCGTCCAGAATCGCAATGTCACCCGTTCCGTAACCACGCCAGTCCTCCACCCGTAACGTGATGTCCGAAACGTCGACCACTACGGCGCTGCCGTCGCCATTGACGGCGTACTGGCCGCTCTGAAGTATCAGCGTGTCGAAGGGTTGGGCAATGGAAACCAATCCATAGATACCTTCTGAATACAAGGTCCTCGGTGCACCGGCACGAATCTGATCGCATTCGACAATCCAGTGACTGTTGTCGCTGTCGTCAACGCCATCCTGGCATTCGCAGTTGAAGTTGTTGTTGTGCCCCTTGCTCCAGCCGTCCCAACTGACGTACAGGTCACCGAACGCCGACGTCCCGCACAACACGGTACCGGCCGTGCCGGCGGGGAGGCCATTGGCATCATCGGGATCGTCGACCAGCAGCGTCACGCGATCACCGACCGAGTATTCCGAATCGCAGGCGCACTCGATAAGAGTGAACATTTGAATCACACCGCAATCGACGTAGAAGTTGCTCGTGCCGGATCCTGCCGATTCGCCGCAGGTGCAGTACCCGTTCCCATCGTGTCCCGAATCGTAGCCATCCCAATCGACCAGAATGAGATTCCCACCAAATGCGTTGGAGCCGCATACGACGGTTCCGAGTGAACCAACCGGGAGGTCACCCAGACCAGACTCTCCCGTTAACACGACCCGGTCTCCGACCGAGTACTCGGAATCGCAGACGCAGTCGACGACCTGGGCCGACACCTGCACCTGAGCCAGCAGGCCCAGCACGATGGACGCGAGAACAACGCGAATCTTCATTGGAATCTCCCCCCCCCGGGGGTGTGGTTGATATGACGCCCCATCAGACCGAAACTCACGGCGCAGTGCAAGAAAAACCCTCGAGGATCGACCTCGAGGGTGCTCAATGCGTCGAAATTCGCCCTTGCGGGTGGGGTTCAGACTTCCTGCTCGTCGCCGATCCGGCCCAGCATCTCGCTGCGGGAGAAGACGTCGCTGAAATCGAAGACCGCGTGGAAGTCCTCCGGGGTGTCGTCGGCACTGGAACTCATCAGACCGGCTTCGATCATCGCGAACACGATCCGACCGAAGTCGTCGCTGCGTTTGATGTTCCACTGGGACAGGACCACCGGCGCCATCATTCCGTACTGGGCGAGCGCGTAGTTCTTCAGACCCATGCACAGTTCCTGGCCACTGACATGACGTTCCATTTCGGGCAGACCGAAGGGATCGTCGAAGACCTGTTCGGAGGTGTAGCTCAGACCTTCCTGCACGAAGTTGAACGCCGCCAGCGGATACGGTCCCGCCGCATCGACCATCGCCCGCCAATCGATCTGCTGTGATGAGTGACCCATGCCTTGTTCCCTCCCTCCTGAAGCATCTTATCGGTTTCCGGTCCGGAAACCTATTGAAATCCGACAATATCATCGGCTGATAGGACGTGGATCGGACACGAATGGCGATTCGAGGATCGAATAGCGAAGCGGCGCGTCGGCCCAGGGGCCGGTATGCCCCAATCCGATCCGCGGTCCAGTGACGCACTGCGAGTCATCCACCGGCTCGCCCGGTTCGATCCAAAGATCGTTTGACCGACCGATTGCCAGACCGTCCAGCGACCGGTCGACGGCCAGAGCGGCGCACAGACGGCCCGGTCCACGACACAAATCCCTCGCACGCTTGGCCTTGGGGCGATCGATGCGCATCGCCTCGATTCCCTCCCGCGGCTCCAACGCCCGCAGCAGCACCGCTTCGCCGTGATCCTCGGGCCCGGTCACCAGATTCAGGCAATGGTGCATCCCGTAGATCAGGTAGACGTAGAGGTGTCCGCCCGCCGTGAACATCGTCTCGTTCCGTTTGGTTCGCCGCCCGCCCCAGGTGTGGCTGGCCCGATCCTCGTGCCCGACGTAGGCCTCCACTTCGACGATCCGCCCGGAGCGGCGAACCCCGTCCACGATCCGCACCAGATCACGCCCCAGCAGTGCGCGGGCGACTTCGGTCGCCGGGGCGGTCGGATCCAACCCCTCGATCACGAATCGGCTCCNGGCTCGAGCACCCAGCGGGGTGCATTTCCACGGGCGAGCGCACCGGCGAGGGATGCCGGTTCATCCCCTTCGGAGACNTCGACGGCCAGTACCCCTCCGATGNCGCCCGGATCGAAGGTCACCAGACCGGCGTCGAGTTCCAGCGCGGCCGCACCGTNCACGGTGGCCATTGCCAGCAACCGCAGCGGATCGGTGCCATCGCGTTTGTACAGATGACGCATCTCGTCGAGGACCCCGATGCGGTCCGGCGTGTCGAGACAGGTCCGCGAATCGGTTCCCAACGCGACCGGAATGCCGGCATCCAGCATCTCGCGGTAGCGATGCGCCGNACGATCGTNCCGAGGATGACCGAAGTAGTCGCTGGCCCGNGGACAGTACGCGACCATGCCGCCACGCTCGGCGATCAGTTCGATGTGCGATGAACCGACGTAGTTCAAGTGAACGAGCAACAGAGGACGCGTGCCGAGCACTCCGCGCAANGCCTCGACGGGATGACAGTCGGGAATCACCACCCCGTCGTTCCAGGCCTGCATCCGCTCCGACAGCCGTCGGAAGGGACCGGACCCGTCACGCAGAAACTCCTCCTCCTCGAGACTTTCCGCCAGATGAGTGGCGACCGGACGTCCGGTNGANCACGCNTAGGCGTAGACNTCCGGACCGCAGGTGTAGGGAGCATGCGGAGAGATCCCCACCCGCACCCCGTTTCCGAACTCGGGGACCGAGTCGAGAACGGCCTGGATCTGCCGGATCGATTCGTCCTGTCGATCTCCGAGACCGAAGCACTCGATGAAGGACACGCCTCCCAGTGCACTCTCCCGGAAGGCCAGGGCCGGCTCGGTCTGTCCCACTCCGGCGATGTCGCCCACAAAGGCGACCCCCCCGGCCAGGGACAACTCGATGCCCAGTTGGGTATCCACACGAAGCGTCCCCCCCGCCCGCTGACCGGCCCGCAGATCGAGGATCGATTGCAGCCAGGCCTCGAACTTTCCACCGAANGGCCGGGGNTCCAGTGGTGTGAGATCGAGATGGGCGTGGGCATTGACCATGCCCGGCAGCAGGACCGCCCCGGGCTCATCGATCCGCCTGACCCCTTCCACCGCACCGATGGACTGGGGGGTCCCCGCGGCGACGACCTCCCGGCCCTCCAGCAGCAGGGCACCGGGCGAGGCCTGCACGCCACCGGCGTCGAAGACNCCCGCGGCGTGGATCAGCGTACGTTCTGTCGACTCGGCCATTCACCGGCTCCCGGTCACAAGTCGTTGGCCGGCCTCGACCAACGCGCCGTCCACACGTTCTCCCCGACCCCCACTCCGGGCNCAGGAACGGTACACTGTTGATGACATGCCCAGTGGAACGGAAGCCACTGTGCGACCTCAGAGTACCTCTTTCAATCAAGCGGGGTAACCCACCATGGCACGCATTGTACCCACCACGTGCGCCGCGGCGGCATTCATGCTGCCACTGCTGACCGGCGGATGCGTTCAGCAGGACAAGTACGACAATCTTCTTCAGGTCAAGCGATCGCTCCAGGAGCAGCTGCTGACCGTCACCGACGAGCGGGATTCCCTCGAGGCCCAGTTGTCCAACCGCACGCAGCAGTTGTCTGCGGCCCGCGGCGACATCTCCCTCCTCCAGGAGAAGTACGAGATCCTCGGCGGCGAACTGAGCCAGCTGTCCATGTCCAATCAGAATCTGGCGATGCAGGTCAGCGAGATGGAGATCGGGCCCCTCCCCGCTGACGTCCAGNCCGCTCTGGCCCGACTCGCCAGCCAGTACCCGGACCAGATCACCTTCGATTCCGGTACCGGCATGCTGCGGTTCAACAGCGACCTGACCTTCAACTCCGGCAAGGACCAGGTCAAGGACGCCGGCACCGCTTCACTGGCGGCGCTGGCCACCATCCTCGACGGCCCTTCGGCCGAGAACTTCGAACTGGTCGTCATGGGACACACCGACGACGTCCCGGTGAAGTACTCGAAGAATCAGCATCCCACGAACATGCACCTTGCCGTGCATCGGGCCATTGCGGTCCGCGACGTGCTGGTCGGCTCGGGCATCGACGCCNATCGGGTGCAGGTTGCCGGGTGGGGCGAATACAAGCCACTGATTCCGAANGAACCGGGCGGAACCGCCGCNAACCGGCGCGTCGAGATCTACCTCACCTCGAAGACCGACACCTCGATGGCCATGGATCCCATGGGAGACACCNCCACCGAGACCGANACCACCGCNACCGCGGTCGTGGANACCGACGANCCGATGAAGTAGATCCCCTGCTCCNNAGCAGAAGAGGTACTGNGATGACAGCGGCCGTCCGCGGCATTTCCCACGTNGGACACCATGTCTTTCATGGGATTGCCGGGTTCGGCCGCTTCGTCNTTTTCAGCCTGACCACNCTTCGCTGGTTCCTNACCCANCCACGTCGCTGGGGNCGNTGGCGAATGATTCGCNCNCAGTTCTATNCGGTGGGAGTCGCTTCGATCCCCGTGGTGGCCATCACCGGTGGCTTCATCGGAATGATCCTTGCTCTGGAGACCTTCAACCAGTTCCAGGCCTTCGGGCTGGAGGGGCGGATGGGCGGCATCATCAACGTCTCCGTGGTCAAGCAGATCGGACCGGTCCTCGCCGCGGTGATGGTCGCCGGACGGGTCGGCGGCGCGTTGGCGGCGGAACTGGGCACCATGCGGGTGACGGAACAGCTCGACGCGATGCGGGCCATGGCCAGCGATCCCATCCTGCTGCTGGTGGTCCCCCGGGTCGTCGCCTGCGTGGTGATGACTCCCATTCTCACCATCTACTCGGACCTGCTCGGGGTCTGGGGCGGCTACCTCATCACGGTCGGCTTCAACGGCGTACCGCCGATCGACTACTGGGGCTTCACTGAATACTTCCTGGGATGGTGGGAACCGGTCAACGGTCTGATCAAGTCCGTGTTCTTCGGACTCAGCATCGGACTGATCTCCTGCTACAAGGGATTCACCTGTCGGCCGGGGGCAGCGGGTGTCGGCCGCGCCACCACCAATGCGTTCGTGATCAGCTTTCTGGCGATCATCGTGATCAACTTCGTGCTGGCCAGTTTCCTGAACGCCATCAACACCATGTTCATCTCGGACTCCTTCCGCAGCCCGCTGGGCTAGAATGAGTCCATGGCCATTCCTTCCGTCATCGCAGCGATGTCGATCCTGACGGGGACCGCCCTGTCGACTCCCTCCCCGGCATCCACACCCGTTCCCAGCGAACCGAACTCTCCGCGGGCGACCGAAGCCGCCACCGTGCCTTCGCCACCACAGTCCAACGAGTACGTGACCTGGGAAAAGCCGCGAAGCTACGACACCACCTTCAACGTGGGCATCCACTGCCTGGCGGTCATCGATCCCAACCGCCCGCTGCTGATGCCCCTCGTGCTGCAGGGAGCCTCCAGCTTCGTGAATCTGGACACCCTGCAGGCGGAGGTGCAGCTCCACGGCAAACGGCTCGATGGCGGACGCGGCCCGGAACTGATCAACGGCAGAGGCATCTTCAACGAAGGAATGATCGAGGCGCCCACCAAGGACGTCCGCATCGACAAGAACATCCTGAACCTCGCCACGCAACTTCGTTTCAGCGTGTTCCACCAGGCCATCTGCTACTCCAGCGAAGTCGACGAGGAGGCGCTGCAATCGATCCCCTGGCCCGAGTCATGGCCGTCTTCGGTTCGTGATGCCCTGAAACCCCAGGCCCTGATCGAATCCGACGACCCGGTGTTCGCCAACGTCGTCCAGGAGGTCTCCGAAGGGAATCTGCGACAGGTTCCACCCTGGATCGCTGCCAAGGAGCTGGTTCGACACGCCTGCAACACCATCCAGAAGAACGGCGAAACCACGCTCTACGGCCCCGGCCAATCGATTCGCGGACTCGACGTCAATGGTGCGATCGCCGCGGCCCAACGAGAGTCNGGCACCCCCAACGACCTGGTGTGCGTCTGCGTGGCGTTGCTGCGAGCGGCGGGCATCCCCGCCCGCCCGGTCATCGGCCGAGGAGAAGACCGCAAGGGCAAGAAGCGGCTGCTGGTTTGGGCGGAACTGTTCCTGCCCGGCGCCGGATGGGTCCCCTTCGATCCCGACGAGATCCGCCGCAAGGGCGCTCGGCACTGGAAGGTCGAGAACGACTGGAACGGCTTCGGAACCGTCTCCGATCTCAACCGTCGCGTCCCACTCGCCTATGCCTTCGCTCCCGACAACGGCCGGGCCGCGTACGACTGCTACGCGATCTGGGGCTGGAGTCGGCTGGAATCGATGGACTTTCCCGTCCCCGTCAGCCAGTGGCAGGGTTGGGNCGGCGATCTTCGCCTGCAGGTCGAGGCATGGAACACNCCTTCCGTCCTCCACTTCGAGATGGTGTCGCACGGTCGGGTGGACATCGGTCGGTAGCAGCGTTCTTCAGAAGAGCCTGGTCAGCCACCACAGAAATCCGATCAGCACCAGAATCACCACCAGAACGAACCAGCGCCGACGCAGTTCCCGCTCCACCGGCCTCCGCGCACTGGTCCGGCCACCGATCTGCTCGCCGCATTCCGGACAGAACTCCGCATCGTCCCAGACCTCGGCACCGCAGTCCGGACACCAGGCCGACTGATCGTCGCCACCGAAGCGATCAAGATCCGCCTGACTTGGCCCTTCGTCCATGATCACAACCTACCGAGTCCCGACTTGCATGGATGTTCTTGTTCTGTTAGGGTATGGCATGCCCGCATTACCGCACCATGAGCCCACGGGGATCGACGTCCTCGGGGCAGCCGCCGATCACCCGACCTCCCGGAACGCCACTCCACTGTTCGGCGCCCGGGTGGAGGCGGGATTTCCGTCTCCGGCTGATGACTACATCGACCGTTCGCTGGATCTCCATGAAGCACTGGTCACCCATCCCTCGGCAACCTTCTTCGTCCGCGCCCGCGGGCATTCCATGACGGGGGCCGGCATCCACGACGGCGACCTGCTGGTCGTCGACCGGAGCCGCACCGCCGCCCCGGGACACGTCGTCATCGCCGCCGTCGACGGGGAGCTGACCATCAAGCGACTCCGTCAGGGCAAGCACGGTCTGCAACTGGTGCCGGAGAACGATGCGTATCCCCCCATCGACATCAACGAGGACACCGACGCCCGGATCTGGGGCGTCGTGACCTGGACCATTCATGCCCCGTGACCATCTTCGCCCTCGTNGACTGCAACAACTTCTACGCGTCCTGTGAACGGGTCTTCGATCCGTCCATCGAGCGGAGACCGGTCATCGTGCTCTCCAACAACGACGGCTGCGTCGTCGCCCGTTCCAACGAAGCCAAGGCTCTGGGCATCGGCATGGGACAACCGGTGTTCCAGCTCCGCGACCTGATCCGGAAACATGCCGTCGCGGTGCGATCGTCCAACTACACCCTGTACGACGACATGTCCCGTCGCGTGTTCTCCACCGTGCAGTCGTTCTTCCCGTCGATGGAGTCCTACTCCATCGACGAAGCCTTCCTCGATCTCGAAGACGTNCCTCGGAAGGAGCTGGTGGACTCCGCGTCCACCATGCGAAGCACCGTGCTGCAATGGACGGGCATTCCGGTCTCCGTGGGAATCGGTCCCACCAAGACCCTGGCGAAGGTCGCGAATCATCTCGCCAAACGCGACCGGTCCGGCCCGGGCGTCGCGGAGATCGATGCGACCCCCCGCAGCGATCTCACCCTTTCGTCGGTCGACATCGGGGACGTGTGGGGCATCGGATGGCGCTGGAAGCGGAAACTCGTCGAGCACGGAATCCGCACCGCTCTGGATCTGAAGCAGGCCGACGAGCGATGGCTCCGCAGGCACCTGAACATCGTCGGGCTCCGGACCGCCCGGGAACTCCGCGGCGTCCCCGCCTTCCAGCTGGAGCAGGAGCCCGCACCGAAGAAGTCCATCGTCCGATCCCGCTCCTTCGCACGTCCCATCGACGACTGGGGCGAACTNTCACGCGCCCTGGCATCCTTCGCTGCCCGTGCGGCCGAGAAGCTCCGTGACCAGCAGTCCGCGGCCGGAGTNCTGACCGTGTACATCTCCACCAACCGGTTCCGACCCGACGAACCCCGCTACGCGAACCACGCGACGGTCCGACTGCTCACCCCGACGAACGACACTCCCACGCTGGTGCGGCACGCCCGGGAAGCCGGCCGTCGGATCTGGCGGGACGGATTCCGATTCAAGAAGGCCGGCGTCCGGTGCTGCGCACTGCAACCACGCCGTCCGACCCAGCTGCATCTCTTCGATGCCCTGGATCACACGCGGTCGGACACGATCATGGACGTGATGGACCGCGTCAACCGGGCCATGGGATCCGACACCATCCGCAGCGGCTCCATGGGAACCGGAACCGCCTGGATCACCCGGCGCGAACACGCGTCCCCGCGATACACGACCCGGTGGGACGAACTGCCCGAGGCGCGGACCGGACGCACCGATGGAATCGGATCCACGTAAGCGGGGTGCCGACCGATCCGAAGGATCGATGGCACCCCGTACCCCCTCACATCCGGTGCGGCGCGATCAGTGCTCGTCGAGGCCGTGCTCGCGACCGTCGCCGTCATCCCGCGAACGACGGCGTTCACGCGTCGCCTGATCGAGGAGTTGACGAAGGTACGAGTTCTCACGGCGCGTGGCTTCGAGATCGAAGACCAGATACTTCACGCTCAAGCGCAGAAAGTCGAGTGATTCCTGAAGTTCGGTGACGGAATGACTGATGCGATCACGACGACGCTGGGTTGCGTCCGCCAACTGCTCCATGCAGGCCCGCTGCTCGGGCGGCAACTCGCCGATCCGGTGCAGGAGCTCCGTGAACTTCTCCTGGNAAGTCTGTTCATCCATGTGATTCCCCTCTTCTTCGTTTGTCGGAACGCGGCGAAGACCACGCCCNCAAAGATGTACATCGAACCACGCCCTGGCGCCGGACACTGAACTCAAATCGCTGAAATCAGATCAGGCCGAGGCCGCACAGACCGCACGACAGCGTCGAGGAACCCGGCCGAGTTCCGTCTGCTCCGTCTGGGGGGTCTGGGAACGTTCAGCGATGAACGCGCTGGAGCGTGCGGCGGGCCACGCCCGGAGCCTTGGCCAGCAGCGGCTCGAGGTCGATCGACGAGGCCGCAGCTTCTTGGAGCAACCGCTTNAGATGCTGCTCACGCTCGTGTGACCATCGCTTGTAGTGTTCCTCGAGCTCGTGTCGGTTGAATCGGGTCAGGGGATCGTCAAGTCCCGTCTGCATCACGGCCCAGTCGTAGAGACCACTGCTTCCCTCGTCGAATCGCCACAGGGCCAGCGTGGCTTCGATGCGATCTCCGAGGGATCGGAACGGATCCCGGCACGACTCCGGGATGGCGACCATGATCTCGACCAGCTTGCGACTGGCCACCGGAGCCAGCAGGTCGTCCTGNGACATCCGATCGATCTCATCGAGGCGGTCGGCCGAGTTCGAATCATCGAAGGCGGGAGCCTCCGGGTCGATGCGTTCAAGCGTCCCGCTGACGGACTGGATCACCTTGACTCCGGCGTTGGGNAATCGNATGGTCACCTTCTGCGANGGCTTNCCGCCGGCGACGGTGTCCTCCACCTTCGCGACCGAACCCGTCCCCCATTCGGGATGGGCACGGTGCCGGATCTGGTCACCGAATTCGATGCGCACCGCTTCGGTCATGAGACTGAACTCCGGTTCGTCGACGTGGCAGTGATGGCACAGGGAGTGAACAAGGGTGCACCGTGTTGATTGCTGTCTGCAGGCATTTCGAACAAGTCTGTTCCCGAAGCACGACGGCTTCGATGGCCCGATCTGGCTCGATTCGTGTTTTCGAGAAGGACCNNTCTGGTCCGGCATCGACCTGTCCTGCGGACCGNTCGAACTTCNNTGGAATCCTACCACATGCANCCGGAATNCCAGGGCTTGATTTCGAACTTTCTTGGNNCGGAAATCAGATCACACCCTGATCCATCATCGCATCGGCGACNTTTCTGAAGCCTGCGATGTTGGCACCGTGCAGGTAGTTTCCGGGCACNCCGTAGNCCTCTGCGGCTTCCAGACTCACCGCGTGGATGCGTCCCATGATCGCCTTGAGCTGGCGATCCACTTCCTCGCGGGACCAGAACATCCGCTGGCTGCCCTGCGCCATTTCGAGCGCGGAGACCGCCACACCACCTGCGTTCGCCGCCTTGCCCGGACCGTAGAGCACGTTCTGCTCGATGAAGCAGTGCTGTCCCTCGGGCGTCGTGGGCATGTTGGCACCTTCGGAGACGGCAATGACACCGTTGTCGACCATGGCCGCGGCGGCAACGCCGTCGATCTCGTTCTGGGTGGCCGACGGGAATGCCACCTTCGCGGGAATCGTCCAGAGCGGACTGGAGCCGGCCGAGAGATCATGATCGTGGTANGTGACGCCGTCGTGGGCATCGGCATACTCGGATATCCGACCCCGTCGGTTGTTCTTGAGATCCATGATCCAGGCGAGCTTGTCACGATCGATGCCGGCCGGATCGTGGATGTAGCCCGTCGAATCGGACATGGTGATCACCTTCCCCCCGAGATCGATCACCTTCTCCGTGGTGTACTGGGCGACGTTGCCGGATCCCGACACCAGACAGTCCATTCCCTCGAGCGTGAGATCACGGGTCCCGAGCATGTCCGATGCAAAGTAGACGGATCCGTATCCGGTCGCCTCGGGACGGATGAGACTGCCCCCCCAGTTGACATGCCGCCCGGTCAGGACACCCGTGAAGGTGTTGGTGATCNTGCGNTACTGGCCGAAGAGGTAGCCGATNTCCCGGCCGCCCACNCCGATGTCNCCCGCCGGGACGTCGGTATCGGGCCCGATGTAGCGATACANCTCCGTCATGAACGCCTGNCAGAACCGCATCACNTCNGCNTCGCTGCGGCCCCGGGGATCGAANTCNCTTCCTCCCTTGCCGCCGCCGATNGGCTGGGTCGTGAGACTGTTCTTGAAGACCTGCTCGAATCCGAGGAACTTGAGAATGCTGCGNTTGACGCTGGGATGGAATCGCAGGCCTCCCTTGTAGGGNCCGATCGCNCCNTTGAACTGGACCCGGTAGCCGCGATTGACNTGCACNTCNCCCTGNTCNTCCATCCANCTCACCCGGAACTGGAGAATCCGCTCGGGCTCGACGATCCGATCGAGGATGCTNGCGGCCNTGTANTCGGGATGCCGNTCCACGACCTTCTCNAGCGAGACGATGCANTCCTCGACGGCCTGCAGNTACTCNTGNTCNCCGGGATTCCGCTCCGAGAGTGCATGCATGAACTCNTTGACGAAGGGNGANCGCGCCGNTGTCTGCTCGATGGTGGTGGTGCTCATGCCACGGTTCCTGAAATGAATGGGATGGGCCCCNNNNGGGGCGTTGNNGTNCCACAGTGTACCCGACCGGAGACGNNCCCGGAGGATTGTCAAGGCAGGNCCCATCTCCATCCGACGTTGNTTNCATGGGCGNTCCNCTTCATTCNCCGCTGCACCACCACGATGCCGANCAGGCNCCGTNCCCCCCCATTCCCGAAGCNCTGCAGGAGCTCCGGAACCAGATCGACGAGATCGACCACCNGTTCATCNCGCTGCTNGCCNNACGNAANGCGCTGGTNGCTTCGGTCGCNGACGTGAAGCGGACCTCCGGCGTNCCGATCCGGGATNCGGGACGGGAGNCCGCCCTGCTNCNNGACCGGCGCGGACTCGCNGGCGAAAGCGGCATCCGACCCGAAGTCATCGAGAGCCTCTTCCGNGTGATCCTNTGGGCCAGNCGNGATCGCCAGGCCTCGCTCANGGCNGCNGTNCCGGTTCGCATCGAACCNCGCACGNTCGCGATCATCGGAGGNCACGGNGGCATGGGNCGATGCCTCGACCGGCTCTTCACCATGCTNGGNCACCGGGNGCTGGTNGCGGANCTCGACACCGAACGAACCGGNCCNGANNTCGCCCGNGANGCCGANGTGGTGATCATCGCNGTCAGCATCGAATCGACCCTGGAGGTCATCCGNGAGATCGGNCCCGCCTGNCGGNCGGACNCGCTCCTGATCGACATCACCTCCATCAAGCAGGAACCGGTCGANGCCATGCTNGAAGCNAGNGCNTGCAGCGTGATCGGNACGCATCCGCTCTTCGGACCGTCGCTCCATTCGCTNCAGGGACAGCGNATCGTGCTGACNCCGGNCCGTCTNGTGGGCGACACCGACTGGCTCGCCTGGCTCGGAGACATGCTCGCAGCGTGTGGACTCACCCTGCTGGAAAGCACCCCCGCGGATCACGATCGAGCCATGGCCATCGTGCAGGTCCTCACCCACTATTCGACGGAGGTGCTCGGACGAACCATGCAGAAACTCGACGTCTCGGTCCAGGAGACGTTGCGCTTCACTTCACCGATCTACCACATGGAGCTGCTGATGACGGCCCGGCACTTCGCCCAGTCCGCGGACCTCTACGCATCGATCGAAATGTCGAACCCCAACCGCGATCGGGTCATGCAGGAGTTCCGGAATGCCGCCGAGGAGCTCCACGACGCCATCTCCACGGGCGACCGGGAGTCGTTCCGATCCCTCTTTGCGGAGGTCGAGTCGTTCTTCGGCGAATTCTCGCAGACCGCACTGGAACAATCGAGCTTCCTGATCGACCGACTGGTCGAACGGAACTGATCACCGGTAGCGGGATCCAGGAAGCCACCGGATGGGGTCGAGCCCGTAGAACCGTCGGAACTGGTCGTAGAGATCGGGCCGGCATCGCTTCAGGGCCGACGGCGCATCGATGAACACCTCGGTGGATACGGCGAAGAACTCCGCGACATTGGTGACGCCGTACTCGCGGATGACGTCGCGGGACCCACGCTCGTAGATCGCCCGGATCTCCTCGAACTCACGGGTCATCACGCTGTTCCATTCGCCGTAGTGGGACCGGTCCCGCAGCGGCGGCGTCCCGTTGGTCATGCCGGTGAGCATGTCGAGCGTATGGGCGAACTCGTGGTACACCACGTTGCAGCCGCGTCCCGGGTGACGGGCCGACTCGAATGCATCGCGCCAGGACACGATCACCGGACCGTTGAACCAGGCCTCGCCGAGATTCGCAGTACCTTCGTGGACCAGTCCGTCTTCATCCACATGTTCACTGCCCTGCACGTACGCTTCGGGATACACGAGAATGGACCGCACGTTGCGGTAGTAGCCGTGATCGTGATCCAGAAGCAGCACCCCGGCCATGGCCGCGATGAGCACCCGGATCCGATCGTCGATCTCCACCCCGTTGCAGCCTTCCCAGTACTTCTCGTCGATGATGATCCGGATGCAGTCCCGCAGACGCGAACGCTCATCGGAATCCAGCCGAGCCCAGAGCCCGAAGTCGGCCTCGAGCACCGACTCCCAGGCGGTCGGAAAGGGCTCGGCCAGCAGCTTCTTGCGATGATGATTGGAGAGCAGCGACATGTATTCATGAGGGTATCCGTTGGACAACGGTCCGGGCGGATGAAGTCGTCGGCAACCGGAACAATGGGCTCGGACCGGCCTGGAGACCCCGTGAATGAGGTTATCATGAAAATGAACCGAACCGGCCCCGATCGTGCGTCGTACGCAGGTCAGCCACGGGGGCCCCGGCGTTGCCTCCAAGGATCCACCCCATGACCCAGCACGAGGAACCGGAGATGACCACCAGTCAACTCGACATCAAACACGTATCCGAGCAGGTCCAGGCGGCCAGCGAACCGTTCCGTCGATTGGAACGGGAGACCCACGAGATCATCGTCGGGCAGGATCAACTGCTGCATCGGATGCTGATCGGACTGCTGGCCAACGGTCACCTCCTCATCGAGGGCGTTCCGGGGCTTGCCAAGACCCTGGCGATCTCGACGCTCGCCGACGGCATCGAAGCCCCCTTCCAACGCATCCAGTTCACGCCGGACCTTCTCCCGGCGGACATCGTGGGAACTCTGATCTACCGACCCGATGACGGCGAGTTCGTCGTCAACAAGGGCCCCATCTTCTCGAACGTCATCCTGGCGGACGAGATCAACCGCGCCCCGGCCAAGGTCCAGAGCGCCCTGCTGGAGGCGATGCAGGAGCGTCAGGTGACGATCGGCAAGGAAACCCATTCCCTGCCGGCCCCGTTCCTCGTCCTCGCGACGCAGAATCCGGTCGAGCAGGAGGGAACCTACCCCCTGCCCGAAGCACAGGTCGACCGCTTCCTCATGAAGGTTGTGGTGACCTACCCGACCCGGGAGGAGGAACTGGTGATTCTCGATCGGATGTCCTCGACGCAGGAACCCAAGCGGGTCCAGCCCGTCATGAGCCCGCAGGACATCCTCGAAGCCCGACGCATCGTCGATTCGATCTACCTGGACGAGAAGATCGCGAAGTACATCGTCGATCTCATCTATGCGACCCGTGAACCCGCCCGCTTCGGTACCGATCTGGCCAGCCTGGTCGAGTTCGGAGCATCTCCGCGGGCCACGCTTGCCCTCTCCCTCTGCGCGAAGGCGAACGCCTTCCTCGACGGAAGAGGCTATGTGGTCCCGCAGGACGTCAAGGACCTCGCGCCCGACGTGCTGCGACACCGGATCGCCACCACCTACGAGGCGGAAGCCGAGGAGAAGACCTCGGACGACATCATCCAGACCATCCTGCAGCAGGTCCGCGTGCCCTGATCGAGGACCGGCCCCACTGCTTCTCTTCACCAACCGTTTCTTGCTCGTAAGGAAACCGGGATGATCCCTGCTGAGCTGCTCAAGAAGATACGACGAATCGAACTCCGCACCTCACGGACCGTGAACGACGTCCTCGCCGGACAGTATCACTCCGCATTCAAGGGGCGCGGCATGGAGTTCGAGGAGGTGCGTCAGTACCAGATCGGGGACGACGTCCGCACGATCGACTGGAACGTGAGTGCCCGCGCCGGCGAACCCTTCGTCAAGGTGTTCCGCGAAGAACGGGAATTGACGGTGATGCTCCTGGTCGACCTCAGTGGATCCCAGAACTTCGGTACGCATCGCCAGTTCAAACGCGAGCTCGTCGCGGAGATCGGAGCCACCCTGGCCCTGTCGGCCATTCGAAACAACGACAAGGTCGGCCTGATCTGCTTCACCGATCGGGTCGAACTCTTCGTCCCTCCGCGCAAGGGCCCCCGCCACGTCCTGCGGGTCATCCGGGAACTGCTCGCGCTGGAGCCCGAGGGCCGGGGCACCGACCTGTCGGTCGCCCTGGAGTACCTCAATCGGATCCAGAAGCGCAAGTGCACCGCATTCATGATCAGCGACTTCATCGACTCCGGGTTCGAATCCGCGATGCAGATCGCACGCAGAAAGCACGATCTGATCGCGGTCGACGTACGCGACCGCTTCGAGGAGGAGATTCCGCGGATGGGTCTGGTCGAAGTCCGGGACAACGAGACCGGCCACGGCATGCTGCTGGACACGGGATCACGCACGGCGAGGGATGCCTACCGCAGGATGACCGAACAGGCCGAGAACGAACTCGACACCTGGATGAATCGATACCGGATCGACCGCCTGACCCTCCGGACGGGCGAGGCCTTCGTCGAGTCCCTGAGCCGATTCTTCAAACGTCGTGAAGCGAGGATGGAACGATGAGCCGCATGATGAGCCACATCCTGTTGGTCCGACTGCTCGTGGCGGCGCTGCTCCTGGCACCCCCTGCTGCGTGCAGCCGCCCGGCGGACACGGGTGCATCGGATTCGTCACGGACGACGGCGACGCGTGGTCCGGTCGAACTGACGGTCACGGTCGATTCCGACACGATCGAAACCGGCACTCCGCTGACGGTCGAACTTCGCGCGCTCGCCCCGGACGACGTCGAACTCGCAATGCCGCTGCTGGAGATTCCGGAGGATGCCCTCATCGCGGGATTCCACGTGCTCGAGAACGAACTGCTCCCCGATTATCCCGACGGTGAACGTCGGGCGTGGACCCAGCGCATGGTGCTCGACACCTTCGAGACCGGAACGCTGCAGATTCCCGGCGTCACGGCACGATTCACGGATCGACGCGGCGCCGTCGAAGTGACGGGGTCGGTCACGACGGATCCCATCGAGATCACCATCCGATCCTACGCGGCCGAGGACACTGCGGGTCTTCGCGACATCCGCGGTCCGGTCTCGATTCCCCTGACCAACTGGGGCCTGTGGCTGCTCCTGGGCGGCGCGACCCTGCTGGCCGCGGGCATCGTGATCATCCAGATGGTTCGTCGCCCCGGACGGGGAACGCCGCCGCCGCTCCCCCCCCATCTCCTGGCCCAGCGCCAGCTGGACGCCCTGGAGTCGGAACGCCTTCTGGAACGACGATGCTTCCAGCCGTACTACGTACGGCTCACCGACATCCTTCGCCACTACATCGAAGGCCGCTTCGGAATGCTGGCTCCGACTCGAACCACGCCGGAATTCCTCGATGACATGCGCGGCAGCGACACACTGCCCGCACCGCAGCAGTCCCAGTTGCACGCATTCCTTCGCATCGCCGATCTGGTGAAGTTTGCCCGCCATGAACCACCGATCGACCAGGGCGAGCAGGCCCTGCGCATGGCGAGGTGCTTCGTCGTCGATACCCAGCCGCGAACCGTGACGGCGGAGGAGACCGACTGATGTTCCTCTTCCAGCAACCATCCATCTGGTTCCTTCTCCTGATCCTGTTGATTCCGCTGCTGTGGTGGAGATGGTCACGGGGAACGCAACGTGCATTCATGCCGTGCCCGACCACCCGTGTCATGTCGAAGCTCCCCCGCACGTGGGTGGTCCGTACCCGGTGGATCATTCCGGCCCTACGCACCATCGCACTGGTGGCCCTCATCGTCTGCATTGCACGACCGCTGCGTGCCGATCAGCAGACCCGTGTCCACGCCGACGCCGTCGCCATCGAGATGGTCGTGGACCGATCCGGCAGCATGCAGGCCCTCGACTTCGTGCGCAACGGCCAGAACGTGACCCGACTCGATGCGGTCAAGGCCGTCGTGGAGGACTTCGTCCTCGGCGTCGACGAGATGGAAGGCCGTGAGAACGATCTGGTCGGGCTGATCACCTTCGCCTCCTTCCCGGACAGCAACTGCCCCATGACCTTCGATCACGTCCACCTCAGCCAACGCCTGGGCCAGGTCGAAGTCGCCACCGAAGCCGAGGGGCCACTGACCGCCATCGGCGACGGGCTGGCTCTGGCGATCTCACGCCTGACCTCCCTCCAGGATCGTGCGGACATCCGCAGCGACGACGAAATCAAGAGCCGGGTCATCATCCTGCTCACCGATGGAGAGGAGACCGCCGGCGACATCACGGCTCTCAAGGCCGCCGAAATGGCGGCAGCCTTCGACATCAAGGTCTACACCATCGGCGCGGGCACGACCGGCATCGTCCCGGTACTCGGCAAGGATGCATTGGGCCGACAGATCGTCCAGCGCATGGAGACCAAGCTCGACGAGGAGACGCTTCGTGAAATCGCGAGCATGACGGGCGGCCAGTACTTCAGAGCCACCGACACGGAATCGCTTCAATCCATCTACAAGCGCATCAACGAACTCGAGACGACCGAGATCATCGAACGGCAGTACGAGCAGTTCGCGGACATGTCGGTCGACTCCGTCCGGTTCGGTGGCTTCACCTTTCCTCCCCTGCTGATCGTGCCTCTGCTGGCCCTGCTTCTGGAGGTTCTGCTTTCAAGTACCCGGTATCGGAGGCTGCCCTGATCATGGATCCCCGCTTCAACAACCTCGAGGCACTCAACTGGCTCTGGGCCGTGCTGGCCATCGCCGTCGTGATCGTCCTGTCCTACAAGGTGAGGAAGGCGGACCTGCGTCGACTGGGGACGGCATCGATGGCCCGCCGAATCACCTCGGGCATGAGCATGCCCCGCAAGCGGATCCGGTCCGTGCTCGTGCTGGTCGCACTGGTGCTGATGGTCTTCAGCCTGATCGATCCTCGATGGGGAGTCCGGTACCGGGAGGTCAGACAACAAGGCATCGATGTGTTCTTCGTTCTCGACACCTCCAGATCGATGCTGGCCGAGGATGCCAAGCCCAATCGGATGCTTCGCGGCAAGCAGTACATCGAAGATGTCCTCGAGACCCTGGGCGGGGACCGCGTCGGACTCATCACCTACGGTGGACAGGCCGGCGTGGCCGTCCCGCTGACGCTCGACTACGGTTCGGTCCGGCTCGCCCTCGACGAGATCCAGGCGAGGGAAGGTCGTCGTGGCGGCTCGATGACCGGAGATGCCATTCGGCTTGCGGTCGACTCCTTCACCGACGAGGTCGAGGACTTCAAGGCCATCGTGGTGCTCAGCGATGGCGACGACATGGGCAGCTACCCGGTGGAAGCCGCGGCCACGGCCGCGGAACGAGGAATATCCGTCTTCACCGTCGGACTCGGCGATGCCGCGGAAGGAGGCCGGATCCCGATCGAGCAGGACGGCCAGCGCCGCTACCTCACCTGGGAGGGACAAGAAGTGTGGTCCACACTCAAACCCGATCTGCTTCAGGAAATGGCCCTGGCTGCCGATGGCGCGTACATTCCCGCCGGGACGGGCAATGTCGACATGGCCACCATCTATGAGGATGTCATCGCCGACGGAAGCGGCCGTGAAATCGAGACCGCACGCATCGAACAACACATTCCCCGCTACCAATGGTTCGCGGCGATGGCCCTGCTGCTGCTGCTGATCGACAGCTTCATGTCGGAACGACGCTCCGGCCCCTCATCCTCGGAGGTCGCCTACTCATGATCCCGATGCTCGCCTTCAGCCTGCTGCTGACCACCGTGACACCCGCCGCACCGACTACCTCGGGGTCTTATCGCGCCCTCGTCCTCGACAGTGAGCAGGCGATGCTGGATGGACGCTACCAGGACGCCATCGACGCGATCGATGCCGCCCAGCGGCGTCTTGAATCCCCTTCCGCCGATCTGACCTACAACCGAGCCGTGGCCAACTACCGCATGGGGAACTGGACCGATGCGGCCGCGGGGTTCACGGATGCCATCGCACGCTCCGACGATCCGTCCCTGCTCAACGACTCGATCTACAACCTCGGAAACGTCACGCACCAGCAGGTGGTCGAATCGCTGCAGTCCGGCGATCAGAGCGGTGCCCAGCAGGCGATCGATCAACTCGACGCCGCCCGCACACAGCTCGACACCGCCCTTGGGCACTATCGCACCGCCATTCGTTCGAACCCCACCGACGAGGATGCCCGTGCCAATGCCGAAATGACCTGGAATCTGATGAAGCAACTTCAGCAGAT